>JBAVRG010000378.1:0-9037 GCA_049694795.1 Mycobacteriales bacterium
TCTCGAGAGCTTCGAGGCCGTCCCACAGCCGCACTCCGCGGCCGAGCACGATCGGCACCTGGACCAGGTGGATGTGGTCGACGAGCCCCGAGGCGATGAAGTCGCGGGCGACGGTCGGGCCGCCGCCGATGCGAACGTCCTGGCCGGCTGCTGCCTCGCAGGCGACGTCGAGGGCCTCGGCGGGCGAGGTGTCGAGGAAGTGGAACGTCGTCCCGCCGGCCATCTCGATTGACGGCCGCGGCCGGTGGGTGAGCACGAAGGTCGGCGTGTGGAACGGCGGGTTGGGCCCCCACCACCCCTTCCAGTCGGCGTCGTCCTGCCAGCCCGGAGGGCCGAACTTGCCCGCCCCCATGATCTCGGCGCCGATGCCCGGCTCGTGCTGCTGGGCGAACGCGTTGTCGATGCCCACGGTGCCGCCCGTACGTCCCACGATCGGGGCGCCGAAGCGGGTGGCGATCATCCACTCGTGCAGCCGGTGGCCGGCGTGGCCGAACGGAGCGTCGGGTGCCTGGCCCTCGCCGGTGGCGAATCCGTCGAGCGATATGGAGAGGTTGTGGATGCGGGTCCGTGTCATCTGCTCGCTCCGTCTGCTCGGCTGCTTGCCCCACGTGGAGACCGCCGCTGGCCTCGGCTTTCGCCGCTCCCGTGCAGCTCAGCCACCGAGCCACCGGAGCATGCGCGGAGGGTAGCGCCTCTGACCCCTGCCGTCCCGGCGCCTCCTCGAGCAAGCCGAACGTCTGATCATGCCGCTCAGCGCCCTCTGCATGGAACGGCCAGTTGTGGTTGTAGCCGCGGAAAAGTCGGTGCCACGATGGCGCCGTGAACGATGTCTCGAGGTGCTACAGCGGCCCCGGGGATGAGAGATCAGGCGAGCCACCCCGGCGTCCTTGTCATCGGGCCGGAAGTCGAGGGTGCAGTCGGCTCTTGGCCTTCGTGCCCTCATCGAGCCGGACGAAGTCCAACCCCGGCGTGCGATCCGGCTCCGGGCGGATCTCGAACTCGTCAGCAGAGGAGTGGACGACAACCCAACCCAGCGCGGCGGCCCACCACTGCCCCAAGGTCACTGGATCCACCGAGTGGACAATCACCTGTTCCCATTCCAAGGCCACCGCGCGAACCTAGACCTGCGAGGGCTTCAGGGGCGGGCATCTTCGCAGGGACAGCCAGCTCGTCATGGACGACGTCACGTCGCCCATGTGCCGCGACTCAAACGCGCGGATCTGCTGCCCTAACTCGACTGGCTGAGGCGACGCGTCACGTTCGGCGTTCTCACGACCGAGGAAAGGCTGCCTCTCAGCTGCCGTGGGCAAGCCAGGCAGTTCCGCGCGACCCACTACGGCTTCAGGTCGGCCAGTGTGCCGCTCACCCACTCGGCGTGCTCGAGGCAACCGCCGGACGGAAGCCGCGCGCGATCATCCAGAGCGCCAGCACCATCTCCTGCACCGCCAGGGGCAGGACCAGCAAGTTCAGCTCAGCGGAGTTGGCGCCGATGACGCCGTACATCGCGAGCAGGTAGGCGGCCACGTAGAAGGGGATCCCCACCAAACCCCACATCGCGATCCAGCGGGGGACGATGCGCGACCGATACAGCAGGACGTAGAACAGGACGCCACCAAGGCAGAACACGAGCGAAGTCACGGCGCTGACGGCGTCAGAGTCGATCACGAGGGTGCCAAGACGCACGCCTGCTGGTGAGGCCGTGCCCGGTCCTGCCGACATGGTTTCGCCCAGTGGCACGAGCAGCAGCCATGCGATCGCCATGATGACGTAGGCGGCCGTCTCGACCGCCCCTCGGATGATCAGGTAGCCCGTCGCCAGCACTTCGTTCACTCGGCGCAACACCGGGAAGAGCACCACAGGTACGAACGCGAGCGACAGGCCCATGACAAGCACGAGCAGCGCCCCCGTCGCGACGGTGCCCGAGTGCTTCGCGGCGTAGGCAAGCGGGTCGTCCGCGCTATGCACCGGGGCGTACGTGATGACCCTACTGAGGATTCCGGCCACCGTCCCGATGATGTACAGAACCCCGGCGGTGGTAGCGGCGGCCCGGTGCTCACGTACGCCGTTGCCGGACCGGGAACCGTCTTGGAGAAGCGAGGGATACGGCCTCGTAGATGACATGGACATGGCCCACACCTCCGCTCAGCCTGCATCGTTCAACGGCGTCCGTGGTGCGGCCAGGGGCGAAGGACCTCAGTCAGATCCCGGCGGTATGGCCGTTCTCAAGCGGACCGGCGAACGCGTGCGAACGCCGTACGCGGATGCGGCCCGGACCGCGGTGACAGCGCTGAACGTCCGGTCATGCCGCGTTCAGGGTGACTTGGTCACGAGCCGAAGCGTCGCTGCAGGTCGGCGTAGCCGATCGCGCCGTCGAGGAAGCCGAGTGTTCCGGAGTCATGCAGCTCTCGGCCGGCGCGCTCCAACATGCTGAGCGCGGCTCGGGCCAAGCTGCCGCCCAGGCTGACCCGCTTGACGCCCAGCGAGAAGAGAGTGGGCGCGTCGATGGTGTTCGCCAGTCCCGCCACAACATTGAGGGGGCCGGGGATCGCGCCGGCGAGCCGCCGAATCGTGTCCTGTTCGACGACGCCTGGCACGAAGATGCAGTCGGCCCCCGCGTCGAGGTAGCGCACCGCACGCTCGACCGTCTCGGCGAAGACGTCCCCGCCCGTGCCAGCGAAGTAGGTGTCAGTGCGGGCGTTCAGCACGAACGTGCCGCTGGGAGCGGCGGCACGGGCTGCCGCGATGCGATCGACGGCCTCGTCGATCCCGAACAGCCCGCTCTCTCCGGCATCCTCGAGATTGGCGCCCACCACCCCGATCTCCACGGCCCGGGACACGGTGCGACCGACGTCGTCGGGTGTGTCTCCGTACCCAGCTTCGAGGTCCGCGGTCACCGGCACGCCGACCACGGCCACGATGCGAGCGACGTGCTCGAGCATCGCGTCGCGGTCCAGCGTTCCCCCGTCCGGGACACCGCAGGACCAAGAGATGCCCGCACTCGTCGTGGCGATGGCCGGGAAGCCGACCTGCTCCAGGATGCGGGCGGAGCCGGCATCCCAGGCGTTGGGGAGTACGAAGCCGGGGCCGGTGTGCAGGGCAAGAAGGGCGGCTGCCTTGTCGGCCGAAGGTCCGATGATCACGAGGCGCCCCTGTTGACATCAGCGCAGGATGCCCGGCCCGTGAGCGGGACGAACCCGGGTCGCCGGTCGCAGTGCACATCCGCCCGAGCCGGCCGCGGTGCGGGTGTGGCCTCCGCTGCTGCCGCGTCGTGCTGCAACAAGTCGTGGTCCAGCTCCCGGATCAACACCGACCCATCATCGTTGATCGCCGTCTCCCGCAACACCCCTGGATGGTCCCGCCGCTCTGGC
Organism: Mycobacteriales bacterium; assembly: GCA_049694795.1. Taxonomy (GTDB): domain Bacteria; phylum Actinomycetota; class Actinomycetes; order Mycobacteriales; family SCTD01; genus RYN-111. The sequence goes on from JBAVRG010000378.1 coordinate 3,369, forward strand.
GCGACGAGCTTCCGCACCTCCGGCTGAGCGGTCACAGTGACGTCCAGTGCAGGCCCGCAGGACCCGGGCGCCGGAGTGGCCGGAAACAAGCGCCCGCTCCGGGTGGTCCCTGGCGCGTGCGATCAGCACAGCCACGGACCACTTCGTGCTCGAAGCGACGACCTCGAGCGCTCACGACCGCCAGGGCCGGACCCGCCGACGGCGGTGTGGCGCCGTGAACATGGGCAGGCGGTCCGGGGCTGAGGGTGATCATGCGGTCGCGCAGGGCGCTGCACCTGCCGGGTCGCCCACGGGGCGAGTGAGATCAGGCCGCGAGCCGGCCGTCGACGATCGTGACGACGCGGTCGCAGTAGTGGGTCATGCGTGTGTCGTGAGTCACGATCACGGCCGCGATCCCGCGGCCGCGCACCTCGGTCCGGATGAGCTCCATGACGCGTTCGCCCAGCTTGGTGTCGAGCGCGGAGGTCGGCTCGTCGAACAGGACGAGCTTCGGCTGGTTCATGAGTGCGCGGCCGATCGCGACCCGTTGGCGTTCGCCGCCGGAGAGCCCGGCGGGAACCCCACCGGCGCGATGCGTCAGACCGAGCTCGTCGAGGAGCTGGTCGGCCCGGGCGCGCGCCCGCTTGCGTCCGGCGCGGCCGATGCCGGTCAGCTCGGACATGACGAGCAGGTTCTCGCGTGCCGTGAGGAACGGCACGAGGTTCACGGTCTGGAACACGAACCCGACGCGCTCGCTGCGGAAGCGGGTGAGTCGCTTGGGGTCGTAGCCGGTGATGTCCACACCGCCGACGATGACGCTGCCCTTGGTCGGGGTGAGAAGACCGCCCGCGATCGAGATGAGCGTCGTCTTCCCGGATCCCGATGGTCCGACGAGCGCGACCATCTCGTCGTCGCCGACGGTCAGGCTCGCGCGATCGAGCGCGACGACGTCCTCACCTCCGGACCGGTAGACCTTGCGTACGTCTTCGAGCTCGAGCGCGGTCATGGCTGGCCTCCTGATGGTCAGTTGGAGGCGCCGATGGCGGTCACAGGGTCGGAGCGGACGATGCGACGCAGCGAGAAGCTGCCGCCGAGCACGGCGGCGATGACGACACCGATGTAGGTGGAGGCCGCTCGCGACGGCTGGAGGATCAAGGGGATCTTGGCGGGCAGGACTACGGCAAGCCCCAGGGTGACGAGCTCGCCCACGACGAAGGCGGCGGTCCCGATCACCACTGCCTGGGTGATCAGCCCTGTGAGCAGCCGCGAGGTCTTCGCGCCGAGCGCCTTCAGCACGCCGTACAGGGCAATCCGTTCGACGGTGAGAAGCACGAAGAAGAGCGCGACCACGAGGCCGACGACGAGGAAGGTCACGTCGATGATCCCCGCGAACGTCGACTTCTGCTCGCGGGTGCCAGGCGATGACAGAACCGCTTCGCCCTTGGTCAACGTCTTGGTCGCGTGCTCGGTGGCCGAGTCGATGTCCTGCGCCAGCTGCGCCGCGGGTGGTGTCCCGCTCACGACGAGCACTGCGAAGGTGCCGGGGGGCACGGCTGCATCCGGTCGGCTCGTTGCCTGCACGTGATGCCACGTGGGTGGACTCACCCAGAGCGCCCCCTGCAGGAGGTAGTTGGTGTCGTGCACCCAGCCCTTGACGAGCACAGGCACCCTCTGGGGACCCACGCCGAGGGTCTGGCCGACGCGCACCCCGAACGCCTCGAGGCGACGGTCGGCCCATGCCTCGCCGTCGTGGGGTGGGGCCGGTACGCCGTTGGCCGCGATCTGGTAGCCGATGACGGCTGTGTCGGCGAGGGTGCGCTGTCCGGGCACCGTCGTGCCGGTCAGGGTGATGCCGAGGCCGTTGACGGCGGTCACGCCGGGCGCGTGCTGGACGCGGGCGCGAGTCGGCGGGTCGATGCGGGACCGGATGATGGAGTCGTTCGCGTCGGCTGAGTACACGAGCAGGTTGGCGCGTTGTGCCCGGAGCGCGCCCGTGGATCCCAGGTACAGGCCGTCAAGCAGGCCGCCGAGGAAGAGCAGCAGGACGACGAGAAGCGTGAGCACGACGGCGGCGGTCACGAACCGGCGTGGTTGGCGACGGAGCTCGCGCAGCGCGAGGATCACTCGACACCGCCGGGGATCGTTGCGCGGATCGGCTCGATGCGCAGCACGCGCCGGATCGCGCCGAGTGACGCGATCGTCGCGAGGACCAGGACGATGGCGGCTGTCTGGAAGAGCTGGGCTGCGCCGAGACTCGCGCCGAGGCTCGCGTTGCTCGCGCCGAGCGCCCCAGTGGTGAGCGCGGCGCCCAGGACGACACCGCCGAGCACGACCAGCACGACCTGCACGAGCAACGACCGCACGAGCGCCCCGCCTCCGATGCCGATGGCGCGCAGCAGAGTGAGGGCGCTTGCCTTCTGGACCGTCAGGATCAAGAAGAAGAGCCCGGCGACGACCACAACGACGAAGAAGCACAGGAACACCACCGCGCCGAGTGATTCGCTCACGCTTGCCACCCCCGGCGACTCCCGCACGGCCTGGGCGCGCGTCAACGCCTCCACGCCGGGAACGGACCGGTTGATGGCGTCGCGGACGCCTGCGGGGCTCGCCCCAGGAGCGACGGCGACCGCGACCGCTGACGGCCATACGCCCGATGCGCTCGGGTTGGCGTCGCGGCGCGCCATGGCGTAGGTGTCGAACGTCGTGAACATCGTCGGCAGCACCGAGTAGTTGATGTCACGGGCCTGACCGACGATCGTGATGGGGCGACCACCGCGCACGAGCACGACGCGGTCGCCGATCGCGAATCCGGCAGAGGCGTTCCTCGAGCTCGCGACGGCCTCGAACGACGACCTCGGCAGACGCCCCGAGATCGAGGTGGTCGGTGCTCCCGGCTTTCCCGGTTCGTAGCCGATGAGCACGGCATCGCGGAGCTTGCCGTCGGCCCGCACGCTGAAGGTTCCTTCGCCGAGGGGTCCGGCAACCGCCACACCCGGCACCTGGGCAACCTTCGCGACAGCGGTGGGAGCAACAGCCGAGCCCTCGAGGTTCTTGCGCGCCTGCTGCGAGTAGACGAGGACGTCGGCCGACTGATGATCGATCGCGCCGATGAACTGACCGATCAGCGCCCCCGTCAGGGCCTGCACGAACAGGATCAGGAAGACCAACAACCCCACAGCGCCCACGAGCAGAGCAAAGCGCCAGCGTGCACGGCGAATCTCAGCGAAGGCCAAGAGCACCCGACGAAATTATCACGCCATCCGGGCGCAACAGCCGCCTCAGACGACGAGCGCCCGTGAGGTCGCAGGCGCCCCGGCGTGGCAGCTGTCTGGCCCGTCCCCGCGGTCTCGCCGCGGCGGTCTCGGAAGGCCGAAGCGGGCTCACGTCATGGCAGGAAGCGGCGGTACGGCGGGCGGCTCCGCGTCGTCGCGAGCATGCTGCGGCCGGTCCGCTGCCGGAGGTGGCGCAGCCGTGGTGAACCCCTTCAGGAGCAGCCATGCCGCCAGGACCCCGGCGCAGCACCGGGTAGAGCGAGACAGCGATGGCTGCGCTCGCGAAGGCGCCTACGAGCTCGAACAGCGCCCCCGTCAGCATCCGGTCCTGGTGAGAGGCGATGGCGGCGAGGAAGTCCGGACGTCGCGTGTCGTCATCGTGCACGGCCCGTGGATCCGGCCACGGCGTCAGCGCCCGACGCGCGCTCGGCAGCGCGGGGCTCAACGTCTCGTGGCTCGAGCACGACCACCGCGGTCTCTGCAGGGCGGCGCGCGGCGTACTCCTCGAGGTTCTTGTCGATCTCGGCCCAGCGCGACCACAGCCGGTCGCGCTCGGCTCCCTGTGCGCGGTGGGCATGGACGCGTCGTGCGCCATCCCTCGTCTGCGCGGTCGCGTCAGGATGAGCCTGCAGGTTGAGCCACCACGCGGGGTCGGCCGCACCCCAGCCGTTCATCGCCATGGCGACCAGGTTGTCCCCGTCCTCGAAGTAGCCGATGAGGACGTGTCGCGGCTGTCCGGTGCGCCGGCCGGTGGTGGTGAGCCGGAGCGCTCCCCAGCCGCCCGGCTTCGGCCGCCACAGCCCCACACGGCCGTAGGTCGCCCGCACGAGCGCGCGATGGCCGTGCCAGAACAGCACGATGAACCAGCGAGGCGGCAGCCATGCCCTGGTGCGACGCGCAGCCGCTGTGCGTCCCTTGCGATGCTCGTTCGGATGCTCGTTCATTCGTCTTCTCCCGAAACGCCAGGAGGTGTGGAGCCGGCTTGAGCCGGCCACTTCCAGGCGGTTCGCGCGATGGCCGCGAGGAGCACCACCTCGACGACGCTGCCGATGAGGTAGTACGCCCACGTCTCGCCGATGCACGACACGGCGACGCTGACGCTGTAGAGGAGGCTGACGGTGATGTTGCTGATCCTGCTGACGCGGGGCTTGAGCAGGAGCGAGAGGACCACCATCGACGCCGGGATCAGCACGTAGACCAAGGTGGCGGTCAGGAACGCCTGGTTGACGGTGAGGTCCGGGTTCACCACCTTGCCGTCCAGCGCAGCTCGGAGGACGTCGGCGCGCAGCAGCGCGAAGATGTCGACGTAGGCGAACACGAAGAGCAACGCCGTCCACAGCGCGGCCAGTACGACCTTCACGTCAACGGGCGTGTCCCGGTACTGCGGCGTGGCTCGCAGACGCTCGGTCCTGGAGGAGCCAGCGGCGGGCAAGATCCTTGTGTTCGGCGTCGGCACGTCAACCTCCAGGCGGGCCGCCGTGGAGAGGCGCCACCCACAACTCCGAGCCTTTCCGCATCGACCTCCACCCGTCAGAGGCAAAGGTCACGTCGCAGGCGATGGACCACGCCGCCGGCGCGAGGGCAGCTGCATGGCGGTCGGCACCGACGGTCACCGTCGTCCGCAGCGGCGCCCGCCGCCCGCGAGCAGTGCGGCCGTGAGGGCTCGTGCCGGCCGCACGATCTTGTTACGGTGGCGCGGTCTGACGCGCCGTCAAGGGGAAGTCATGTCCGTCGTCGACGTGAACGGGGTGCAGCTCCACTACGAGGTCAGGGGCGAAGGCCCGCCGCTCGTCATGGTGCACGGCATGTGCGGACGCGCTGAGGTCTGGGCCGACCAGGTGGCGCGCCTGTCGGACGAGTTCACCTGTGTGACCTACGACCGGCGTGGTCACGGGTCGAGCAGCGACGACGGGACGCCCCACAGCGTGCCTCTCCACGGAGATGACCTCGCCGCGCTGGTGCAGGCGCTCGGGTTGCCTCCGGTGCTCTGCGTGGGTTCCAGCGGCGGTGCCCGCGTCGGCGTGGACGCCCTGCTGCGGCACCCGGAGCTGCTGGCGGGCGCGGCCCTGTCCGAGCCGCCGATCTTCTCCCTCGACCAGGAACGGGCGAAGCAGTTCCTGGGCAGCGTCGTCCCCGCCGTCAAGCCGCGCTTGGACGAGGGGGACCTGCCAGGAGCGGTGGATGCGTTCTTCCAGGTCGTCTGCCCCGGCCTGTGGGGTCTGCTGGACGAGAGCAGCAAGGCGCCCTACCGGCAGAGCGGGCCGATGCTGGTCGCGGACCTGAACCAGCCGCCCTTCGTCGTCACACCCGATGACCTCGCCGCGGTCCGTCTTCCCGTGCTGGCGATCCTGGGACTGGACAGCGATCCCTTCCTGCAGAGCACAGCGCGGGTCCTCGCGGCAGCTGTGCCGTCCGCGG
>JBAVRG010000379.1:0-3403 GCA_049694795.1 Mycobacteriales bacterium
TGCTCGTGACCCTCTACCTCGGGCTCGGCTGGGTGGCTGTCGGGGTGCTGCCGCAGATCCTGCGCACCGGCGGCGTGGCGGTCCTCGTGCTGCTGATCGTCGGCGGCCTCTTCTACACCGCCGGGGCGGTCGTCTACGCCCGCAAGCGGCCGGACCCGTCGCCGCGGTGGTTCGGCTTCCACGAGGTCTTCCACGCGTGCACCCTCGCGGCCTTCGCGGCCCACTACGTCGCGGTCAGCCTCACCGTCTACCAGCACTGACCGCCGTCACCTGCCGGCCTCCCGGGGTTGTCCGGTTCCTCACCTTCGCTCCCTAGCGTCCGGTTCTCCGCCGGGCCGGTCCGGGCCCGGCCCGAGCGCCACAGGAGCGCAACGTGAGACGTGTCCCCCGCACCCTCCCCCGAACCGGCCCGGTCCTCGCAGCAACTCTCACCCTCAGCCTGCTCGGTGCCACCGCCGCGATCGCGTCCGGCGCCGTCACCACCGCCGGGCCGCGCCCCGACGGCACCGCCGTCACCCCGCTCGGCCACCGCATCACCCCCGCGGGCAGGCAGAGCCGGCTCGGCGACCTGCCCCTCGGCAGCGCGCTGTCGCCCGACGGCCGCACCCTGCTGGTGAGCAACGACGGCCAGGGCACCCAGAGCCTGCAGGTCGTCGATGCCCGCAGCGGGGCCGTCCGCCAGACCCTGCCCTACTCCGCACCCGCCTCGCTGTTCGTGGGGGTGGCGTTCAGCCCCGACGGCCGGACGGCCTGGGCGAGCGGCGGCGGTGACGGCACGATCCACCGGTACGGCGTCGCCGCCGGCCACGTCACGGAGAGCGCCCCGCTGACGGTGGGCGCCAGGCTCTTCCCTGCCGGCCTGGCGGTGACGCCCGACGGTCGCCGGCTGGTCGTCGCCGACCACCTCGGGGACGCGGTCAGCGTCGTCGACGTGGCGACCGGTGCGGTCCGCACCACGGCGGTCGGGCACCACCCGCGGTCGGTCACGCTCTCGCGGGACGGCCGGACCGCCTGGGTCACCGACCAGGGGGGCGACACCGTCTCCGTGGTGGACGTGACGGGCGCTCCGGTCGTGCGCTCCACCGTCCGGGTGGGCACCCACCCGGCGGCGGCCGTGCTCGACGGCAGCAGCGTGTGGGTCGCGAACGCCGAGAGCGACACGCTCAGCGTCCTCGACGCCGCCACCGACCGGGTGGTCGACACGGTCCGGCTCGCGCCGTACCCGGCTGCCCCGGTCGGGAGCTCGCCGAGCGCGCTGGCGCTGCAGGGCCATCGGCTCTACGTCGCGGAGGCCGGCAACGACAGCGTCGACGTGGTCGACACCGCCACCCGCCGGGTCGTCGGCAGCGTGCCGACCGGCTGGTACCCCACCGCCGTGCAGGCCACCGAGGACCGGCTGCTCGTGGCGAGCGCGAAGGGCCTCGGGGCGGGCCCGAACGACGGACCCGGCCAGCCCGACCCGACCGCGACCGCGCCCACCGACCCGTCCAGGTACGTCGGCTCGATGATCCCCGGCACGTTGTCCGCCGTCGCCCTCCCCCTCAGCGACCGCCAGCTGGCGCAGGGCGCCCGGCAGGTCGCCGACAACAACGCCTTCCGGCGGGCGCACCGCGACGACCGCGGCGCCTCACCGATCAAGCACGTGATCTACGTGGTGCAGGAGAACCGCACCTTCGACCAGGTCTTCGGCGACCTGGGCAAGGGCAACGGCGACGCCGGCCTGACCCTCTTCGGCGACGAGAGCGCCCCCAACCAGCGCGTCCTGCAGAAGCAGTACACGACCTTCGACAACTTCTACGCCGACGCGGAGGTCAGCGCCCAGGGGTGGAACTGGGCCGTCGCCTCGGGCTCGCCGCTCTACACCGAGTCGCTGTGGCCCTCCAACTACAGCGACCGGGGTGCCCCGTACCCGTCCGAGGAGGACGACCCCGCGACGGCGCCGAACCACGACCCGAAGGACGCCTACATCTGGGACCGCCTTGCGGACAAGGGGATCTCGTTCCGCAACTACGGCTTCTACGTGAACCCCGACGCCCGCGGGCGGTCGGTCGCCACCGATCCCCGGCTGGACGCCCGCACCGACCACGCGTACACCGGCTTCGACCTCGCCTGCCCCGACAACGCCGACACGTTCAGGGCCCGCAAGGCCACGTGCGGCACGCCGCGCTACGACGCCTGGAAGAGCGAGTTCGACGGCTACGTCAGCCGTGGCGACCTGCCCACCGTCGAGCTGCTCCGGCTGCCGAACGACCACACCGCGGGCACCCGTCCCGGATCCCCGACGCCCCGGGCCTACGTCGCGGACAACGACCTGGCCCTCGGCCGCGTCGTCGACGCGGTCTCGCACTCGCGGTACTGGAAGGACACCGCGATCTTCGTGACGGAGGACGACGCACAGGACGGCCCGGACCACGTGGACGCGCACCGCACCCTGGCGCAGGTCATCAGCCCGTACACCCGGACCGGGGCCGTGGACTCGTCGCTGTACTCGACGGCGTCGATGCTGCGCACCATCGAGGACCTCGTCGGGATCGACCCGCTGACGCAGTTCGACGCCCTCTCGCTGCCGATGACGCGGGTCTTCGGTGACCGCGCGGACCTGACGCCGTACCGGGCTGTCCGTCCCGCCGAGGCGGGTGACGCGACCAACGCCGCCGACGCGCCGCTGGCCGCGCAGTCCGCGCGGATGCCGCTCGGCAAGGAGGACCAGGCCGACCCGCGACTGCTGAACGAGGCGGTCTGGCAGAGCGTGAAGGGCCGCGGGGTGCCGATGCCCTGACCGGTACGGCGGGAGCCCCCAGCCGGTGCGGCTGGGGGCTCTCGTCCGCTGGAGGCCTTCGCCCTACAGGGACGGGCCCTGCTCGCGGACCTTCTGCACGGCCTCCATGGCCTGCCGCAGCTCGGCGAGCCAGCTGTCGGCGTGCTCGCCGACCAGCTTGACGCACCAGGCGAGCGCCTCGGCCCGGCTGCGCGCGACCCCGCTGTCGACCAGCGTGTCGAGCACCTGCCGCTCCGGCTGCCGGAGCCGGGTCATGACAGGCACCGCCAGGTGCGTGAACAGCTGCCGGGTGCCGCCGGCCTGGGCGCCCCAGGCGACCTTGCGGCCGTACCGGTGCTCGGCCTCGCGGGCGATGCCGATCCGCTGCTCGCGGGTCTCCTCGCGCCAGCGGCTGATCCGGCCCGCCTCGGCGGCTGCGACGTCGGCCGGGCCGCCCTCGGCCGGTGGGGCCTCGACCGTGACCACGACCGTGATCTCATCACGGTCGACCGTGATGTCGGGACTGCCCCAGGCGTCGGGGAGGCGGCCGGCGAACCAGCCCTCGAGCCCCTCGGCGGCCGGGACCTCGACGTCCGGGCCGCGGCCGGGTCCCCTGCTGCCGCGCGGGCCGCCACCGCGGTGCCG
>JBAVRG010000380.1:0-28841 GCA_049694795.1 Mycobacteriales bacterium
CCGCAGCGGCGAGGACGGGGATCAGCGGACGGGAACGCACGTGACTTCCTCCTGGGCAAGGGCCGCCGGGCCGCACTCCGGCGGGGGCCGGGCGCGGACGTGGCGACGCGCTCCTGTTTCGACGCCACCGGTGCCCTCCCCTGCCGGCCGCCCGCGTGACAAAGGGCGCGAACCAGACAAGCTCTCGTGCCGTGCGTCACACCGCCGTCGTGAGGTGCGGTCACCCAGTGCTCTCGTGCAGGAGAACCCGAGGCGACGGCGAACCCCTCTGCACTCCCGCAACTCCCCGCGTCGCGGCGAACGACCGAGACGCTCCCCAGCACACGGCCGGTGACCCCGGCGAGGAGGATCCGTGGCCATCCCGCAGAGCGGCGCCGCAGCAGCGCAGCAGCCGCAGGGACTCGTCGAGCGGCTCCGGGCCCGCCTGGCCAACTGGCGGCGCGCCCGCGCCGCCAGGGGCAAGACCGGCCCGCGCCCGCTGCTGATCGGCCTCACCGCCGGCCTCGCCCTGCTTCTGGTGGTGTTCGCGGCCGCCCTGACGTCGCTGTTCTCCGGCCCGACGGGCCGCGTGGTGTCGCTCGACGACGTCGACAAGCTCGGCGCCGGCTCCCGGATCGAGACGGCGACCATCCTCGACCAGGACGACCAGGTCGTGCTGCGCCTCCGCTCGGTCCAGGCGGCCGTGAAGCTCCAGGCCGGGAGCAGGACCGCTCCCCCGGCCGCGGTCGACGGCGTCAGCGACGACGCGACCACCGTCCGGCTCGCCCTCCCGAGCAACGGGAGCGCGACCGCCAAGGTGAGCGAGACCCTCAAGAGCAGTGGCGCCCGGGTGAGCGTCGACAGCCAGAGCGGCAAGGCCCGGTTGCGGCTGTTCACCGAGTTCCTGCTGCCGGTCCTCGTCCTGGCCAACATCTTCGCCCTGCTGTTCCTGGGGAAGGGTGCCGGCGGCGGTGCGATCGGCGAGGTGACGAACTTCGGGCGGGTCGACGACGGCGCCCGCACCGGCGGGTCGCACGTGACCTTCGCCGACGTGGGTGGCGCGGACGAGGCCGTCGAGGAGCTCGCCGAGGTCCGCGACTACCTCAAGGACCCCGCGAAGTACCAGGCCCTGGGAGCCACCCCACCGAAGGGCGTGCTGCTGTTCGGGCCTCCCGGCACCGGCAAGACGCTGCTCGCCAAGGCCGTGGCCGGCGAGGCGGGCGTGCCGTTCTTCAGCGTCGCCGGCGCCGAGTTCGTCGAGTCCCTCGTGGGCGTGGGCGCGGCCCGCATCCGCGACCTGTTCAAGCGGGTCAACGCGGTCGCTCCCGCCATCGTCTTCATCGACGAGCTCGACGCGGCCGGCCGCAAGCGCGGCTCCGGCGGCGGCGGGGGCGGCTCCGACGAGCGCGAGCAGACCCTCAACCAGCTGCTCGTCGAGATGGACGGCTTCGAGGTCTCGACCGGGGTCGTCGTCATCGCCGCGACGAACCGGCCCGACATCCTCGACCCGGCCCTGATGCGACCGGGCCGCTTCGACCGGCACATCACGGTCGAGCGTCCCGACGCGGAGGGCCGCGAGCGCATCCTGCGGATCCACGCGGCGAGGAAGCCGCTGGCGCCGGACGTCGACCTGAGCCGCCTGGCGGCCCGCTGCCCCGGCTTCACCGGCGCCGACCTCGCCAGCGTCGTCAACGAGGCCGCGCTGCTCACGATCCGGCGCAAGGGCTCGCAGATCCACCAGGCCGAGCTCGAGGAGGCCGTCGTCCGGGTCCTGGAGGGCCCGCAGCGCCGCGGCCGGGTGCTCACCGCCGAGGAGCGGCTGCGTGCGGCGTACCACGAGATCGGCCACGTCGTGGTCGCCGCGACCCTCGGCCGGCACGAGGACATCCACCGGGTCACGGTCCTGTCGCGGGGCCGGACGATCGCCGCGGCGACCTTTGGCGACACCGAAGCCACCCTGCTCACCCGGAGCAGCCTGCACAACCAGCTGGTGGCCACCCTCGGCGGCATCGCCGCCGAGGAGCTGGTGCTGGGCGAGGGCTCCACAGGTGCCGAGCAGGACCTCGAGCACGCCACCGACCTCGCGCGCGACATGGTCACCCGCTACGGCATGAGCGACGAGGTCGGCCCGGTGCGGCTGCAGGTGAAGGCCGGTGAGGGCTTCCTCGGCGACGACAGCCAGCTGGTCGAGCTGTCCGACGAGACCCAGCGCGAGGTCGAGGGTGCCATCCGCCGTCTGGTCGAGGATGCCCGGGACGAGGCGAAGGCGATCCTCACCGCGCACCGCCGCGAGCTCGACGCGCTCGCCACGCGGCTCGACGCGGAGGAGACGCTGGAGGGCGACGTGCTGCAGGACGCGCTGGCTCCCCTCATGCAGGCGATCACCGCGCCCGCGCAGCGGGGCCCGCGCCGCAACGCGGTGTCGCGCAAGGCCGTCTCCAAGCCCGCCGGCACCGCCCCGGCCGTCGCCAAGCCCGCGAACAAGGCGGCCGCGGCCGGTCGCAGCACGGCCACCAAGGGCCGCACGTCCGCAAGGAGCTGAGGTGGCGCGTCCTCGCCTGAGGGCGGCGGCCGCCCTGGCCGCCGTGCTCGCCGGTGGCCTGCCGCTCGTGGCGCAGGCGACCGCGCCGCACCTCACCTGCGGGGTGCGGCAGAGCGGCTCGTGGGAGCGCATCCCGGTCGACGCCTTCCAGCCGATCCCGGGGATGAGCACCCGCGACGCCGTGTCGGCCTACACGGTGGACGAGCTGCGGCCGCAAGACCTCGCCGCGACCAACGGCGCGACGATCCTGCTCTCGGCGAGCAACGGCTGCGACTGGCGGACGTCGTTCACGCTCAGCCCGACGGCCACCGGCGCGCAGCCCTTCGTCGGCAGCGTCTCCAGCATCGTGTCGCTGGCACTGCTCGGCGGCACCGGGCTGGCGGCGGTGCAGGAGGGCAGCGGGTCGGCGAGCCGGCCGCACGTCCTGGTGAGCAGCGGCGGAGCCCCGTGGACCACGAGCGACAGCGGGCTGCCGGCCCAGGGCGCCCCCCGCCTGCTGCGGGCGGCCGACGACGGTCGCACCGCCTACCTGACGGTCAGCCCGACCGCCTCGGGCGGCACCGACACCGGCAGCACGACCGGCGTGGTCCCCGGGCTGCCGGGAGGTGGCGGCGGCACCAGCCCGACCGGGCTGCTCTACGGCACCACCGACGGTGGTGCCAGCTGGTCGCTCCGCACCGGCGCGGCCGACCTGCCCGGCGGCGGCGCCGGCTTCAGCGCCCTCGACGTCGACGCGCAGGACCCGAACCGGCTCTACGGGATCGTCGCCGGCCGGCTCGTCGTCTCCCGGGACGGCGGCAACTCGTTCACGACCGTGGGCAGCGGGTTCTCCGCCGTGACCGCGATGGGGCCCGGCACCGTCGCCGCCCTGCTCAGCGGTGGCGGCGGCCGCGTCAGCGACAACGGCGGCGCCACCTTCACGGGCTTCCCCGCACCGCCGGGCATCACCTCGGTCGGCTACCGCACCGGCGACAGCGCCCTGCTCGTGGAACGGAGCGGAGCCCTCGAGCGCCTCGAGCCTGCGACCGGCCGGCTGACCGCCGTACCGGCTGGGGTCCAGGCCCGCACCGGGTCGCTGCTCGGGGACCGCGGCGTGCAGAGCAGCTTCCACGCGCTCGCCGGGCACGCGCTGCTGCGGTACGTCGACCCGCTGCCGCCCGGCGTGACGATCCCGCCGATCGCGGTCGGCGACCTGACCGTGCCGCCGCCGAACCCCGGCGTCGTGACCCCCGCGGTGCGCAACGTCAGCCTGCCCGTCGGGACCAGCGCGCTCGAGGACTTCACCCTCGACCTGCCGAAGAACCCCACCCCGCTGGACCTGTTCTTCCTCGTCGACGTGTCCACCTCGATGGAGCCGTACATCGACAACCTCAAGAAGAACATCAACAAGGTCGTCGACGCGCTCACCGCCGCGCACGTCAACCTGAAGGTCGGCATCGGCACCCTCGGGACCGCGCCCGCCAAGGGCGAGCCGGAGTACCCGGACGCCTACGTGTTCCCGCCCACCTACGACAGCAGCGGTCGGGTGCACCCTGGGCCGACCTACCGCAAGCCGCGGATCTACGAGCGGATCCGGGCGATCGGCGACACCGGACCCGCTCTGCGCAAGGCCGTCAGCAGCATCCAGACCGAGACCGACCCGCCCCCGCCCCGCAACATGCAGGGGACCTACCACGAGGGCCAGCTGCTGGCCCTCGAGCAGATGGTCACCGGCAGCGGGGTCAAGACGCAGCTCGACGACCAGAGCGGGCTGAACACCTACTCGGGAGTGACACCGGGCCAGCAGGCGAACTTCCGCCGCAACAAGGGCGTGCGCAAGATCGTCGTCATCGCCAGCGACGAGCAGTTCGACATGCCCTACGGCACGCCGACGTATCCGGACTCGACGCCCACGAACCCGCACCTGGACTTCCGCCGCACCCTGCGGATCCTCAACCAGGCCGGCGTCGGCGTCTTCGGCATCACGACCGGCTCGCCCGACTCGCAGGGCGACATGGAGACGCTGGCACGGGGCACGCACACGTTCGCCCCACCGGGTGGCGTGTCGTGCGGCGGCGACCCGCCGCAGCAGCTGCCCACCGGCGCGCCCCTCGTCTGCTCCCGGGACGGCGACTTCAGCGCCATCATCGGCCGGGTCCTGGCCAGCCTCGTCGACCGCCAGGACGTCGCCCTGGTGCCGGCGAACCGCACGCCGGTGCTCGGGGCGCTCGACGCCAGCCACCTGCGCGCGCTCGACGTCAAGCGGCCCAACCGGGCCACCTTCTCGGTGCGGGTCAGCTGCGTCGACGTCAAGCCCGGCAGCTACCACCAGGACGTGCTCGCGCTGCTGCGCCAGACCAAGGTGGGTGCGGCCCGCATCGACGTCACCTGCGTGCAGGCCGCCGCGGCTGTCCGACCGCGGCCCGTGCAGCTCGCCGGCAACCCGCCACCCCCGCCGGCGCAGCCGGCCGTGCAGGTGGTGGCGCCCCCCGCTCCCCCGCCGCCGGCCACCCAGCCCCAGGTGCAGCCCCAGCTGCAGACCCAGGTCCAGGTGCAGCCGCTGACCGCCGGGGCCGTCCAGGAGCAGCAGGAGCTGCAGCTGGCACTGGCCCTGAACGGGACGTCCACGGACGACGACCCGGCCTTCAGCGCCGGCCAGCAGCTGGCGATGGTGGACCGGCGCCGGCACGAGGAGCGGCAGGCTCTGGGCGTCCTTGCCTTCGCCATGGCGGCCTGCGCCGGGCTGGGGCTCGCGCGCCTGCGCGCACGACCGGACGTGACGGTGGCACGCAACAGGCGGTAGGAAGGCCCCGGGAGGCAACCGTGATCTGCCAGGCCTGCAAGGACGCCGAGCACGACACGTGCCGCGGCGGCAGCTGGTGCGACTGCCAGCACCGTCCCCCGCAGCCGGTCGAGCCGGCGACGGGGCCGCCCGGGGAGTGAGGCGGCCACGTCGGCGTGTCGTCCTGTTACGTCCGGTACGTCCAGCACCTAGCCTGCTGGTCATGGCCGAACCTGGACGCGTGTACGGCGGCAGGTCCGAGGACGAGCGCCGGGCCGACCGCCGCAACCGCCTGGTGACGGCCGGGCTCGAGCTGTTCGGCACGGAGGGCTGGAGCGGCGCCACGATCGAGCGCCTGTGCGCCGCGGCGGGCGTGGCGACCCGCTCCTTCTACGAGGAGTTCTCGAGCCGCGAGGCCCTGCTCCGCGCGGTGTTCGAGCAGGTCATGACCGGGGTGGTGGACGACGTCATCCCTCGCGTGACGGCCAGCGAGGGCACGCCCGAGGAGCGCATCCGGGTGGGTCTGGGCGGCTACGTCGCCTACCTCACCGCCGACCCGCGCCGCGCACGGGTCGTGCACCGGGAGGTGCGCGTCGCCGGGGTGCTGGAGCAGGACCGGCACGCCATGGTGCTGCGGTTCGCCGACATCATCGCCCACGAGACCCGCCTCGACCAGGACGCGCAGAGCCGAGCGCTGGCGGTCGCGCTGGCCGGTGCCGTGAGCGAGGTGCTCGTCGACTGGGCGGCGCAGCCGGAGCCCCGGCCGGACACCGGGCCTATCGTCGAGAGCCTGGTCCGCCTCTACGTCGTGGCCGTCACACCCCCCGCTGGGTGATCATGACCTCCCGGGGGGTAGGACCCGCCTGATCCCTACCTCCGGAGGACCTGTGTCACCCGCACCGCCCCGGCCCTGGCCCGGCACTCCCTACCCGCTCGGCGCCACCTATGACGGGAGCGGCACCAACTTCGCGCTGTTCAGCGAGGTCGCGGAGCGCGTCGAGCTGTGCCTGTACGACGACGCCGGCGTGGAGACCGTGGTGCCCCTCCGGGAGCGGGACGCCTTCGTCTGGCACGGCTACCTCCCGGGCGTCGGTCCCGGGCAGCGGTACGGCTACCGCGTGCACGGCCCGTACCAGCCGGACCAGGGCCACCGCTGCAACCCGGCGAAGCTGCTGCTGGACCCCTACGCCAAGGCAGTCGACGGCGAGGTGCAGTGGGACGAGGCGTGCTTCTCCTACACCTGGGTGGGCGGGGAGTTCAACGACCGCGACTCGGCGCCGTACGTGCCGAAGTCCGTCGTGATCAGCCCCTTCTTCGACTGGGCGGGCGACCGGGCGCCGAACACGCCCTACAACGAGACCGTGATCTACGAGGCGCACGTGAAGGGCCTCACGCAGAACCACCCGCACATCCCCGAGGAGATCCGCGGCACCTACGCCGCCGTGGCCCACCCGGTCATGCTCGAGCACTACAAGCGGCTCGGGGTCACCGCCGTGGAGCTGATGCCGGTGCACCAGTTCGTGCACGACAGCCACCTCGTCGAGCGGGGCCTGCGCAACTACTGGGGCTACAACACGATCGGCTTCTTCGCGCCGCACAACGCCTACGGCAGCCTCGGCCAGCGCGGCGAGCAGGTGCAGGAGTTCAAGGCGATGGTCAAGGACCTGCACGCCGAGGGGCTGGAGGTCATCCTCGACGTCGTCTACAACCACACCGCGGAGGGCAACCACCTCGGTCCGACGCTGTCGTTCCGCGGCATCGACAACGCCGGCTACTACCGGCTCGTCGACGACGACAAGACCCACTACTACGACACGACCGGCACCGGGAACACGCTGCTCATGCGGCACCCGCACGTCCTGCAGCTGATCATGGACTCGCTGCGCTACTGGGTCACCGAGATGCACGTCGACGGCTTCCGGTTCGACCTCGCCAGCTCGCTGGCCCGCCAGTTCCACGAGGTGGACCGGCTGTCGGCCTTCTTCGACCTGGTCCAGCAGGACCCCGTGGTCAGCCAGGTGAAGCTCATCGCCGAGCCCTGGGACGTCGGCGAGGGCGGCTACAACGTCGGCGGCTTCCCCCCGCTGTGGACCGAGTGGAACGGTCGCTACCGAGACACCGTCCGCGACTACTGGCGCGGCGAGGAGGAGGCGCTGGCCGAGCTCGCGTCGCGGCTCACCGGCTCCGCGGACCTCTACGAGCAGGACGGCCGCCGACCGTTCGCCTCGATCAACTTCGTCACCGCCCACGACGGCTTCACGCTGCACGACCTCGTCTCCTACAACGACAAGCACAACGAGGCGAACGGCGAGGGCGGCGCGGACGGCGAGTCCTACAACCGGTCGTGGAACTGCGGCGTCGAGGGCGAGACCGACGACCTGGACGTGATCGCCCTGCGCGAGCAGCAGAAGCGCAACTTCCTCGCGACCATGTTCCTGTCGCAGGGCGTCCCGATGCTGCTGCACGGCGACGAGCTGGGACGCACCCAGCGCGGCAACAACAACGTCTACGCCCAGGACAACGAGCTGTCGTGGGTCGACTGGGAGAGGGCCCGCGACTTCGAGGTCCTCACCGACTTCACCGGACGTCTGGCGCGGCTGCGCCGCGAGCACCCGGTCTTCCGGCGGCGCCGGTTCTTCCGGGGGCGCCCGGTCAAGGGCAGCCCGCTCGAGGACATCTCCTGGCACCAGCCGGACGGGTCCGAGATGTCCGACGACGACTGGGACAGCGGCTTCGTGCGCTCGCTCGCGGTCTTCCTCAACGGGGAGGCCATCCGCGAGCCGGACGCCCGCGGCGAGCCGGTCACCGACGACCAGTTCTGGCTGCTGCTCAACGGCCACTGCGAGGACATCGAGTTCGTGCTGGCGGACGTCGGTGCCGGCGAGCGGTGGCAGGTGGAGATCGACACCCACGCGCCCCTGCTCGACGAGGCCGAGCAGCGCAGCGTCAAGACAAGCCAGTCCTTCACGGTGGCGGCGCGGTCCCTCGCGCTGCTGCGGAAGGTGTTCTGAGCCGTGCTCCCGATCAGCACCTACCGCGTGCAGCTCACACCGCGCTTCGGCTTCGACGCGGCAGCCGCCGTCGTCCCCTACCTCGCGCGGCTCGGCGTCACCCACCTCTACTGCTCACCGTGGCTCGCGTCCGCCCCCGGCTCCCAGCACGGGTACGACGTCGTCGACCACAGCCGGGTGGACGACGAGCTCGGCGGGCCCGCGGCGCTCGACAGGCTGGTGTCGGCCTGCCGAGAGGCCGGGCTGGGCATCGTCCTGGACATCGTCCCCAACCACATGGCGATCAGCGAGCCGGAGTCGCAGAACACCGCCTGGTGGTCGGTCCTCCGGGACGGCCCGGAGTCGCCGTACGCGTCCTGGTTCGACGTCGACTGGTCGCGCAAGCTCCTGGTGCCGGTGCTCGGCGGTCCGCTGGCCGACGTGCTCGGTGACCTCGAGCTGGCCGGTGACCGGATCCGCTACTTCGACCACGAGGTCCCGCTCGCGCCCGGCACGCTGGTCGAGGGCGACGTGCTGAAGACGCTGGAGAACCAGCACTACCGCCTGGCGGACTGGCGCACCGGCGGTGAGGAGAGCACCCACCGGCGGTTCTTCGACGTGACCACGCTCGCGGGGCTGCGGGTCGAGGACCCGGCGGTGTTCGAGGCCACCCATGCCCTGGTGCTGCGCCAGGTCGCGGACGGCGTCCTGGACGGGCTCCGCGTCGACCACCCCGACGGGCTGGCCGATCCTGAGGGCTACCTGGCCCGGCTCGCCGAGCGCACCGGCGGCACCTGGGTGGTCGCGGAGAAGATCCTCGAGCCGGGCGAGCGGCTGCCCACCACGTGGCGCTGCGCCGGGACCACCGGCTACGACGCGCTCAACCTGGTGACCGGCCTGTTCGTCGACCCGGCGGGCGAGCAGCCGCTCACCTCGCTGTGGCAGTC
This sequence comes from Mycobacteriales bacterium, assembly GCA_049694795.1. GTDB lineage: Bacteria > Actinomycetota > Actinomycetes > Mycobacteriales > SCTD01 > RYN-111. Next base: position 9,220 of record JBAVRG010000380.1, read on the forward strand.
GGTCACCGCCGACGCCTCCTCCTACGACCAGGTGGTGCGGGCCGCCAAGCGCCAGGTGCTGCACCAGGTGCTCGCCGCCGAGGTCGACCGGCTGGCCGACCTCGCCAAGCCGGCCTGCGACGCCGCGCACCTGGACGTCACCCGCCGGGGCCTGCGCGAGGCCCTGGTCGAGCTGCTGGTGGCGTTCGACGTCTACCGCGCCTACGTGCCGCTGCAGGGGCACGCCGACGAGGTCGCCCGGCGGCACGTCGAGCACGCGGTCGCGCACGCGCAGGAGGTGCTGCCCCGCCGGGCCCGCGAGGCCGAGCTGCTGGGGCGGATGGCCCTGGGCCGGGAGCCGCACTGCCCGGAGTTCGTGGTCCGCTTCCAGCAGACCTGCGGTCCCGTCATGGCCAAGGGGATCGAGGACACCGCCTTCTACCGCTACCTGCCGCTGACCGCGCTCAACGAGGTGGGTGGCGACCCGGGCACCTGGGGCACGTCGGTGGCGGACTGGCACGAGGCGTGCCTACGCCGGGTGCGCGACTGGCCGCTGGCGATGACCACCCTGTCGACGCACGACACCAAGCGCTCCGAGGACGTGCGGGCCCGGCTCGTGCTGCTGTCCCAGCTCCCGCGGGAGTGGGGCGAGGCCGTGACCGAGTGGGCCGCCTGGCTCCCGCGCCGGGTCGACGCGGCGACCGAGCAGCTCGTCTGGCAGACCCTGGTGGGCGCCTGGCCGCTGGCCGCCGACCGGGCCGTCGCCTACGTCGAGAAGGCCACCCGCGAGGCCAAGACCCGCACCTCCTGGCTCGAGCCCGACCCTGACTACGACGTGGCGGTCCGCGACTACGTCCGCGCCGTGCTGGCCGACCGGCACCTCATGACCGAGGTCGAGGCGTTCGTGGCCCGTCTCGCCCCGGCCTGGCGCACGACGCTGCTCGCGCAGAAGCTCGTGCAGCTCACCATGCCCGGGGTTGCCGACACCTACCAGGGCACCGAGCTGGTCGACCTGTCGCTCGTCGACCCCGACAACCGGCGGCCCGTCGACTACGACCGAAGGGCGCGCATGCTCGAGGCGCCCGACGGCTCGGTGGATGCCGACAAGCTGCGGGTCGTCAGCAGCGCCCTGCGGCTGCGGCGCGAGCACCCCGACTGGTTCCTGCAGGGCGACTACGCGCCGGTCCGCGCTCCGGAGGGCGCGCTCGCGTTCCTTCGGGCGGGCCAGGCCCTCACCGTGGTCCCGGTCCGCGCGACGCAGGTGGAGGGCACGCTGGTGCTCCCCGACGGCCGGTGGACCGATCTGCTCACGGGCGCGCACTGGCTGGGCACGGTCGCGCTCGAGCAGCTCTGGCGCGACTTCCCGGTCAGCCTGCTGGTGCGCGCGTGAGGACCTTCCGGGTGTGGGCGCCCTCCGCCGGCCGGGTCGAGCTGGTCGGCGAGCACGAGCGGTTGCCGATGGAGCCGGCCGGCGACGGCTGGTGGTCGGTCACCGCCGACCTGGTCGACTACGGCTTCGCGCTGGACGGCGGGCCGGTGCGGCCGGACCCCCGCAGCGCCTGGCAGCCCGCCGGGGTGCACGCGCCGTCGCGCGTCTACGACCACCACGCCTTCGCCTGGACCGACGGTCACTGGCGGGGCGTGCCCCTGGCCGGCTCGGTCCTCTACGAGCTGCACGTCGGCACCTTCACCGCCGAGGGCACCTTCGACGCCGCGATCGGCAAGCTGGCCCACCTCGCCGAGCTGGGCGTCAGCGCGGTGGAGCTGCTGCCGTGCAACGCCTTCGACGGCCGGTGGGGCTGGGGCTACGACGGGGTCGGGTGGTTCGCCGTCCACGAGCCGTACGGCGGCCCGGACGGCCTCAAGCGCTTCGTCGACGCCTGTCACGCGCACGGGCTCGGCGTGGTGATGGACGTCGTCTACAACCACCTCGGACCGGCGGGCAACTACCTGCCGGAGTTCGGCCCCTACCTCACCGACGCTCACAGCACCCCCTGGGGGCCGGCGGTCAACCTCGACCGCGAGGGGTCGGACGAGGTGCGTCGGTACGTCGTCGACAACGCGCTGATGTGGCTGCGCGACTACCACCTCGACGGGCTGCGCCTCGACGCCGTGCACGCCCTCGTCGACGGCAGCGCCACCCACCTGCTCGAGGAGCTGCAGCGCGAGGTCGAGGGGCTCGGCGCGCAGCTCGGCAAACCGCTCTGGCTGGTCGCGGAGAGCGACCTCAACGACCCGCGCCTGGTGGAGCCGCGGGAGGCCGGTGGCTACGGCCTCGAGGGGCAGTGGTGCGACGACGTGCACCACGCGCTGCACGCACTGCTCACGGGCGAGACCTCCGGCTACTACTGCGACTTCGGGTCCTTCGGCGTCCTGGCGAAGGCCCTGACCGGAGCGTTCGTGCACGACGGCACCTGGTCGACCTTCCGCGGCCGCCACCACGGCCGCCCGGTGCCCGACGACCTGCCGGGCTCGCGCTTCGTCGTCTACCTGCAGGACCACGACCAGGTGGGCAACCGCGCCGTCGGGGACCGGATCGCGCTGTCCCCCGGGCTGGCCCGGGTGGGAGCCGCCCTGTACCTGCTGTCGCCGTACACGCCGATGCTGTTCATGGGCGAGGAGCTCGGTGCGCGGACGCCCTGGCTGTTCTTCTCCGACCACAGCGGCGAGCTCGGCGACGCGGTGCGCCAGGGGCGGCGGGCGGAGTTCGCACGGCACGGCTGGGAGACCGAGCAGGTGCCCGACCCGCAGGACGAGCAGACGTTCCTGCGCTCCAAGCTGGACTGGTCGGCGGGCGACGGGGAGCTGCTCGCGTTCTACCGCTCGCTGATCGCGCTGCGCCGCTCCCGCCTCGACCTGTCCGACGGCCGCCGGGACCGGGTGTCGGTGACCTGGGACGCCGCGGCGCGCTGGGTCGTCGTGATGCGCGGCAAGGTCGCCATCGCCTGCAACCTGGGCGGCGAGCGGCAGGTCCTCGCCCTGCCCGGCACGCCGCGCAAGGTGCTGCTCGCGAGCACCGAGGGCTGGGTGTTCTGCGACGGCCGGGTGGAGACCGACGGCGAGAGCGTCGTGGTGCTCGAGCTGCTCTGAGGTGTCCGGGGGCGGCGACGGGGAAGGCCCAGGCCATGTTCCCCTTCGACAAGCTGGACAAGCTCGAGGAGCTGTCGGTCCTCGACGCACTGGTCAGCCCGCTGTCCCGGGTGGTGGACGGGGCGCTGCGGCCGCGCGCCCTCGAGAACGCGCTGCACGGCACGTGGCTCGGCCATCCCCTGCATGCGGTGCTCGTCCAGGCACCGCTCGGGGCGTTCACCAGCGCGGCCCTGCTCGACGTGACGGGCGCGGACCCGGACGCCGCCGACCTGCTCGTGTCCGCCGGGCTGCTCAGCGCGCTGCCTGCGGCGGCGGCGGGGGCCTCGGACTGGGCGAAGTCCAACCCGTCCACCCAGCGCAGCGGCCTGGTGCACGCCGCCCTCAACGGGGTGGGCCTGGCGTTGTGGGGCGGCTCGCGACTGGCCCGGTCGAGGGGCCGGCGCGCCCTCGGCCGCAGGCTCGGTCTGGCCGGCCTGGGAGCGCTGACAGCCAGCAGCACCATCGGGGGTCACCTCTCCTACCGCCGGGGGCTCGGCGCCAGCAGCGAGGCGGACATCGCCGACACCGGGCCTGCCGACTGGACCGACATCGGCACCGACGACCTCCCCGAGGGCAAGCCGGTGCTGCGCGACGCGGGCGGGACGCCGGTGCTGCTGGTGCGGGAGGGCGAGCGCATCGAGGCGCTCGCCAACCGCTGCGCGCACCAGGCCGGGCCGCTGCACGAGGGCTCGCTCGCGGACGGCTGCGTGACCTGCCCGTGGCACGGCTCGACGTTCCGCATGGCCGACGGCAGCGTGGTCCGCGGGCCGTCCGTCCACCCGCAACCCGCCTTCGACGTACGGCGGTCCGCGGGCCGGCTGGAGGTGCGACTGCGGCACCAGGGCTAGACGTCGTCGCTGCGGAAGACGAGGACCGCGCCGCCCATCATCACGCGGCTGCCGTCGACGAGCAGCGCGTGCGCGACCGGCCGGCCGTCGACCTGCAGCGAGCCGGCGATCTGCCGGATGCTGGTGGTCCCGTCGGCCTCGACGACCAGCTCCGCGTGCGCAGGGGCGACCGTCGGGTCGGTCAGGACCAGGTCCGCCTCACGGGCGCTCCCCACGACGTGATGGCCCTCCGGCAGCTCCCAACCGAGCTGCGCCCCCTGGCCGGCGAGGCTGTCATGAGGGACGTCGCCGTCCGTGGGCACCAGCAGCCGGGGCCGTCCCGGAGGCATCAGGACCGGCTCGTCGCCCTGACCGGTCTGCCACGGGAGCAACCGGAGCAGTGCTGTCGCGATGCGCATGACGACGCCGTACCCGCCCTCGTGGTGTGAACACGGCGAGGCGCGCTGCGTCGCAGGCAGCTGGCGCTCAGTCGCCGCCGGAGGCGGCCGCGTGCGCCAGGCCCGCCCGGCCGTCCTCGGAGGGGTGGCCGAACAGGAAGCCCTGGCCCAGCTGGCAGCCGTAGCGGGACAGCAGCGCCGCCTGCTCCGCGGTCTCGACACCCTCCCCCACGACGGTCAACCCGAGCGAGGTGCCCATCGCGACGATGGCCTGGACGATCTGCGCGTCGGCGTCGACCTCCCCGAGGCCGGCGACGAAGGAGCGGTCGACCTTGAGCACGTCGAAGGGCAGCCTGCGCAGCTGCAGCAGCGTGGAGTAGCCGGTGCCGTAGTCGTCCATGGCCAGGCTCAGCCCGAGCTCCTTCAGGCCGAGCAGCCGCGCGCTGACGGCGCTGTCGTCAACGATGACCTGGCTCTCGGTCAGCTCCAGGCAGACGTGCTCAGGGGACACACCGGAAGCAGCCACGATGTCCGAGATGCGCTGCACGATGCCGGGCCGGGTCAGCTGGACGGCGCTCAGGTTGATGCTCACCGTCGGCAACGGCCCCGGCCCCGCGGCCCGGTGCCTCTCGGCCAGCCAGCGGGTCGCCTGGGCGAGCACGAAGTCCCCCACGCTCACGATCAGGCCGTGCTCCTCGAGGAGCTCGATGAACTCCGCCGGCGACACCAGCTCGCCGTCCGGCCGGCGCCAGCGCAGGAGGGCCTCCCACCCGTGGAGGCCACCCGTGCGCAGGTCCACGATCGGCTGGTAGACGACGGTGAACTCGTTCAGCTCGCTGGCCCTGTGGAGCTGGTTGAGCAGCTGCAGCCGCCGGTCGGCCTCCTGCCGCATGCTCTCGTCGAAGAACGCGAGGCGGTCCTTGCCGGTGCGCTTGGCGCGGTACATCGCCGCGTCCGCGTCACGCAGCAGCCCCGCCGCGCTGGCTGACGGGCTGTCGGTGTAGGTCACGCCGATGCTGGCCGTGATGTGCACGTCGGTGCCGGCGACCTGGACCGGTGTCGCGAGGCTCGTCCGGATCCGCTCGGCCAGCAGAGACACGTCTTCGGCGCCGTGCTCGGTCTCGGTGAGGATCAGGAACTCGTCCCCCCCGTGCCGGGCAGCGGTGTCGTAGTCGCGCAGCACCACGTCGAGGCGACGGGCGACCTCGACGATGACCTGGTCCCCCGCGTCGTGACCCAGGCTGTCGTTGACCCACTTGAAGCCGTCGAGGTCCAGGAACAGCACCGCCACCAGGCCGGGCTTGCGGCTCAGCCGGGCCAGCGCCACCTCGAGCCGGTCGATGAACAGCACGCGGTTCGGCAGCCCGGTGAGCGAGCAGTGCAGGGCGTGGAACCGCAGCTGCAGCTCCGCCCGCTTGCGCTCGACGGCGTAGCGGATCGCCCGCCACAGCTGGCGTCCGTCGACCTCCGACTTGTTGAGGTAGTCCTGCGCTCCGGCCTGCACCGCCTGCGCGCCCAGCACCGTCTCCTCGAAGCCGCTGAGCACGATGATCGGGACGTCCGGGTGGTTGGTCTGCAGCGCCGACAGGGCCTCGAGCCGGTCGGCGTCCGGAAGGCTCAGGTCGAGCAGGATGCAGTCGACCTCCTCGGCACGCAAGAACTCCTGCGCCGCGCTGAGGCGCAGGACGTGCTCGAGCGCGTAGGACCCGTGCGCCTCGGCCCGCAGGTGGGCGTCGATGAGGCGTGCGTCGAGTCGTCTGTCCTCCACGAGCAGGAGGCGGGGGCCGGGGGCGACCTCGCCGGGGTGGGGCAGCATGTCTCCTCTTCCGTGGTCGCCCCGCAGCCTAGGCACGGGACTGGCACGGCGTGTGCTCGCGCAGCCACAAATAGCCACTTCCGACTAGAGATCTGGCCCGCGTACGGCCCTGCTTCCACCCCGGACCTGTGGCACGCTCGACGACTCCGGAGGTGTGCGTGGAACTGCTGGGCATCAGCGAGCAGCTCATCGAGTCCCTGCCCGACGCGGTCTTCGTGGTCGCGCAGGACGGGACCATCGCTTTCGTCAACGGTCAGGCCGAGGTCCTGTTCGGCTACGACCGGGACGAGCTGCTCGGCCTGCCGATCGAGACGCTGGTGCCCGAGACGTCACGAGCGGCCCATCCGCGGCACCGGCAGGGCTACTTCCGCGCGCCGCAGGTCCGTCCGATGGGTGCCGGTATCGACCTGTCCGGCCGCCGCAAGGACGGCACGGAGTTCCCTGCCGAGATCTCGCTGTCCTCGATCGTGAGCAAGGACCGCACCCTGGTGACCGCCGCGGTGCGGGACGTCACCGAGCGGAAGGCGTTCGAGGCAGTGGTCGCCCGGGCTCGGGACACCGCCGAGAAGGCCGCCAGAGCGCGTCAGGAGTTCCTGGCGAACATGAGCCACGAGATCCGCACGCCGATGAACGCCGTCATCGGCATGACCAGCCTGCTGCTCGACACCGACCTCGACGACGAGCAGCGGGACTTCGTCGAGACGGTGCGGGCCAGCGGCGACCACCTGCTCACGGTCATCAACGACATCCTCGACTACTCGAAGATCGACGCCGGCAAGCTGGTCCTCGAGGACCTGCCGTTCGTGGTGCGCGACTGGGTCGACGAGTCGCTCGACCTCATCGCCCTGCAGGCCCACGAGAAGGGGCTGGAGCTCGTCTGCGACGTCGACGAGGACGTGCCGGCGGTGGTGGTCGGTGACCCCGGGCGGCTGCGTCAGGTGCTCGTCAACCTGCTCTCCAACGCGGTGAAGTTCACCGAGCACGGCGAGGTCGTGGTGCGGGTGCTCACCGACCGGGTGGAGGACGACGGCGTGCGGCTCCTGGTGTCCGTCACGGACACCGGGGTGGGCATCGCGGAGGAACGCATCAGCTCCCTGTTCGACCCGTTCACGCAGGCGGACAGCACGACGACCCGGCTGTACGGCGGGACCGGCCTCGGGCTGGCCATCAGCCGGCAGCTGGTCGAGCGGATGGGCGGCGCCATCGCCATGCGCTCCGAGGTGGGTGCCGGCAGCACCGTGTCGTTCACCTTCCTCGGCCGGAGCAACGACACGGTCGGGAGCACGACGCCACCGGGTCTGGCCGGCACCCGCGTGCTCGTCGTCGACGACAACGCCACCAACCGCCAGATCCTCGAGTCCTGGACGGAGCGCACCGGGATGCGGTGCGTGTCCGCGAGCAACGCCGCCGAGGCGCTCGGCATCGTCGAGCGGGACCAGGGGTTCTCCTTCGCGATCCTCGACCTGATGATGCCGGGGATGGACGGTGCCGAGCTCGGCGAGCTGCTGCGCGCCCGCTTGCCCGGCACGCACCTGGTGCTGCTGTCGTCGGCGGGTCCCTACGCCCGGGAGGTCGCCGCCCGCGGCACCTTCGACGCGGTGCTGTCCAAGCCGGCCAAGCAGGAGCAGCTGCTCGAGGTCATGTCCACCCTGCTGCGACCCGGTGCCGACAGCTCCGCTCTGACCCAGGACTCCCCCTCGGTCTTCCGCCTGCCGACCGGTACGACGTCCCCAGCGCAGCCGGAGACCTCGCTGTCGATCCTCGTCGTCGAGGACACCCCGGTGAACCAGAAGGTCGCACGCCACCTGCTGTCACGGTTCGGCTTCCGGGCCGACGTCGCCGCCAGTGGGCGAGAGGCCCTCGACGCCCTCGACCGGCGTAGCTACGACCTCGTCCTCATGGACGTGCAGATGCCCGAGATGGACGGGTTGGAGGCCACCCGCCTGATCCGGGCGCGGTGGCCGGAGCGCCGGGTGCGCATCGTCGCCATGACCGCCAACGTGGCCCCGGAGGACGTGGAGCGCTGCCTCGCCGCCGGGATGGACGGCTTCCTCGGCAAGCCGATCCTCGTGGAGGCCCTGGCCGACCTGCTCGGCTCGGTGCTGGAGGAGGTACGGGCCGAGCGGCCGGCTGTGGTGCCACCACCCCGCTCCGGCGCGAAGGAACCGGTCGGCGTGGCAGCCGGCACCGACGGCCCCGTCGACCCGCAGGTCGTGGCCCGGCTCTGCGAGCAGATCGGCGCCGAGAGCGTGCGCGAGCTCGCGGACATGCTCGTGGAGGACCTGCGGGTGGCCGTGCCCGCGCTCGCAGACAGCTGTCGGGCCCAGGACCGCCAGGTGCTCGCGCGCACGGCGCACAGCGTGAAGAGCTCGGCCCGCTCGCTCGGGGCCAACGCCCTCGCCGACCTGTTCCACCAGCTCGAGCAGGAGTCGGGCGAGGCGGACTGGTCACGCCTGACGGGGCTGGTGGGCACCGCCGAGGAGCAGCTGGACGCCGTACAGGGGCTGCTGCTCGCCCAGCTGCCCCCGAGCTGAGCATCAGGTTCGTCGGTGCGCTGACGCGCTCCTCTCCTCGGCACCGCTGCCTGCGCTCCGCGACGGGCCCGGGCGAGGGATGCCGGCCGCCAGCAGCCAGCCGACGACCAGCAGCAGCGCAGCCGGCAATGGGCTGAAGCGCACCCCGAGCAGCGGCCGCCCGCTCGTCGTGAACGGGTGGCTGAAGCCGCTGGCGGCGAGTCCGGCGAGTCCCGTCGCCGCGAGCAGCGTCCCGGCCACAACCGTCCCGAGTCGTCCCGCGGACGGCGGCCCCGCGTCTCGTCGTTCCAGGGGAGAGCAGACGAGGACGAGGACCAGGAGCACGACGGCGGCGAGAAGCACGTCGACCGGCTTGCTCAGCCACCACCCCGTCGACCCGGGACTCGGCACACCGCGCCCCGCCGCGCGGAGCAGCCCCGCAGCCACGACGTACGCGGTGAGGTGCCACAGGAAGACGGTGAGCACGACGAGGTTCGCCGCGATCGTGGTCCGCCACACGCGCGGCCGTTCCAGCCATCGCAGGAGCACCGGTCGGGCAGCCAGCAGCAGCCCGACCTGGGCGAAGGTCAGCAGCAGGACGCAGACCGTGGGCGGGCTCATGTTCGAGATCTCCTGGCCGGGCACTCCCACCATGCTGACCGGATAGGGCCCCACCGCGGTCACGAGGACCAGCAGCGCGAGCGCCACGAGAGACCCGCCGACGAGCCGGCTGCGCGACAGCCGCAGCAGCCGGCCGTCGCCGTACCAGAACCCGAGCTCCTGCGCGCACACGAACACCGCGAGGTAGTTGAGGATCGCGAGGCCCTTGCCGACCCCGCTGCTGAGCCGGCCCGCGTCGAGGACGACCGCCGCGACCGGCAGCACCGCCAGCAGCAGCCACGGACGGCGGCGGTGCAGGCGCAGCTGCACGGGGGCAAGGAGCACCAGCAGCAGGTAGACGGCCAGGAACCACAGGGGCTGCGCCGCGACCGACCCGAGATCACGCACCGTCCGGTCCGGAGCTCCCGCGACGACCAGCACGGCAGCGCCCATCAGCCAGCCGGCCACGAGCAGGAGCGTCGGCGGCAGCAGCCGGCGGGCGCGCCGCGCGAGGAAGAGCGAGGTGCGGGCCCCTGGTCGGCCGAGCGCCTGCGCGTTGGCGAACCCGCCCACCACGAAGAACACCGGCATCACCTGGAACACCCAGGTCAGCGGCTGAAGCCACGGCACCGCGGCAAGCGCGTTGTCCGCCCTCAGCACGCCGCCGCGGCGCACCACCGCCGCCATCAGCCAGTGCCCGAGGACCACCACGAGGATGCTGGCGGCACGCAGGAGGTCCACGAACCGGTCGCGCTCCTGCGGAGTGCCGGACGCGAGCGCCCCCAGACCCGGCCGGCTCGGCGTCGTGGCTCGCACGGCCTCAGCAACCCGCGTGGCCGCCCCCGGCGCCAGAGGCCTTCGACCTGCGGGCCACGACGCCGGCAACAGGCCCGGCCGGTGACAGGTCCTTCGGCCCTACTGCCACCTCGTACGGCGTCCAGAGTGGAGGTGAGGGCAACCGCGGAGGTCGACGATGCCGAAGACCGTGCAGGAGACGTCACCTGACAAGCCCGCCGCCAAGGCACGGCGCCCGGTCCCGACCCGACCGACGGTCACGGTGCCCGGGCCGGCCCTCGGTGAGGACCGGCGCGAGCAGGTCGACGCGATCGTCGCCGCCGCGGCGCAGGCGGCCACCCGGTTCCGCACGTTCGACCAGGAGCAGGTCGACCGCATCGTGCTGGCCATGGTGCGGGCCGGCGTGCGCGCCGCCCCGGAGCTGGCCCGCCTGGCGATCGAGGAGACCGGTTTCGGCGTCTTCGAGGACAAGGTCGTCAAGAACTACGTCGCGACGGAGTTCCTGTACGACTACCTCAAGGACAAGCGCTCGGTCGGTGTCGTCGACGAGGACGTGGAGCGCAACATCCGGTACGTCGCCGAGCCGATCGGCGTGGTGCTCGCCATCACGCCCGTCACCAACCCGACCTCGACCGTGCTGTACAAGGCGATCGTCGCCGCGAAGACCCGTAACGCGGTCCTCTTCCGTCCGTCGCCGGTGGCCATCCGCTGCTGCGAGGAGAGCGTCGCGGTGCTGCGCGCAGCGGCCGAAGCCGAGGGCCTGCCTCCGGGTGCGCTGCAGGTCATCCCGGACGCGGCGCACGAGGTGACGCACTACCTGTTCAAGCACCCGCAGGTGGACTTCATCTGGGTCACGGGCGGCCAGAAGATCGTCGCCCTGGCCAACGCCGCAGGCAAGCCCGGCCTGAGCGTCGGTCCCGGCAACGCCCCGGTCTACGTCCACCGCACCGCGGACGTGAAGGGCGCGGTGGTCGACATCTTGATCTCCAAGACGTTCGACGCCTCCGTCATCTGCCCCGCGGAGCAGACCTGCGTGGTCGACGACGACGTGTACGACGACCTCGTGTCCGAGATGCGGCGGCTGGGTGGGTACGTGCTGACCGGCGACGAGACCGACCGGCTGGCGGAGTTCGCCTTCGGCGGCGGGGACGTCAACGCGCGGGCGCTGGGGCAGCCAGCGGCCGAGCTCGCCCGCCGCGCAGGGATCGTGGTCGACCCCGCGACCAAGGTGCTGCTCGCGCCGCTTCCCTCGGACCTGTCGGCGCTCGCGTCGCACCCGCTGCTGCGCGAGAAGCTGATGCCCGTCCTCGGGCTGGTCCGCGCCCGCTCCGAGCAGCACGCCATCGACGTCGCGGTCCTCGTCACCGAGCACGGCGGCCTCGGGCACACCTCGGCGATCTACGCGAACGACGACGCGGTCGTCCGGGCGTTCAGCCTCGCCGTACGGACCGGACGGATCCTCGTCAACGCACCCACCGCGGTCGGCGCGCTCGGTGGCGTCTACAACGACCTGACGCCGACGTTCTCGCTCGGCTGCGGCACCTGGGGCGGGTCGAGCACCACCGAGAACGTCAACTACCGGCAGCTGCTCAACATCAAGACCGTCTCCCACCGCCGTACGCCGCCGCAGTGGTTCCGGGTGCCCGCGAACTCCTTCTTCAACGCGAACGCGCTCGAGAACCTGCGCGAGCTGGAGACCGAGACCGTGCTCGTCGTCACCGACGCCCCCGGGGAGCACCGGGGCCTCGTCGACCTGATCCACGGCAGGCTGCGGGCCTCGCACGTGCACGCTTTCAGCGAGGTGCCGCCGGAGCCCGACGAGGACGTGATCCGGCGCGGCGTCGAGCTGCTGGACCAGATCCGGCCCGACCTCGTGGTGGCCGTGGGCGGCGGGTCCGTCATGGACGCCGCGAAGGCGATGCGGCTGTTCCACGAGCAGCCCACCAAGACGATGGAGGAGCTCACCCTCCCGTTCCTCGACCCCCGCAAGCGGGTGGCCGACTACCCGCGGGAGCCGCACCGCGTGCGCCTGGTCGCCATCCCGACCACGTCCGGGACCGGGTCGGAGGTCTCCCCCGCGGCCGTCATCACGGTCGGCAGCCGCAAGGAGACCCTGGTCGACTACTCGCTGGTGCCCGACATCGCGATCATCGACCCGCTGCTGACGCTGAGCCTGCCGCCCGCCATCACCGCGGACAGCGGCGTGGACGCGCTCACGCACGCTCTCGAGGCCGTCGTGTCGATCTTCGCCTCGCCCTACACCGACGCCTTCTGCGTGCAGTCGGCCCGGCTGATCTTCGAGGCGCTGCCCCGGGCCTTCGCCGACGGCAGCGACGTGCAGGCACGCACCGACATGGCGAACGCAGCCACCCTCGCCGGGCTGGCGTTCTCGAACGCCTTCGTCGGCACCAACCACGCGCTGGCGCACGCGGTCGGGGCGCGGTTCGGGCTGCCCCACGGCCGGGCCAACGGGATCTTCCTGCCGCACGTGCTCCGCTACAACGCCGCGGTGCCCACCAAGTTCATGCCGGCCCCCGGCTACTCGGCGTACGTCGCGCCAGACAAGTACGCCCAGCTCGGACGGGTGGTCTTCGGCGGTCGGCAGCCGGAGGAGAGCCGGGCACGGCTCTTCCGCGCCGTGGACCAGCTGCTCGACAGCCTCGCCATGCCGCGCAGCCTCAAGGAGGCGGGGGTCGACGAGGGCGCGTTCCTCAGCGCCCTCCCCGAGCTGGCGATGACGGCCTTCCTCGACCTCAGCAACCGGACCAACCCGCGCATGCCGCTCCTCGGCGAGTTGACCGAGCTGCTGCGGGAGGGCTTCTACGGCTGACAGCCGCCTTGTGGACCTTTGTCCGCAGTGGTGGGACCTTCGGCACTGCAAGGTGTCCTGCGCCGGCTGTTCAGTCGGCAGCAGGCGATCCGCAGGACCTGCGGACCAGAGCGAGCGGGAGCGCGTCGATGGAGGGGTTGACCGCGGGGGTCCTGCGCGAGACCGCCGAGGGCGAGCGCAGGGTGGCCATCACGCCGGACGCGGTGACCCGGCTCAGAGGAACGGGTCTCGAGGTCGTCGTCGAGTCCGGCGCCGGCGAGCGGGCGTGGTGGTCCGACACCGCCTACGCCGACGCAGGCGCCCGGGTGGTCAGCCGGCAGGACGTGCACGCCGACGCCGACGTGCTGCTGTGCGTGCAGGCACCGGGCGATCTCGACGCGTTGCGACCCGGGCAGCTCCTCATCGGGCTGCTGCAGCCCGTCGTGCGTCCCCAGCTCGCGCGCGGCCTGGCCCGTGCGGGCGTGACGGCGCTCAGCCTCGACCTTCTCCCCCGGACCTTGAGCAGAGCGCAGTCGATGGACGCGCTCACCTCGCAGGCGAACGTCGCCGGCTACAAGGCCGCGCTGGTGGCGGCCGACGCGTACGGCGGCTTCTTCCCGATGCTGATGACGGCAGCCGGCACGACGCGGCCGGCGAAGGTCCTGGTGCTCGGCGCCGGGGTCGCCGGCCTGCAGGCGCTCGGCACCGCGCGCCGCCTCGGCGCGCTCGTCACGGGCTACGACGTGCGCGAGGCCGCGCGGGCCGACGTCCTGTCGCTCGGGGCCGGCTTCCTCGACCTCGTGCCCGGGCTCTCGGCAGCAGCGACAGGCGGCTACGCGCGCGAGCTGACACCGGCGGAGCAGCAGGCCCAGCACGAGGCCCTGGACGCCGCCATCGGCGCCTTCGACGTGGTCATCGCGACCGCGCAGGTCCCTGGGCGGCGTCCGCCGCTGCTGGTCTCCTCGGCAGCGCTCGCCGCGATGCGACCGGGATCGGTGGTGGTCGACCTGGCAGCGAGCGACCTCGGCGGGAACGTCGAGGGCTCGGCCCCCACCGCGACCAGGGTGACCGACAACGGCGTCACCGTCATCGGGGCCGGTCACCTCGCCTCCGAGATGCCGCAGGCCGCCTCGACGGCGTACGCCCGCAACCTGACCTCGCTCCTCGGCCAGCTCGTGAGGGACGGGGCGCTCGCGCTCGACCGCTCCGACGAGATCCAGGCCGCCCTGGTCGTCACCCACGGCGGCGAGGTCGTGCACCCCGCGGTCAAGGACGCACTTGCCCGCAACCACGAGGAGGCCGTCGCGTGACCCCCCTGCTGTTCGCCGACATCACGATCTTCGTGCTGAGCCTGCTGGTCGGCTTCGAGGTCATCAGCAAGGTGCCCGCGACGCTGCACACGCCGCTGATGTCCGGCTCCAACGCCATCCACGGCGTGGTGGTCGTCGGTGTGATGCTGCTCGCCGCCGCGGCAGACACCCCGCTCGGCTACGTCCTCGCCTTCGTGGCGGCCGTCCTCGCCGCGATGAACGTGGTGGGCGGTTACGTCGTCACCGACCGGATGCTCAAGATGTTCCGGTCCCGGCCCGCCCGCCGCGAGCAGGCGCCATGACCGGCTTCGAGACCACCGCGCACGCGCTCGGGCTCGCCGCGGCCACCTGCTTCGTGCTCGGCCTGCACCTGATGACCTCACCGGCCTCCGCCCGGCGCGGCAACCGCCTGTCCGCGGCCGGGATGACCGTGGCGGTGCTCACCACGGTGGCCGTGCTGGTCCACGACCGCGTCATCACCTCGACCGGCACCGCGGTCCTGGCTGTCGGGCTGCTCTGCGGGGGCGTGGCCGGGCTGCTGACGGCGCAGCGCGTGCAGATGACCGCGATGCCGCAGCTGGTCAGCGTGCTCAACGCAGCCGGGGGTGGCGCCGCGGGGCTGATCGCGTTCGGCGAGGCGGTGCGCCACGCCGGTTCGCTGCGACTGGCCCTGCTGCCGGTCAGCACCACCCTCACGACCTCGCTGGACGTCCTCATCGGCGGCCTCACCCTCTCGGGCTCCCTCGTCGCCGCCGGCAAGCTGGCCGGCAGGATCCCGGGCAGACCGCTCGCCGTACCGGGGGCGAAGGCACTCGAGCTGCTGCTCGCCCTCGGCGCGATCGGTGCGGGGGCGGCCTACGCCGCCGGGCACGGCGGCGTGCCCGTCCTGTGCGCGCTCGGGGCTGCGGCACTGGCCCTCGGGGTGCTGGTGACGGTGCCGATCGGCGGCGCCGACATGCCGGTGGTCATCTCGCTGCTGAACGCCTTCACCGGTACGGCGGTCGCGATGGCCGGCTTCGTCATCGACAGCACCCCGCTGATCATCGCCGGTGCCCTGGTGGGCGCGGCCGGCGGCATCCTCACCAAGCTCATGGCGGACGCGATGAACCGCTCGCTGCTGAGCATCGTCGCGGGTGGCTTCGGCACCGGCGACGAGCAGGCGACCGCAGCGACGGGTGCCGCAGGCACGGTCCGCGAGGTGACCGTCGACGACGCCGCCCTGCAGCTCGCCTACGCCGGCAAGGTGGTGATCGTGCCCGGCTACGGGCTGGCCGCCGCCCAGGCGCAGCACGAGCTGGTGCAGCTCGCCCGGGCCCTGACCGACAGGGGCGTGGAGGTCACCTACGGCATCCACCCGGTTGCGGGACGGATGCCCGGCCACATGAACGTCCTGCTGGCCGAGGCCGACGCCGACTACGACCAGCTCAAGGACCTGGAGGAGACCAACCCCGAGCTCACCCGCACCGATGTCGCGCTGGTCGTCGGGGCGAACGACGTCGTCAACCCGGCAGCGCGGCGGCCGGGGACCGAGATCTCGGGCATGCCGATCCTCGACGTCGACCGGGCCCGAAGCGTCATCGTCATCAAGCGCTCGCTCGGTCACGGCTACGCCGGCATCGACAACGAGCTGTTCACGAACGCGAGGACGGCCATGCTCTTCCGGGACGCCAAGGCCGGCCTCGCGGAGCTGCTGGCCGGGCTGCACGCCTACGTGCCCTGAGCCGCCGAGGCCGGCGGGCGCGACACTTGTCGCGTGACCTTGAGCGGAGAGTACGAGCCGAGCCCGGTTCATTGGGTGCGCGCCGAGGTCGAGCACATCGAGCGCACCGGCGCAGGCTTCGGGGACCGGGACGTCGTCCTGCTCACGACCCGCGGCGCCCGCACCGGGAGGCTGCGCAAGACACCGCTCATGCGGGTCGAGCACGCCGGCAGCTACGCCGTCGTCGCGTCCTGGCGGGGCGCCGATGCGCATCCGCAGTGGTACCTCAACCTCCGTGCCGACCCGCACGTCTCGCTGCAGGACGGCGCACTGGTCCTCGACGCGACGGCTCGGGAGCTGACGGGGGACGAGCGGGCGCGGTGGTGGTCGCGCGCCTGCACCGCCTTCCCCGCCTACGTCGACTACCAGAGCCGGACGCGACGTCGCATCCCGGTGCTGCTGCTCGAGCCCCGCTGACGCGGCAGGGCGGGACCCTCCCTCGTGAGGAGAGCCCCGCCCCGGTCGCCCGGCCGATCAGCCGTGGGCGAGCTCCTTCGCGAGGTCCGCGACATGCCGGTCACCGGCCTCGACGACGCCCTGGCGGTTCTTGTGCGCCCGCTCGTAGGCGAGGACGACGCGCACGTCGTCCGCGGACGTCAGCCGGCTGACCGCCGCGGCCGCGTCCTTGAGGGTCAGGCTGTCGTAGCCGGGGATCGGCAGCTCGGACCCGTCCACGGCCCCGAGCCTCGCGCGCATCTGGTGCACGACGTTGGCCTTGTCCTTGCCGACCTGCTTGCCGACCTGCTTCTCGGTCTCGGCCAGCGAGGCGTCGCGGCCGGCCGTGACGACCCTGCGGGCGCTGCTGACGAACGTGCTCAGGCGGCCGACCTGCGTGCTCACCGCGGCGGCGGTCCCGCCCTGCACCCGACCGGCGGTGGCGACGACCCTGTTCAGCCCGGTCGCCGCGGTGCTGCCGGCGAAGGTGGCGGCAGCTCGCGCGGTGCTCGCAGCCGCCTGCATCCCGGTGGGAGCCAGCGCGGCCGGGCCGCCGATGGCGGTCTCGGACAGCACGGTGAACAGCCACTGGATGGCGTCGCCGTGAGCGTTCTCGAGCCGCTCGGCCAACGCCACGAGGTCGGCCGCGTCCGCGTCCGCGGCGAGCACCTTCACGAGCCGCGCGCGGTCGAAGAGCTGGTGCTCCAGCGCGAGGTCCGCGAGCAGCGCCTCGGTCATCGGCTGGGACTGCTCGAGCGGGAGCTTCGCGACCGCGGCGGCCTTGCCGAGGGCCACCCCGAGGAGGTCCGGAGCACCCCCGAGGTCGCGGACCGCCTGCCGCAGCGCGGCGGCCCGCCGGTCGCAGTTGCGGGCGTTCTCGGTCAGCTCCTTGCGCGTGGCGTCGGTCGTGGCCTGCGAGACCCGGACACGAGCCGTCGCGGCCTCGTGCGCCGTCAGGCGGAGCAGGGTGTTCAGGTGGGTGATGAGCTCGGCGTTCTGCGTGGGCATGAGTGGCGAGCCTTCCGTCGGCTGGACTGGTGCGGCTGGGATGCTTCTGGCCTGCCCGAAGGCCTGATCAGTAACCAGGGCGTCGCGTGACTGCGCTCACTGGCGAGACCGTCAGATCTCCTGCGCTGCAAGGGAACCCAGGTGTCAGCCGCTATCGACCGGTATGTCCGACCACCCTGTCGTCCAGGTGACAATGCGATGTCACCCCCCAGTCACGTCGCCCTTGCCACGTAGCCTCAGCCCAGGGGTCGCGCCGGGTGACCGAGAGGTGGCGCGTTGTCGACGATCGAGCTGGTCCGACCCCCTGACGAGGAGGACCGGCTGGCAGCCGTTCGGCGCTTCGAGATCCTCGACACTCCCCCGGACGGCACCTTCGACCGCATCACCGCCCTCGCCGCCCGATCCTTCGGCGTGCCGGTGAGCATCGTCAGCATCGTCGACAGCGACCGGATCTGGTTCAAGTCGCGGCACGGGCTCCCGCACGTCACCGAGATCGGCCGCGCGCCAGGCCTGTGCGCCTCCGCCATCCTCGGGGACGGTCCGTGGGTGGTCACCGACGCCCCGTCCGACCCCAGGGCGCTGACCAACCCTCTGGTGGCCGGAGAGTTCGGCCTCCGGTTCTACGCCGGCGTCCCGCTGACCACCCGCGAGGGCTTCAACCTCGGCACGCTGTGCGTCCTGGACGTCGAGCCGCGGCAGGTCACCGACAGCGAGCTCGCGCTGCTGGCCGATCTGGCGGCGATCGTCGTGGACCAGCTGGAGCTCCGGCTTCAGGCACGCGAGGTGCTGCGCACCGAGAGCGAGCTGCGCCGGGACGCAGAGCGGCTCGCCGACGCGCTGCAGGCCAGCCTGCTGCCTCCCACGCCCCCCACGGTCCCTGGCATGGACGTCGCCAGCCGCTTCATCGCCGGCGAGCAGGACCTGAGCATCGGCGGCGACTTCCTCGACGTCTTCCGCCTCTCCAGCAACGACTGGGCCGTCGTCCTCGGGGACGTCTGCGGCAAGGGCGCGCGGGCCGCCTCCCTCACGGCGCTGGCCCGGTGGACGCTGCGCGCCGCCGCGGTCCACCAGTTCGCACCCAGCGCGGTGATGAAGGACCTGAACTCCGCACTGCTCGCAGACGGCGACGCCGACGACCACTTCTGCACCGCGGTGTTCGGCCGGCTGGAGCTCGACCTGTGCGGCGCCTGGGTGACCCTCGCGACGAGCGGCCACGCGCAGCCCGTCCTCGTCCGCGCCTCCGGCCTGGTCGAGACACGCGGTGTCCCGTCACTCCCGCTCGGCATGTTCGACGTCGTCGACCCGGTCGACGACCGGGTCGGGCTCGGGCCGGGAGACGCCCTCGTCCTCTACACCGACGGCATCATCGAGGCACGCGACGGGCACGGCGAGCTGTACGGCGTCGACCGCCTGCTCGCGCTGCTGCAGGCGTCCGTCGGGCTCGGAGCGGAGCAGCTCGCCGGCCGCATCGTCGACGCGGCGGCGGGTTTCTCGGCGCGCGGCCTGACCGACGACGCCGCTGTGCTCGTCCTCCGGGTCCCCGAGGACGCCGGCACCGACGCGCTCGCCCGGGTGACCGAGGCGACGGGCAGCACGGCCGAGACCCTGGTGCTGCCCGGCTACGCCCACGGGCCGTCGGCACCCGCGTGCGGCGAGCAGAGCCGTCCCGGACCGCTCAGCTGACGGTGCTGCCGGGTGAGCGGCCTCTCTGCCAGGCGCGGGGACGAGGCGTTCGTCACCGGTTGACCGGCTCGCGGTTCCCCGCCCCGTCGGCGATCTACCCCTCCTGGGGTCCGACCCACCGCCCCGGACCCCCTTGAGCGGTAGATCACGCCCGAGGCACAGCCGATCTACCCCTTGTGGCGTCCGACCCACCGCCCCGGACCCCCTCGAGCGGTAGATCGTCTCCAGAAGCGGGAGCCTCCCTCTGCAGGCCGGGGAGGGCAGCGCCGCAGGTCAGAGGGCCTGTCCCTGCCGTGCCAGGGCAGTGAGCCGGCTGATGGCACGCAGGTACTTCTTGCGGTAGCCCCCGTTGAGGAGCTCCTCGGGGAAGAGCCGGTAGAGGGGGATCCCGCTCGTCGCGACCGCAAGGTCCCGGTCGTAGAGCCGGTCGACGAGCACCACCAGCCGCAGAGCCGCAGCCTGGTCGGTCACAGGCACCACCTGCTCGAGGCAGACCAGCTCGAGGCCGTCCAGCAGCGCGCCGTACCGCGACGGGTGCAGCCGGGCGAGGTGCTCGAGCAG
>JBAVRG010000381.1:0-8123 GCA_049694795.1 Mycobacteriales bacterium
AGCTCGTCAAGGCGCAGTCGGGGGAGGAGGCCCTCAAGCGGCTGCTGTCCGACGACTTCGCGCTGATCCTCCTCGACGTGCAGATGCCCGGCATGGACGGCTTCGAGACCGCCGCCCACATCAAGCAACGCGAGCGCACCCGGGACGTCCCGATCGTCTTCCTCACCGCCATCGACGGGGACGGGCACCAGGCGTTCCGCGGCTACGCCGCAGGCGCCGTCGACTACCTCGCCAAGCCCTTCGACCCGTGGGTGCTGCGGGCCAAGGTCGCGGTGTTCATCGAGCTGTTCGAGCGCCGGCGGGTGGTCGAGGAGCAGGCCGAGAGGCTGCGGCAGGACCTCACCCGGTACGGCGCCGCCAACCTGCCCGGCCTTGCTGAGCGGGCTGTGCGCGCGGCCGAGGCGGCCGCCAAGCAGGCCCGTGAGTCCGGGGAGGAGGAGCTCGTGGCGGCCGCCGAGGAGAGCCGTCAGGCTGTGCTGGCGCTGCGCGCGGCAGTGGCGGTCGTCGGCGCCCCGGGCACATGACCGTCACGCTGCACGAGCAGCTCCCAGCCGAGGGGCGGTCCGCCTCGCGGGCCCGTCGCGTCGTCGAGCACGCGCTGCGCGACGCGGATCTCACGACGTTCCTCGACGAGGCGCTGCTGCTGGTCACGGAGATCGTCACGAACGCCGTCGTGCACGCCGGCACCGACGTCGAGCTGGCCGTGGAGGTGAAGGACGGCCGGCTCTGGGTCGAGGTGGTCGACCGCAGCCCCGGTTCGCTGCCGGTGGTCCAGGAGCTGCCCGACCAGACCCGCGAGGGCGGCCGTGGCGTCTTCCTGCTGCACTCGCTCGCCACCGAGTGGGGCACCCGGCACTTCACCGACGGCAAGGCCGTGTGGTTCGCCCTCGGTCCCGACCGCGCGCCGCGCCGGACCTGCCCGCACCCGCCGCCCGCTCCGTCCGCGGCGGCCCGGGACATCTCCTGGCTGGTGGGCCTGCCGGCCGACCTCGAGCAGCGCCTGAGCTCGAAGGACCTCATCACCGAGCTGCTCCACCGCCTCACGGAGGCGCTCGGCCTGCGGGCCAGCTGGCTGTTCGTCGAGCCCGTCGACGACGACCGGAGCTGGCAGCTCGCCGCGACTCACGACCCGACCGCGACGGCGCCCGGCCCGGAGGCGGTGCGCCGGTGCGCGCAGCCCGGCCGCGACGGCGTCCTGCCCGAGGACCCCGGGATGCTGGTGCTGCCGCTGCGCTCGCGGTCCGCCGTCTTCGGCGCTCTGGTGCTCGGCGACAGCCGGGCGCTGACGGCGGAGGACGTCGCCCTTGCGCGCCTCGTCGGGGACCGGGTGAGCGTCGTGCTGCGCGACGACCGGGCCCAGCTCAGCCAGCTGCGCGACCGCAGCTCGCTCGCCCTGCTCGCCGAGGCGAGCGAGATGTTCGCGGCCACCTTGGACGTCCAGCTCGCCCTGACCCTCGCCGCGCAGATGGTGGTCCCGCGCTTCGCGTCGTGGGCGGCCCTGCTCACGGCGTACGACGAGCAGCCTCGCGTCATGGCGGTCGCGCACGAGGACGAGGCCCGGCTGGCCTCCGTACGCGAGGGGCTGTCGACCGCCGAGGGCCAGGAGCTCGCCGAGCAGCTGGTCCGCGAGCTGGCCACCCAGCGGCCGCTGCTGCTGCCGGCGACCCGGCTCCCGGAGGAGGTGGGGGAGCGGCGCACCGGCGAGCTGCTGGCGGTCCCGCTCGTGGCCCGCCACCGGCTGCTCGGGCTGCTGCTGCTCGGGCGGTCCGCGCGCGGCCGCTACGCCGCCGACGACGTCGGGCTGCTCACCGACCTGTGCCGGCGTGCCGCCCTGGCCGTCGACAACGCGCGGCTCTACGAGGACCGCACCGCCGTCGCCCAGGCGCTCCAGGCGTCGCTGCTGCCGCCGACCCTGCCGCGGGGCGAGCAGGTCGAGTTCGGCGCCCGCTACGCCGCCGCCGGCGAGGGAAACGAGGTCGGCGGCGACTTCTACGACGTGTTCCCGGTGGGGGAGGACGCCTGGGGGATCGCCATCGGCGACGTCTGCGGAAAGGGACCCGAGGCGGCGGCCATCACCGGCATGGCCCGCGACGTGCTCCGGCTGCTGGTGCGCACCGGCGCGCCCCTGTCCGAGGCGCTGCGCCACCTCAACGACACCATCCTCGAGCTCGGCGACCGCAGCCGCTTCTGCACCGCGGCCGTCGGCGTGGTGCGCCGGCAGCCGGAGGGCCTGCACATGCGGCTGTCGAGCGCGGGGCACCCACCGCCGGTGCTGCTGACCGCCGCGGGGCAGGTGAGCCTGCACGGTCGCAGCGGCACGCTGCTCGGCGTCGTCCCGGACATCGACGTCGTCGAGGACGAGGTGCTGCTCGCGCCCGGCGACGGCCTCGTCTTCTACACCGACGGGGTCACCGAGCGGCGGCTCGGCAGCGAGATGTTCGGCGACGACAACCTGCTGGCGTGCGTCCGCGCGGCCGGCGGACGGTCCGCGGACGCCGTGGCCGGGCAGCTCGAGGACGCCGTACGGCGGTTCAGCTCGGCGTCGACGCGTGACGACCTGGCGGTCCTGGTGGTGCGCTGCACGGGGGCTGAACCGTCCTGACCGGCCCCTCGGCATCGCAAGCCGGGACGGGGAACGTGTACGCTCTTGCCGTTCGTTCGCCGCCCCTTTAGCTCAGTCGGCAGAGCGTCTCCATGGTAAGGAGAAGGTCTACGGTTCGATTCCGTAAAGGGGCTCCAACCTCCCTCGGGAGGTCAGCACCACCCGGGCGGTGTAGCTCAGTTGGCAGAGCAAGCGACTCATAATCGCTGTGTCACCGGTTCAAGTCCGGTCATCGCTACAAACCAGGCTGTGAGGTCCACCGGCGTGTCCGGTAGCCTCGTGTGAGCAGTTCTGCCAGCACCGACACGCCGTACCTCCTGACCTACGAAAGCGCAGGCACCTCCGCATGGCCGCCACCGACGTCCGTCCGAAGATCACGCTCGCCTGCCAGGAGTGCAAGCACCGCAACTACATCACCAAGAAGAACCGGCGCAACGACCCCGACCGGCTCGACCTGAAGAAGTTCTGCCCGAACTGCCGCAAGCACACCGAGCACAAGGAGACGCGCTAGCCGCGCAGGCTCCACCGCGCTGTCACGAGGCCGGCCACCCCCCCCGGGGAGGCCGGCCTTCGTCGTACCGGGAATGGCCCGCTGTGGAGATCATCGTGTCCGGGCGGGTGCGGGCGACCGTCCCCTGGCGGACACGTTCGGCTGGTACGTCGGCTCCGTGGCCCGCTGCGGAGATCATCGTGTCCCGGCGGGTGCGGGCGACCGTCCCCTGCCGGACACGTTCGGCTGGTACGTCGGCTCCGTGGCGCACCGCGGAGATCATCGTGTCCCGGCGGGTGCGGGCGACCGTCCCTGGCGGACACGTTCGGCTGCGGGGTGCGCCGGACGCCCCCGCCGAGCCCCAGGGAGAACGCGTTCTAGGGGCTGCGATAGCCTCCCCGGGCCCGAGGTGAGAGGACCGCAGATGCCCCTGAACCGCGACTTCATCGGTCGCAGCAGCCGCTCGAAGGAGTCCTTCGAGGTCACCCGGAACGACATCCGGCGGTTCGCGCTCGCGATCGGTGACCCCAACCCGGCGTACCTGGACCGCGAGGCTGCCAAGGCCCTCGGCCACCCGGACGTGGTCGCCCCCCCGACCTTCCTCATCACCGCCACCACCGGCGAGCCCGGCGGCGGCTTCATCGGCAACCCCGAGCTGGGGCTCAACTACGCGATGGTCGTCCACGGCGAGGAGCGCTTCGAGTTCCACCGCCCGGTCTACGCCGGCGACGCGCTCGACACCGTGACGACGGTCGCCGACATCCGCGACGCGGGGCGCAACGAGCTCATGACGCTCGTCACCGAGGTGACGAGCAACGGCGAACGGGTCGCCACCGTCACCAACACCATCGTCAGCCGCGGCACCGCGGCGGCCACGGAGGAGTCCTGATGCCGAGCCTGAGCGAGGTCGAGGTCGGCACCGAGCTGCCGGCCCGGGAGTTCACCCTCCAGCGCGCGAACCTGGTGCAGTACGCCGGCGCCAGCGGCGACTTCAACATCATCCACTGGAACGAGCGGGTGGCGAAGGCCGTCGGTCTGCCCAACGTCATCGCGCACGGCATGCTCACGATGGCCACCGCGGGCCGGGTCGTCACCGACTGGGTCGGCGATCCCGGCAAGGTCGTGTCGTACGGCGTCCGCTTCTCGCGCCCGGTCGTGGTCGAGGACGACGACAAGGGCGCCACCCTCACCGTCAGCGGGGTGGTGGAGGAGAAGAACGACGACGGCACTGTCGTCGTCGGGCTCACCGCCACCGTCGCGGGCGACAAGGTCCTCATGGGCGCGAAGGCCGTCGTACGGCTCTGAGAGCGGTTGCGCGTCAGGGCGCGGTCACGTAGGAACAGCCTCCGCACCCAGGAGGAACCGTGTCGCTGCTCTCCCCGTCCGTCTCGCTCGGCCGTCGTGGGGAGGACCTGCTCGACCGGTTCGGCGACCACCCCAGCGTCTGGTTCGAGGGCAGCTGGCACCGCTCGGCGGAGCTCGCCGGGCGGGCCCGAAGGGCGGCGCGCGGGTTCGTGGAGCTCGGCGTGCGCCCCGGTGACCGGGTCGTCGTGGTCATGGCCAACTGCCCCGAGGTCGGGCTGACCTACAGCGCGCTCTGGCGGGCCGGGGCGGTCCCGACCCCGGCGCTGTTCCTGCTCACCGAGGACGAGCTGCGGCACGTCGTGACCGACTCCGGCGCGGTCGCGGTGGTCACGACCCCGGAGTTCCTGGCGAAGGTGCAGGCGGCGGCACCCGGTCTGCCGGTGGTCGTGGTGGGGGGTGCCGGCGGCACGTCGTGGGAGGAGCTGGAGGCGGGGGAGGAGCTGCCGCTCGTCGACCGGGCCGGTGACGACCTGGCCGCGTTGCTCTACACCGGCGGGACCACCGGCCGGTCGAAGGGCGTCGCCCTCACCCACGCCTCGATGGACGCCGCGGGCAAGGCCGCCGCGGACCTGGCCTACAGCCCCGGCCGCAGCTCGATCCTGCTGCCCCTCCCGCTGGCCCACGCCTACGGCCTGCTGGTCACCGTCGCGGGGCTGCACGGCCGGGAGCCGGGCCGGTCGGTGCTCATGCGCTGGTTCGACCCGGCCGGCTGGGTGCAGCTGGTCGATGAGCACCGCCTCCAGACCAGTGCGCTCGTGCCGTCGATGATCCAGATGCTGCTCGCTCAGCCGCTCGAGGAGCACGACCTGTCCTGCCTGGAGCGAGTCAGCAGCGGCGCGGCGCCGCTCGCCGCGGAGGTCGCGGCGGAGTTCGAGCGCCGCATCCCCTCCGTGGAGATCCGTGAGGGCTACGGCTGCACCGAGTCGAGCGCGCTCATCAGCACCCAGCTGCCCGACGAGCGCCGGCTCGGCTCGGTCGGCAAGCCGGTCCCGGGGGTCGAGGTCCGGATCGAGCTGCCCGACGGCAGCACCGCCGGTCCGGACGAGGACGGCGAGATCTGCGTGCGCGGCGCCACCGTCATGCAGGGCTACTGGCAGAGCCCGGAGGCGACCGGGTTCGCGCTGCGCGACGGGTGGCTGCACACCGGCGACGTCGGGCACCTCGACGCCGACGGCTGGCTCTACGTCGTCGACCGCATCAAGGATCTCATCATCCGCGGCGGCTTCAACGTCTACCCACGCGACGTCGAGGACGTGCTGCTCGCACACCCCGAGGTCGTGGCCGCGGCGGTCGTCGGCAAGCCCGACCCCAAGCTGGGCGAGGAGGTCGTCGCCTTCGTCCAGCTGGTGCCAGGCGCCGCCGCCACCCCTGAGGAGCTCATCGCCTGCAGCAAGGAGCGCCTCGGCGCCTACAAGTACCCCCGCGAGGTCCGGGTCGTCGACGCCATCCCGCTCACCAGCGTGATGAAGACCGACCGCAAGGCGCTGCGTTCCCTAGTCTCGGGCGGGTGACCCCCGAGGACGTCAAGCAGCTCGCCGACCGCCGCGCCCAGGCCCGCGCCGACAAGGACTGGGCCGCGAGCGACGCCCTCCGGGAGCAGATCTGGGACCTCGGATGGGGGGTCAAGGACACCCCCGAGGGGCAGCAGCTCGCCCCGCTCCCGCCGTACCAGGTCCTGGGGGGAGTGGCCGACCTGCCGGACCGCAGCGGCGAGCCGGACACGCACCGCTGCACGGTGGCGCTCCTCGTGGAGGGCTGGCCCGACGACCTGCGGACCTGCGTGACCGCCCTGCTCGCGCACGCCCCCGACGACGTCCGGCTGGTGCTGCTGGAGAACGGCAGCACCGACGCGGGCGCGGTGGTGCACGAGCTCGCGGCGCACGAGCGGGTGACCGAGCTGCACGTCGAGCGGGTCGCCGGCTGGAGCGAGGCCCGCAACGCGCTCGTGCGCTGGGACACCGCGGCGGTCCACGTCGTCATGGACCCCTCGACGGTGCTCGAGGGCGACGGCATCGGCCCGTTGCTCGCCGCACTGGAGGACCCCGGGGTGGCGGCCGCCGGCTGGCGCGGCGTGCATGTCGAGGACGGCTGGCTGTCGTTCGCCGACAGCCCCGCCGGGGAGGTCGAGGCGCTGCTGTCCTACCTGCTGGCAGTACGGCGGAGCGCGGCCCTGCAGGTCCCGCTCCCCGCCAAGGCGCGGTTCTACCGCAACGCCGACATGGAGTGGTCGTTCCTGCTGCGGGAGGCCGGGGTGGGCCGGTTGGTGGCCGTCGACCTGCCGGTGCGCCAGGACCGGCACCGGGGCTACCACGACAGCGACCCGACCCTGCGCGACCGGGAGTCGAAGAAGACCTACGACCGGTTCCTGGCCCGGTTCCGAGGACGTGAGGATCTGCGGCTCAACAGCTGAGCGGCCCGGCCGATAGGTACCGGTCCGTCCGCCCTGGAGGTCGCGATGCTGCCGTCGCTGCGCCACCGTCGCGCCGCCCGGCGCTCCGAGCCGGGCCGTGCGCGCGAGGCCGTCGTGCTGTCCGGGGGCGGGTCCCTCGGGGCCGCCCAGGTGGGCGCCCTGCGGGCCCTGTTCGAGGCGGGCGTGCGGCCGGACCTGTTCGTGGGGTGCTCGGTCGGCGCGCTCAACGCCGCGTTCCTGGCGGTCGACCCGACGCTCGAGCGGCTCGCCGAGCTCGAGCGGATCTGGCGCGGGCTGCGCAAGCCGGACGTGTTCGGCGGCAACCGGAGGCTGGGTGCCACCGCCCCGATCCTGCGTGCGGTGCGGCGCGACGACCACCTCTACGAGCCGGACGCCTTGCGGGCCCTCATCCGGGCGTGGGTGCCGCTGCGCGACCTGTCCGAGACGGTCGTGCCCTGTCACGTGGTGACCACCGACCTGGTGCACGGCAAGCCGTGCTGGTGGAGCACGGGCGACCCGGTCACGGTGCTGTCGGCGAGCGCGTGCCTGCCGGCGCTGTTCCCGCCGGTGTCGCTCGGGGGCTCGTTGCACGTCGACGGCGGCGTGACCAGCCCGGTGCCGGTGGACCGGGCGCTGGACCTCGGCGCGATGCGGGTCTGGGTGCTCGACGTGTCGGGCGGGTCCCTGGGTCGTCGTGACGAGCGGATGACCGCGCTCGACGTGCTGCTGCAGTCCTTCGCCATCAGCCGGGCGCACCTGGACCGGCCGGTGACCGGCCTGCGTCCCGACCAGCAGGTCGTCCGGCTGCGTCGCCCTGACCTCGGTCACACCGAGATGCGCGACTTCTCGCAGACGCCGCGGCTGCTCGCGGCCGGCTACGCCGTGGCGCGCGAGGCCCTTGCGGTCGCCGACCTGCCGGTGCCGCGCACCGGCTGACCACCGCCTGCTCCTGCGCCCCTCCCGGCCGTGGGCAGAGGGCCAAGGGCGAAAGGGGAGAAACCTCCCTTGCGCGTGTGACCTGGGTCACCCGAGGATGCGTGCCTGCATCCCGCGTGCAACGTCCCGGATCCCGCTGTGAGGTCCTTCGTCGTGTTCCCAGGCCGGCGCTACGCCCCCTTCGCCGCCGTCGTCTTCGCCCAGCTGCTGCTCGTGGCGGTCGCGCCGTCGAAGGGGCGGGAGGTCACCGCTCCGCAGTACGCCGCGGTGCAGGACCCTGCCGCGGCCGGCGCGCTGCCCGGCCCGCAGCAGGCGGCGGC
>JBAVRG010000382.1:0-1861 GCA_049694795.1 Mycobacteriales bacterium
CTCTGGGGCCGCTCACGACGCCCGCTGCGCTGGCCGACGCCGCTGACGCGGCCGTCGCCGACCAGCGGGAGGCGCGCGCCGAGCCACGTCCACCCGGGCCCCCGTCACGGCTGCGGCGGGCGCTCCCCTGGATCGCTGCGGCGGGCGTCATCGGCGCCGTCGGCGTGGGCGGCTGGCTGCTGGGCCTGGCCGTCGGTGACCTGCCCCGGCGCGACAACGGCGTCGACGCGATCGTGAGCACCGCCACCGACGGCGCCTCGGCAGGCACCACGGGGGGCGCGCCGCTCGACCTGAGCCGCGTGGTGGTGCGCGACTTCGACCCCTACGGCGACAAGCAGGAGAACCCCGACCAGGTCCGCAACGCCGTCGACCTGGCACCGACCACCGCGTGGGTGACGGACCTGTACCGCACCGCGAGCTTCGGCGGCCTCAAGCCGGGGGTCGGGCTGCTGCTCGACCTGGGCCGGCCACTGCCGCTCCACCAGCTGCAGGTGGGCTTCACGGCCCCCGGCGCGCACGTGGAGCTGAAGGTGGCCGACGCACTGCCCGCGGACGCCGCGGCGGCTCAGACGGTGGCTGTCGCCGGCGACGGCAAGCAGATCGCGACCCTCACGCCCGCCGCCGGCGTCCGGGCCCGTTACGTCGTCGTGTGGGTCACGCTGCTGCCCAAGGACGGCGACGGCTACCGCGTCGGCATCTCCGAGCTGCGCCTGCGCTGAGCCCCGGGGCACTAACGTGCGCCTGGTGACCGCACCGGACGAGCAGGACGCGCAGGACCGCGCCCTGCTCGCCGCTCACGTCGCCGGGGACCCGCGAGCGTTCGACGAGCTGGTACGGCGTCACCGTGGCCGGATGTGGGCCGTCGCCGTACGCACCCTCGACGACCGCGAGGAGGCCGCCGACGCGGTCCAGGACGCGTGCCTGTCGGCCTACCGGGCGGCGGCCGGCTACCGGGGTGACGCCAAGGTGACCACCTGGCTGCACCGCATCGTCGTGAACGCCTGCCTGGACCGGGCTCGGCGGCGTGCCGTGCGCCCCACGGTCCCGCTGCCCGAGCAGCACCCGCCCGACCCACGCGACGTGCTGGGCCAGCGCGAGACCCAGCTGGAGGTCGAGCACGCGCTCGCCGACCTCCCGGTCGACCAGCGCCTCGCGCTGGTGCTGGTCGACCTGCAGGGCCTGTCGGTCGACGAGGCGGCAGCCGTCCTGGGGGTCCCGGCGGGCACGGTGAAGAGCCGCTGCTTCCGGGCCCGGGCCAGGCTCGCGGTCGCGCTCGGCCACCTGCGGAACCCAGACAGCCCCGGACCCGTCCCACCTGTAGGAGCACCGGAAGGAGGACAGCAGTGAGCGACCACCTCGACACCGACGCGCTCGCCGACGTCCTCGCCGGCGAGGCCCGTCCCGCGCACCTCGACGCCTGCCCGTCCTGCCAGACCGCGCTCGGGGAGCTCGCCGCCGCCCTCGGGCCGGTCGCGACGTCGCTCGCCGCCCTGCCGGAGCCCGAGCCACCCGCCGACCTCGCGGACCGCATCGACCGGGCACTGGACCGGGAGCGGACCGGTGAGCCGGCGCCCGTCACCGCTGCACCGACTGCCACACCCACAGCCGCTCCCACAGTGGTCCCGCTCACCCCCCACCGCACGCGCTGGCTGCCCGCCCTCGCCGCAGTCGCTGCGGTCGCGGTCGTCGCGGTCGGCGCCGCGGTGGTCTTCGGCGGCAGCGGGGGCGGGAACGGCCGCAGCGGCAGCACGGCGGGCACGAACGCAGCGAGCGCGCCGACGTACCGCACCAGCAGCACCGGCAACGACTACCGCAGGGACGGCAGGGCGCTGCACGCGGCGCTGCCCGCGCTGCTCGGTGC
>JBAVRG010000383.1:0-13156 GCA_049694795.1 Mycobacteriales bacterium
GGATCGGGGTGCCCGAGGACGCCGGCGTCGGCGCACTGCGATCGGCAGCTGCCGCAGCGCGCGAGCAGTCAGGGCGGCTCGAGGCACTGCGGACCGTCGACCTCGCGCGCCGGGCGGCGGTCGACGAGGCTGCGCGGGCCAGGGCCGAGCAGGCCGATGCCCTCGCAGAGGTCGCGGCCGTGGAGCTCGAGCTCGCGACGCTCCCGGCGCGACGCGAGCAGGCCCAGGCGCTGCTGCTCGGCGCACGCGGCGCGTCCGAAGCGGTGCCGGCGCTGCGCGCCCAGCGCGAGCAGCTGGCCTCGCTGCGGCCCGACGTCGTGGCGAGAGGCCAGCTGACCGGGCTGCTGGCGCAGCTGCAGGAGGAGCACCTGGCTGCCCGCGAGACCGCGCTCGCGCTGGAGGTGAAGGCCAACGACCTGCGGGTGGCGAGCATCAACACGATGATCGCCGTGCTCGCCTTCCGGCTGGAGGACGGCGTCCCCTGCGACGTCTGCGGGTCGCCGGTGCACCCCGACCCGAGCCGGCTGCGGGACGAGGGGGTGAGCGTCGAGGACGAGGATCGTGCGCGCCGGGAGGCGGACACCGCCCAGGCCGTCGTGGCCTCGCTGCAGGAACGGCTGGCGGCTGAGCGGGCCCGCGCCGAGCAGCTGGACGCCCGGGTCGGCAGCTGGACGCTGGCTGCCCTCGACGAGCACATCGCTGCGACCGACCTCGAGCTCGATGTGCTGGAGTCCACGGCGGCGCAGGTCGACGCGGTGCAGGCCGACCTCATCGACCTCGACCAGCTCTGCTCGTCGCTGGCCCAGGCCCAGGTGTCAGCCGGAGCCCGTGCGGATGCCGCGGATCGGCGCGCGGTTGCCGCTGACCAGCGTGCGCACGACGCCGCACGCGAGCTGGCCGCAGCCCTCGGTGAGGCGGCCGACCTGGACAGCGCGCTGGTCCAGGCGGGCACGGTGGTCACCGTCGCGGAGGCAGCGGCTGTCGCGGCAGAGGCGCTGACGTCCGCGCAGGCAGAGCTCGACCGGGCGGTCGTGGCAGCCGAGAGCGCTTGCGCAGCAGCGGGTTTCGCCTCGTCGGAGGCTGCTGTGCAGGCCGCTCGCACACCCTCCTGGCGCGAGGAGGCGGTCGCGTCCCTGCGCTCCGCGGCGGACCTCGCCGCGGCTGTCTCGGCCGAGCTCGCAGACCCGGCGTTGGACGTCGCGCTCGACCCGCCGGCGCCGGTCGAGGCCACCGCCGCGGCCCTGCAGGAAGCCGATGACGCGCTCGCCGCGGTGCTCGAGGTCTTGGGCGAGCGTCGGCAACGGCGTGCCTCGCTCGAGCGGCTGGTGCCCGACCTGGAGGCCGAGCTCACGGCGCTCGCTCCGCTGGAGGAGCAGGCACGTGAGGTGCGCGTGCTGGCCGATCTGTGCGCGGGCCAGGGCGCGAACGCCCTGAAGATGACGCTCACCTCGTTCGTGCTGGCCGCGCGGCTCGAGGAGGTCGCAGCGGCCGCCTCGGTGCGGTTGCTGCGCATGAGCCAGGGGCGCTACTCCCTGGTCCACACCGACGGTGCGGCCCGGGGCGGGGTCCGGTCCGGGCTCGGGCTGCTCGCCCGCGACAGCTGGTCCGGTCAGGACCGTGACACCTCGACCCTCTCGGGAGGGGAGACGTTCCTTGCCTCCCTCGCGCTTGCCCTCGGGCTGGCCGACGTGGTCTCGGCCGAGGCGGGGGGCGCGCGGATCGGGGCGCTGTTCGTCGACGAGGGGTTCGGCACCCTCGACGAGGACACCCTCGACGAGGTGATGGACGTCCTCGACGGCCTGCGCGAGGGCGGTCGGGTCGTCGGCCTGGTGTCGCACGTCGCCGAGCTGCGCCAGCGGATCCCGGCGCAGCTGCAGGTGCGCAAGACGCGGGCCGGCAGCGACGTGGTGCTGCACGGCTGCTGAGCTGCCACAGCCTGGCTGCCGGTTCTCGGCGACTCCCTCCGGCCGACGCCCCGGCAGCAGCCGCTGAACGTGTCCGTTCGTGGGCGCGGGACCGTGCTGGTGCGGACACGATGATCTCCGCGGGCGGGTGAGTGGGCCTGGGGGCGCGCGAACGTGTCCGTTCGTGGGCGTGGGACCGTGCTGGTGCGGACACGATGATCTCCGCGGGCGGGTGACGGGCGCGGCGCCTCACGGCCGCCTCAGGACACTAGGAGCGCAACGGCAGCACGACGCGGAACGTCGCACCGCCACCGGGGGTGTCGACCACGTCGACCGTGCCGCCGTGCGCAGCCACCAGCGCGGCCACGATCGACAGCCCCAGCCCGCTGCCGCCGGAGGCCCGGGTACGGGACGCGTCGGCCCGGTAGAACCGCTCGAACACCCGCTTGCGGTCCTGCTCGGGGATCCCCGGCCCGGTGTCGACGACCTCGACGACCGCGTCGCGCGCTGACGTCGAGACCCGGACGCGTACCGGTGCCGTGGTGTGGGTCAGCGCGTTCGCGACCAGGTTGCCGAGCACCTGCCGCAGCCGGGCGGCGTCTCCGGTCACGACCGGCGCGGGTCCCGCAGTCACCACCTCGAGCTGGACGTCGCGGGACGGGTCGACGGCGCGGGCGTCCTGCACCGCGTCGCCGGCCAGCTGCAGCAGATCCACCGGCGCGCGATCGAGCGGCCGCTGCTGGTCGAGCCGGGCCAGCAGCAGCAGGTCCTCGACCAGCACCCCCATCCGGGAGGCTTCGCTCTCCACCCGCGACATCGCCCGGTCGACGTCGGTCTGCGCGGGCAGCGCCCCGGAGCGGTACAGCTCGGCGAAGCCGCGGATCGAGGTCAGCGGGGTGCGCAGCTCGTGCGAGGCGTCGCCGACGAACCGCCGCATCCGCTCCTCCGACGCGCGGGCCTCCGCCTCGGAGGCCTCCCGCTCGGTGAAGGCCGTCTCGATCTGGCTGAGCATCGCGTTGAACGAGTGCGACAGCGACCCCACCTCGGTGCGCGGGTCGCTCTCCGGCACCCGCTGCGACAGGTCGCCGGCGGCGATCGCTTCGGCGGTGCGCTCCACCGTGACGAGCGGGCGGAGGTTGCGTCGTACCAGGAAGAAGGCTGCCAACCCGAGCAGCAGCAGGACGAGCGCGCCGACGACCAGCTCGATCCGCTCGAGCCGTCCGACCGTGCGCTGCACCTCGTCAAGAGGTACGGCGACCACGAGCACGTCGCCGTTCTGGTTGAGCGCCTCGACCATCCGCCACTTCACCGTTCCGGAGGTGGACCCGACGGTGAAGGGCTTGCGGTCCGGTCGCGCGTGCTCCGGGACCTCCGGCGGCGCGACGTCGGACCGCAGCGGGGAGCTCTGCCCCGCCACCTGCACGAAGATGGTCCCGAAGGAGTCGGGTCGCCCGTCGCCGGACAGCGCCCGCCCGAGCTGCCCCGGGTCGTGCAGCGAGTCGCTGAGCTGGTTGTCGACCCGGTTCTGCAGGTACCCGCGCAGGGCGGTCGAGGCAGCGGCGCCGCTGATCGCCAGCGCCAGCGCCGCGAGGGTGACGACGGTCGCGACCAGCTTGACCCGCAGCGGCGTGCGGGCCAGCACGTCCTTCACGTCCGGGGCACCCGCAGCACGTAGCCGACGCCGCGCAGCGTGTGCAGCAGCCGCGGCTCGGTGGTGTCGACCTTGCGGCGCAGGTAGGAGACGTAGGACTCGACGACGTTCGCGTCACCGCCGAAGTCGTAGTTCCAGACGTGATCGAGGATCTGCGCCTTCGACAGCACCCGGCCGGCGTTCTGCATGAAGTACCGGAGCAGCTTGAACTCGGTCGGTGACAGCGCGACCAGCTCGCCGTTCTTCCACACCTCGTGGGTGTCCTCGTCGAGCTCGATGTCGGCGAACGTCAGGTGGGTCGAGACCGTCGGTGACGCCGAGACCCGTCGCAGCACCGCGCGGATGCGCGCGACCACCTCCTCCAGGGAGAAGGGCTTGGTCACGTAGTCGTCGCCGCCCAGGGTGAGGCCCTGGACCTTGTCCTCGGTCGCATCCTTCGCGGTGAGGAACACGACCGGCGTGCGCACCCCCTCCTGGCGCAGCCGGCGGACCACGCCGAAACCGTCGAGCCCAGGCATC
The DNA here is from genome assembly GCA_049694795.1 of Mycobacteriales bacterium. Taxonomy (GTDB): domain Bacteria; phylum Actinomycetota; class Actinomycetes; order Mycobacteriales; family SCTD01; genus RYN-111. The sequence goes on from JBAVRG010000383.1 coordinate 4,075, forward strand.
ATCACGTCGAGCACGAGCAGGTCCGGGCGGTACGTCCGGGCCGTCTCGACCGCCTCCAGACCGCCCGAGGCGGTCTCCACCTCGAAGCCGGCGAAGCGCAGCGAGGCCGACAGCAGCTCGACGATGTTCGGTTCGTCGTCGACGACGAGCAGGCGGGCCTCGGGCGCGGCGGTGGCGGGCATGCCACCAGCATCGACCCGGCTGCTCCCCGCCGCCTGCAGGAACGCTGTGAACTCGCTGTGAGCTCTGCCGGCGTGTTCAGTCCGCGAGGGCCATCACCGGAGCGGCTTGACGCCGTACGGCGAGACGAGGCGCGACGGCCCAGGCGAGCGCGGTCGTCGCCGCCCCGGCGGCGATGTCGACGACGTAGTGGTTGCCGGTCACCACGACCACCACGGCGGTGAGCAGCACGTGCACCCAGCCGAGGGCGCGCAGCGAACGCCGGCTCGTCATCGCGGTGACGGTGAGGGCGACCCAGACGGCCCACGCGATGTGCAGCGAGGGCATCGAGCCGAACTCGTTGGCGTGGTCGGCCACGCCGCCGCCGGCCTCCCAGGCGCCCCACGTGCCCGAACCCGCCACGATGTCGACGAAGCCGCTGCCGGGCAGCAGCCGGGGCGGCGCGACGGGGAAGAGCAGGAAGACCGTGAGCCCCACCAGGTTGACGGCGACCAGCGCGGTGCGGGCCCGTCGGTAGACACCTGACCGCCAGGCGAAGCAGGCCACCAGGACGGCCATCGTCACGTCGATGTGCGCCAGGTCGTAGTAGTACGCGGCGGGGGCGTGCAGCCACGAGACCCCGGCCAGCCAGTGGTCGGCCGCCTTCTCGAGACCGAAGGGCGACAGGGCGAGCAGCTCTCGGCCGTGCTGCACCGCGGCGTCGACGCGGACCTTGGCCAGGCCTGCGACCTGGTCGTAGACGACCAGCAGACCGAGCACGACGAGCAGCTCACCTGCCCAGTGCGGTCGCCGAGTCACCACGCCATTCTGCCAGCAGGTGTCTGCCAGGATCTGCGAGTGGACCACTCCGCCGACCTCGTGCTGCTGGCGGGTTGTGCGCTGCTGCTGGTCGCGGTGCTCGCGGTGCGGTTGTCAGCGCGGACCGGGGTCCCGGCGCTGCTGGTCTACCTGGCCCTGGGTCTGGTCCTGGGGGAGGCCGGGTTCGGCATCCGCTTCGAGGACTACGACCTCACCTCGCAGCTCGGCCTGGTGGCGCTCGCGGTCATCCTCGCCGAGGGCGGCCTCACGACCCGGTGGGCGCAGGTGCGGCCTGCGGTGCCGGTTGCGGCGACGCTGTCCACCCTCGGGGTGCTGGTGAGCGTGGCGGTCGTCGGCGGCGCGACGATGCTGGTGCTCGGCACGTCGTTCCGGACCGCGCTCCTGCTGGGTGGCGCGGTGGCCTCGACCGACGCCGCGGCGGTCTTCTCCGTCCTGCGCCGGCTGCCCGTCACCCCTCGGCTGAGGTCGGTGCTGGAGGCCGAGTCCGGTCTCAACGACGCGCCGACGGTCGTGCTCGTCACGATCGTCTCCTCCACGTCCTGGCACAGCACCAGCCCAGGCGAGGCGCTGCTCCTGGTCCTCTACGAGCTGGCGGTCGGGCTGGTCGTGGGGCTGGCCATCGGCTGGCTGGGCCGCAGCACCCTGGGGCGGCTGGCGCTCCCCAGCGCCGGCCTGTACCCGATCGCCACGGTCGCCCTGGTGCTGCTGGCGTTCGGCGCCGCCGGGGCCCTGCACGCCAGCGGCTTCCTGGCCGTCTACGTCGCCGGCCTGGTCGTCGGCAGCACCCGGCTGCCGCACCGGCGTGCGGTGCTCGGCTTCGCCACCTCGCTCGCGCTGCTCGCGGAGATGGGGCTGTTCGTGCTCCTGGGGCTGCTCGCCTCACCGGATCGGCTCGTCGACGCGCTGCCCAGCGCGCTCGTGGTCGGCGCGGCCGCCAGCCTGCTGGCCCGGCCGCTGGCGGTGCTGCTGTCCACCGCGCCGTTCCGGATGCCGTGGCGGCACCAGGCGTTCCTCGCCTGGGCGGGGCTGCGCGGCGCGGTGCCCATCGTGCTGGCCCTCGTCCCCGTCACGGCGGGCGTGTCCGGCGCCACCGACGTGCTCGACGTCGTGTTCGTCCTCGTCGTCGTCTACACGCTGGTGCAGGCCCCGACGCTGCCCTGGGTGGGCCGTCGGCTGGGGGTCGTGGAGGACCTCGAGGCCCGGGACCTCGAGGTGGAGAGCGCCCCGCTCGAGCAGGTGGGCGCCGACCTGCTGCAGATCCAGGTGCGGGCCGGCTCGCACCTGCACGGCGTCTACGTCGACGAGCTGCGGCTCCCCAAGGGCGCGGTGCTGTCCCTGGTGGTCCGCGGCGGCGAGGGCACCGTGCCGGGACCCGACACCCGCCTCGAGCGCGGCGACCAGCTGCTGGTGGTGGCGACGACCGAGAGCCGGTCGGCCGCCGAGGAGCGGCTGCGGGCGGTGTCCCAGGACGGCAAGCTGGCCCGCTGGTACTCCGCCGACCCCCGTGCCACCCCGCGCTAGGCGCGGACCATCGTCAGCAGCTCGTAGGACGCGACCGTCACGTCGTCCTGGTCGAGCACCTGCACGTCCCAGCGCACCTCGCCCTGGTCGGCGGTGCGTGGGGTCTTGGCCGCGCAGGTCAGCACGGCGCGGATCGTGTCGCCGGGCTTCACCGGCTTGGTGAACCGCAGCCGGTCGAGGCCGGTGTTCGCGAGCACCGGCCCCGGCGCCGGGTCGACGAACAGCCCGGCCGCGAGCGACAGCACGAGGTAGCCGTGCGCCACGATCCCGCCGAACAGCGGGTTGGCTGCGGCCGCCTGCTCGTCGGTGTGCGCGTAGAACGTGTCGCCGGTGAACTCTGCGAAGTGCTGGACGTCCTCGAGGGTGACGGTGCGCCGCCCCGTCTCGACCGTGTCGCCGACGGCGAGCTCGGACATCGTCTTGCGGAACGGGTGCACGCCGTCGTCGTGGCGCGCCGCACCGCGGGTGAACGTCCCGGTCAGCGCGGTGAGGGTGCTCGGCGACGCCTGCACGGCGGTGCGCTGCATGTGGTGCAGCACAGCCCGCAGACCGCCGAGCTCCTCCCCACCGCCCGCGCGCCCGGGACCGCCGTGGACCATGGTCGGCAGCGGCGAGCCGTGCCCCGTCGACTCCGCCGCGGTCGTGCGGTCCAGCACGTGGATGCGGCCGTGGTAGGCGGCGGCGCCGAGCACCACGTCGCGGACGAAGGACGGGTCACCGCTCACCACCGTGGCGACCAGGCTGCCCTGGCCACGGGCGAGCAGGTCCGGCAGCTGCGCCGGGTCGTCGTAGGGCAGCAGCGAGCACACCGGCCCGAACGCCTCCACGTCGTGCGCCGCGGTCGAGGCCGGGTCGTCGTGCGCGAGCAGCACCGGCGACAGGAACGCGCCGTCCCCGCCTCCCTCGACGACAGCCCGGCCCCCGATCCGCCGTACGGCGTCCTTCACCGCCTCCTGCTGCGCGGTGCTGACGAGGGGCCCCATCCGGGTGTCCGGGTCGCGCGGGTCACCGACCACGACCGTGGCGAGCGCCGCCTCCAGCGCCTCCGCCGCGGCGGGCAGGAGCCGGCGCGGCACGAACGCGCGCCGGATCGCGGTGCACTTCTGGCCCGCCTTCGCGGTCATCTCCCGGACGACCTCGCGGACGAACAGGTCGAGCTCGGCGCCGTCCGGCCCGAGGACGCAGGCGTTCAGGGAGTCGGCCTCACCGTTGAAGCGGACCGCGCCTTCCACCACGGTGCGATGGCCGCGCAGCAGCGCCGCAGTCGCGGCGGAGCCGGTGAAGCTGAGCAGGTCCTGGCCGGTGAGGGTGTCGAGCAGCCCGTCCGTGCCGCCGATCAGCAGCTGGACCGAGCCCTCCGGCAGCAGTCCCGACGCGATGACCTGCCGTACGCACGCCTCGGTGACGTAGGCGGTCTGGCCGGCCGGCTTGACGACGCTGGGCACGCCGGCGAGGAAGGCAGGCGCGAGCTTCTCGAGCATCCCCCAGACCGGGAAGTTGAAGGCGTTCACCTGGAGCACGGCACCGCGCAGGGGGGTGAGCAGGTGCTGGCCCAGGAACTGCCCGCCCTTGCCGAGCTGCTCGGGCGGCCCGTCGACGTAGACCGTGCCGGCGGGCAGCTCCCGCCTTCCCTTGCTCGCGTAGGACAGCAGCGTGCCGATGCCGCCGTCGACGTCGACAGCCGCGTCCCGACGGGTGGCGCCGGTGGCGAAGGAGAGCTCGTAGAGCTCGTCCTTGCGCTCCATGAGGTGACCGCCGAGCTGCTTGAGGCGGCCGGCGCGCTCGTGGAAGGTCAGCGCTCGCAGCGCGGCGCCCTGCTGGCGGGCGTGGGCGAGCGCCTCCGCGGCCGGCACGGGCGCGCAGGGCAGCTGCGCGACGACGGCTCCGGTGGTGGCGTCGTGCACCGGCGTCGACTCCCCGGGCAGCGGCCGCCAGTGGCCTGCGACGTAGCTCTCCATGTCGGTCCCCTCGTCAGGTGCGGCGGTCTCGCCGTACTGGTCGTCGTGTGGGTCGGCGAAGTCCGGAGAAGGCGAGGGCCACCAGGGCGTCGGCGACCTCGTCGGCGCTCGCGGGGCCTTCGGGGCGGTACCACTCGACGAGGCTGTTGACCATGCCGAACAGCAGCCGGGTGACCAGCCGCGGGTCGAGGTCGGAGCGCACGTCGCCCTCGTCGATGGCGTCCTGCACCAGCGCCGCCAGGCGGGTGTCGAACTCACGGCGACGTGCGAGCGCCCAGCGCTCGGTCTGGGTGTTGCCCCGGACCCGCAGCAGCAGCGTCACGTAGGGCAGCTGCGCGACCAGCACCTGCGCGCTGCGCCGCACCACGTGCTCGAGCCGGTCCGCCGCCGGTCCGCTGCTGCTCGCCGGCTCGTCGAGGACCGCGAACAGCGCGTCGACGGCCTTCGCCACCGCCCGCCGCAGCAGCTCCTCCTTGCCCGTGACGTGGTGGTAGATCGAGGACTTCGTCAGGCCGGTGGCACGCGCGAGGTCCTCCATCGAGGTGGCGTCGTACCCCCTCGCGATGAACTCGGCGGTCACGACTGCGAGCAGCTCCTCTGGCCGGTAGCGGGCCGGCCGGCCGACCGGCCGGGTCGCCGGCGCGCCTTGACGGGTAGAGGTCACCGGGCGATTATTCGACCGATCGTTCGGTTTTGTCGAGAGGACGGCCATGGGCTTCCAGGAGGTTATCGACGCCGACGGCCGGATCGAGCCGCGCGACGAGATGCCCGACGGCTACCGCGCGACCCTGGTCAGGCAGATCGCCCAGCACGCGCACTCCGAGATCATCGGCATGCAGCCCGAGGGCAACTGGATCACGCGGGCGCCGTCGCTGCGCCGCAAGTGCATCCTCGTCGCCAAGGTGCAGGACGAGGCCGGTCACGGGCTCTACCTCTACAGCGCGGCCGAGACCCTCGGGGTCGACCGGGACGACCTGCTCGCGATGCTGCACAGCGGCCGGCAGAAGTACTCCACGATCTTCAACTACCCCACCACCTCGTGGGCCGACGTCGCGGCCATCGGCTGGCTGGTCGACGGCGCCGCGATCATGAACCAGGTCCCGCTCACCCGCTGCTCCTACGGCCCCTACGCCCGCGCGATGACGCGCATCTGCAAGGAGGAGAGCTTCCACCAGCGTCAGGGCTTCGAGGCGATGAGCGTCCTCGCGAGCGGCACGCCGGCGCAGCGGCAGATGGCCCAGGACGCCCTCGACCGCTGGTGGTGGCCGGCGCTGATGATGTTCGGCCCGTCCGACGCGGCCTCGGCGCACAGCGGGCAGTCGATGGCGTGGGGCATCAAGCGGTTCAGCAACGACGAGCTGCGGCAGCGCTTCGTCGACGCCACCGTGCCGCAGGCCCAGCACCTCGGGCTCACCGTCCCGGACCCCCACCTGCGCTGGAACGGCGAGCACTGGGAGTACGGCGAGATCGACTGGACGGAGTTCGCCGAGGTGCTGAAGGGCAACGGCCCGTGCAACCGGCAGCGCATGGCGTTCCGCGTGACGGCGCACGAGGAAGGCGCCTGGGTGCGGGCGGCCGCCGAGGCGTACGCGACCAAGCACCGGGAGCAGGTGGCCTGATGCTGTTCGAGGTGTTCGTGCGCAGCCGTCGAGGGCTGTCGCACACGCACGTCGGGTCTCTGCACGCTGAGGACGCGCACCTCGCGCTGCGCAACGCCCGCGACCTCTACACCCGACGGCAGGAGGGGGTCTCCATCTGGGTGGTGCCGTCCGAGGACATCGTCGCCAGCAGCCCGGACGAGCAGGACGCCTTCTTCGACCCAGCGGGGGACAAGCCCTACCGGCACCCGACGTTCTACGACGTCCCCGAAGGTCTGTCGCACCTGTGACCGGCTACCCGCTCCAGCTCGGGGACGACTGCCTCGTCCTCGGTCAGCGGCTGTCCGAGTGGGCGGCGCGCGCGCCGACGCTCGAGGAGGACGTGGCGCTGCTCAACATCGCTCTTGACCTGCTGGGCACGGCGCGCACGCTGCTGGCCGCGGCGGGCGACGAGGACGAGCTGGCGTTCCTGCGCGACGAGCCGCAGTTCCGCAACGCCCTGATCGTGGAGCTCGACAACGGCGACTTCGGCCGCACCATGGCCCGGCAGCTGCTGTTCTCCGCCTACCAGGTGCCGCTGTGGGAGGCCCTCTCGTCGTCGGCCGACCCGCTGCTCGCGGGGGTCGCCGGGAAGGCGGTCAAGGAGGCCCGCTACCACCTGGACCACGCCCGCACCTGGGTGGTGCGGCTCGGGGACGGCACCGAGGAGTCGCACGCGCGCGTCCAAGCGGGCCTGGCCGCGGTGTGGCCCTACGCCTTTGAGCTCTTCGAGACCGACGACGAGCTGCAAGCCCTTGTGCAGCAAGGGGTCGCGGCCGACCCGGCGCTGCTCGAGACGGCCTGGCGGAGCACCGTGGAGTCCGTCCTGGCAGAGGCGTCCCTGGCGATGCCCGAGACCGACTGGCGTCCGACTGGCGGCCGGTCCGGCCGCCACACCGAGGCGTTCGGCTACCTGCTCGCGGAGATGCAGCACCTGCACCGCTCGCACCCGGGGGCGTCGTGGTGAGCGTCGTGGTGGGAATGGCCGCCGAGGTCTGGGCCGCGCTGGAGCAGGTCGTCGACCCGGAGCTCCCGGTGCTCACCATCGCCGACCTCGGCATCCTGCGCGACGTCGCGGTCGACGGCTCGCACGTGACGGTGACCATCACGCCGACCTACAGCGGATGCCCTGCCCTGCAGGAGATCACCGACGACATCCTGGCTGCGCTGCCGGGCCGTGACGTCGAGGTCCGCACGGTGCTGTCGCCTGCCTGGACCAGCGACTGGATGTCGGTCGAGGGCCGACGCAAGCTGGCGGAGTTCGGCATCGCGCCGCCTCGCCGCGGGTCCGGTCCGGTCAGCGTCACGCTGGGCGGGCTGACGTGCCCGCACTGCGGCTCGCGCGACACCGAGGAGCTGTCGCGGTTCTCCTCCACGGCCTGCAAGAGCATGTGGCGCTGCCGGGCTTGCCGGGAGCCGTTCGACCACTTCAAGGACCACTGATGGAGGGCTTCCACCCGCTCCGGGTGGCGGCGCTCGACCGGCTCACCGACGACGCGGTGGCGGTCACCTTCGCGGTGCCGGCCGAGCTGGGGGGCGCCTTCTGCTTCACCCCTGGGCAGCACCTCACGTTGCGCAGGGTCCTCGACGGCGAGGACCTGCGACGCACCTACTCCGTCTGCTCGCCGGTCGGGGGACCGCTGCGGGTCGGGGTAAAGCTGCTCGAAGGCGGCGCGTTCTCGACCTGGGTGTGCAAGGAGCTGCAGGTCGGGGACGTGATCGAGGTGATGCCGCCGGCCGGCAGCTTCGGGGTGTCGCCAGATCCCCTGCGCACCAGGCGCTATGGCCTCATCGCCGGGGGAAGCGGGATCACGCCGCTGCTGTCCGTCGCCGCGACCGTCCTCGCCGAGGAGCCGGGCAGCGAGGTGGTGCTCGTCTACGGCAACCGCACGACGCGCGACGTGATGTTCCTCGAGGAGCTGGCCGATCTCAAGGACCGCTACCCCTCGCGGCTGCAGGTCCTGCACGTGCTGTCGCGCGAGGAGCAGGAGTCCGAGCTGCTCAGCGGACGGCTGGACGCCGATCGCCTGCGGCGGCTGCTCGCGGCGCTGGTGCCGCCCGACTCCGTTGACGCGTGGTACCTGTGCGGCCCGTTCGGGATGGTGGCCGACGCCCGGGCGGTGCTGGCACAGGCCGGTGCGCCCGAGGTGCACGTGGAGCTCTTCCACGCCGAGCCGCCACCACCGCGGCCACCGTCGGCGGTCACCGCGGAGGCGACGGTGGTGGCGGTGCTGCACGGCCGCACGTCGACGGTCACGACCAACCGTGACACCTCGGTGCTGGACGCGGTCCTTCGCGTGCGCACGGATGCGCCGTACGCGTGCAAGGGAGGGGTCTGCGGCACCTGCCGCGCCCGGTTGGTCGCGGGCCAGGTGGAGATGACGGTCAACTACGCCCTCGAGCCCGAGGAGCTGGCCGCGGGCGTGGTCCTGACCTGCCAGGCGCACCCGCTCAGCGACGAGGTGCGGGTCGACTACCTCTAGCGCGCCACCGGGCCGAAGGACAGCTCCGCGTCCTGCGGCGGCTCGTGGTCGGCGAGCTTCGGGTCCTTGTGGTCGATCCGGCTCTGCACCAGCAGGAACAGCATCATCACGGCGAGGACCGCCAGCGGCAGCTGCGGGTCGCGTGTGGTCGCGACAGCGATGCGGCGAGCGGCCTCGGGGGCGTCGATGACGTCGTGCCGCCCGGAGATGCGCACCTGCTGCGGGGCCGGCGCCGGCCGGGGCACAGCTGACCGGTCAGCTGCCAGGGAGGGAAGGCCGGCGCGCTCGTCGGGAAGCGCCACCGCTCCTCCGGCCAGGCGGGTGGACGACTGGGTCGCGGCCTGAGCGGACACCTGACCGGCGGCCGGACGGACGGCTCCGGTGCCGGTCGCGGTGGTGCGGCTCGCTGCGGGTGTGCGCGCTGCCGCCGTCGACGTGGGACTGGGGGTCGGGCTCAGGGTCGGGCTGGGGGTGGGGCTCGGGG
>JBAVRG010000384.1:0-7551 GCA_049694795.1 Mycobacteriales bacterium
GGCGGGACGTACCTGCTCAGCCAGTGCTGCACGGCGGTGAGGTTGCCGGTCTTGTCACCGGCGACGTCCGTCCCGGCGCAGCCGGTGTCGTGCCCGTCGTCGCACAGGTTCGGCGTCACGAAGCTGAACGCCGGCGTGGTCGCGACGCTACGCAGATCCCTTGCCAGCGAGGGCATCCCGGCCAGGTGCCGACGGCAGCGGGCCGGCTTGTCGGTCACCGAGTGGAAGTAGGCGAACGGGTTGTGCCGGGCGGCGTACTGGTCGGTGGCGCTCGCGCTCTGCGACTGGTCCCGACCGAGCGCGTCGGTCTTGGGCGTGCCGCACGGGAGCACCTGACGGGTGGTGGAGGCGCCGAGGTCCTCCAGGTAGCCCTTCCAGCTGGTCCCCCTGGCCTCCAGCAGGTCCGTCAGGTTGGGGACCGATGTCGGGTAGACGCAGCCCTGGCCCGGCGCCTGGCCGTCGGCCTGCAGCGGGCCGGCCGTCACGAAGTCCGTGTAGAGCTGGCAGTCGGACTGGGTGGCGACGTTCGGTCCCTGCCCGGACAGCAGCGCGAGGTAGTTCGGCAGCGAGAAGTGGGCGATGCCGTAGTACTGCTCGAGCAGTGCGCCCTTCCTGGCCAGGGACTGCAGCGCCGGCGCCTTGCTCAGCGGCGAGAACGACTGGGCGTAGCTCTTGTTCTCGAGCACCACGACCCAGACGTGCTTGACCGGCGGCAGGCCGGCGGCCGGCGGAGCGGCAGCCAGCGCGGGAGCGGTGCCGGCGAGCACGGCTGACGCGAGGGCCAGGACGGCCGGGAGCTTGCGCATCTCAGTCCTCCCAGAGGGCACGCAGCGGACAACGGCAGGCGACACCGCGGCCCCAGGCTGCCAGAGCCTCAGGGCTGATCCCCGCTCGGGCCTGCAGCTCGGCGAGCAGCGCGGCCGGCATCGGCTCGCCCGGCCGGGTGGCCTCCCAGTCCTGCGCCTCGAGCAGCGGGCCGGCGACGTCGTACCGGGTGAGGTCGAGGGGGAGCGACGAGGCCGTGCCGGACGGCGCCGCCGGGTTGGTGGCGCTCATCGGGTACGTCGGCGTGACCGCCGTGTAGGGCCGCAGGTCCGGGTGCGAGGTGAACAGGTCGTAGGGGACGGCGGAGTACTGCGTGTAGGACGACAGCGGCGCGATCCCGAGGACGAGCTCGATGGTGTGCAGCACCGACGCCTGGCTGATGTGCAGGCTGCTCAGGGCACCGGGGCGCACCCACGGCGAGGCGACGAGCGCGATGTTGCGGTGCCCGTCCCGGTGGTCCAGGCCGTCCTGGCTGTCGTCCTCGACGACGAACACCGCGGTCGAGGACCACTGCTTGGTGTGCGAGAGGTAGTCGACCAGCTTGCCCACCGCCAGGTCGTTGGTCGCGACGTGCGCCTGCGGCGTCTTCTTGCCCGCGGCGGTGCCGTCGGTGTGGTCGTTGCCGAGCACCAGGTAGGTGAACTGCGGCACCTGGTCGGCGGCCACCAGGGGCGCCCACTCGCGCTCGAACTCCGCCTCCTTGTCGACGTCGCTCACGCTGGTGAGCGACAGGTTGGCGCCGAGCCCGTTGGAGAAGCTCGCCGCGGACTGCGGGTCGTGCACCCCGCCTGGGGTCGCGCACGCCGCACCCGGGGCCGCCTGCACGGTCGGCGCCTGCGCGGTCGACAGGCCCACCAGCTCGCCGTAGTTGCGGAACGTCTTGCCCTGCGCGGCGAGCTGCTGGAACACCGCCCCGCAGCGCGGGTAGACGATCGGCGCGGTCGGGTCGTACGGGTGGTTGCGGTCTGAGTAGTAGTGGACCCAGGACTTCTCGGTGTAGTCGGTCGACACGCCCTCCGCGGTCCAGTGGTGCCCCTGGATGGACGCCTCGCCGTCGCTGTAGAAGTTCTGCGACAGCCCGAACCGCGCGGCGAGCGCATGCGCGTTCGGCGTGATGCTGCGGCCCTGCTTGTCGCGCAGGCCGTACTCCACGAAGGCCTTCTGCGTGTCGGCGTGCGGCAGGTCGCCGAAGACCTGGTCGAAGGTGCGGTTCTCGCGCACCACCATGACGACGTGCTTGATGGGGCTCTGCCCGCGGTGCGCCTCGTCCGGGATCGGAGATCCCTTGGGACGCAGGGCATTCGCCTTCGTCGGGTAGAGCAGGTCCGCCTTCGCCTCCTCCGTGTACGGCGTCAGCTGCCGGTCCGCCGGGAGCGGCGTGCTGGTGAGCAGGCCGGCGATGTCGTTGCCGTCGTACTGCTTGTGGTCCGTGACCGGCACCGAGCCCAGGCCCTTGGCCGCGACAGTCAGGAGCCGGCCTCGACTGACCGCGACCGCCGTGGGGTAGGCACCGGCCGGGACCGCGCCCTTGACCGTCCCGTCGAGGCCGAGCACCTGCACCGCGTTGTCGCCTGCGAGGGCGACGTAGGCACGCGAGCCGTCGAGGGCGACCGCGGTGGGCGTGGAGCCGTTGGCCTCGCCACGGACGAGGTGGGTGGAGTACTGCCGCACCTGGTGCACCGGGGTGGCGGTGAGGTCGAGCACCGAGACCGAGTCGTCGTTGGCGTTGGCCACCCAGGCCTGCCGCGCGTCCTTGCTGACCGTGACCGAGACCGGGTGGTCCCCGACCGGGACAAGCCCCTGCAGGGCGCCCGTGGTGGTGTCGAGGACCGCCACGGCGTTGAGGCCCTGGGCCGCGACGAGCGCCCGGGTGCCGGTGACCGCGACGGCCTCCGGGTAGGCGCCACCGGCCTGCCCGGCACCGCCGAGGGTGGTCTCCCAGAGCAGGTGGCCGTCCGCGGTGGACAGCCCCGCGACAGTCGAGCCCTGCTCGTTCGTGACGACGACCGCGGCACCGTCGGTGGTCACCGCGACGTCGCGGCTGAAGGCACCCAGGTCACCGGCGAGCGGTGCGCTGCCCGGGATGCCGCCCCCGGCAACACCTCCGGCCACCGTCGGCGCACCGGCCTTGCCCGAGCTCTTCCAGCGGTGCGCGAGCGCCAGCCGCCGGCCCGTCACGGCGTAGTCGTAGACCGTGTCGTTGCCCCCGCCGGTGGCGTAGAGGTGCCTGCCGTCCCGCGAGAAGGCGAGACCGGCGTTGTAGAAAGTCGGCTGCCCGGGGAGGTGGTCGCGCACCGTCTGCACGACCCGCCCGCTCGCCAGGTCGACCACCCGCAGGGCCTGGTCGCCCTGCTCCTGCCCGCCCTCGCCCTGGCCGCTCTCGGCGACCACACCGGTGCGGCCGTCCGGGCTGATGGCGAGGTTCACCGGGTAGTTGCCGAGCGGGGTCCGCATCCCCACCGGGTCGACCAGGCGGCCGCTCACCAGGGACGTGCCCTCGGCGTACCGACCCGTCGGGCTCGTCGGTGTCACGTGCGGCAGCGGTGCGGGGCGACTGCCCGCCAGGGCCGGTACGGCGAGCAGCGCGGCGCCCGCGCCGAGGGCCACGGCGACAGGGATGCGGGACACGGTTTCCTCCGAGGGGGCTGGGGTTGCTGATCACGTTCACCAGGCACCGTGAACGGCAGGTGACGAACGCCCCGATACCGGGCGAACGCCGCCCGTGACCCTGGTCACAGCAAGCACGACGCCCCGCCCTCGGGGTCGGGGACGGGGGCGGGACGTCGTGCAGAGGGGGCCGTCAGCCCCGGTCGCGGCGGTCGCCGTACGAGCCCGGCACCGGGTCGGGCACGACCTCCCAGGTCACGTTGTCGCCGTGCTGCTCGGTCCAGAAGACCCGCCAGCCGCGGCTGAACGGCTGCGGCTCCTTGGCCCCGAGCAGGCCGTCGACGGACGGGTCGCCGTCGGAGACGTGGATGCCGGTGATCTCGTTGTCACCGTCGTTGCTGAACCCGGACGCGTGGGCGTCAGCCAGCGCGGAGTCCAGCGTGGCGGAGGGGTCCCGGCCCTCGGCGAGGAAGCGGACGGCCCTCGGCTGCCGCTGCGAGACGTCGTAGACGAACCCGGAGTCGAGCGCGTCGCGCTGCCGGTGCATCGTGTCGCCGGCGTCCTCGACCACCGCGAGCTGGTCTGCGGTGAGGAACGCGAGGTTGTCGAAGCCGGTGTGCGCGAGGTCGCCCTTCACCGCCAGGGTGAGGGTGCCGGTGCTCGCGGACGGCCCGGCCTGCGCCAGCCGGAAGACGCCACCCAGCCCGCCGTACCGGTTGTCCGGGTCGGTGAGGGAGCCGTCCGTCGACTGGCTGCTGTCGTTCGCCGGGCTGGTCCGGTCGGTGTCACCGGTCTCGGTGAAGTAGAACTCCCCGAAGCCCTTGCCCGGCCGGAACATGCCGTTCTCCGGCCGCTTGAACGGCGTCGCACCGGCTGCCTTCGCGAGGTCACCCGCGCAGAACGGCTCCGAGCCCGCGGAGGCGGTGTCGTGCACCGTGACCCACCGGGTGGCGAAGCTCTTGCCGTAGCTGTGCAGGTCGGCGATGTCGTCACCGAACGGCGCGAGGCTCCTGAACGTCAGGGGCTTGCCGGTGCGCGCGGAGGTGACCTGCAGGGCCTGCAGGGCACCGCCTCTGGTGAGGTCGGCCTTGTCGGTCGGGACGAACCGGTAGACGAAGCTGTTGGGGAGCTTGGCCTTCTTGTTGCTGCCGGTCGCTGCCCCGCCGACGTCCTCGACCAGCCAGATGCTGCCGTCGCTCGCGGTCTGGACGCCCTCGAACCCGCCGCGACCGAGGATGCCGCCCAGGCTCTGGAACGTCGTGTGGGCGGCGTTGGCGGCGTACGACGGGTCGCCCTGCCACACGCCCGCGGTGCTGGAGCACCCGGCCTCCGCGCTGAGCAGCAGCTTGCGCGAGAAGGGGTCGTAGGTCGACCCGTCGAAGTCCGGCAGCGGCCCGTCCTGGTCCTGCGTCGCCAGGACGGTCACGCGATGGGCCTTGTCGGCGTCGAGGTTGACGCGGGTCACGTAGCCGGGCACGCCCGACTCGTGGCCCTGAAACAGGAAGTGGGAGCCGTAGTCGTAGCTCGCGTCCGGCCCGGTCTGCCCGTGGAGCACCAGGTAGGTGTTCTTGTCGGGCTCGGTCTTGTGCGCCTCGCTGAGCGACCCGTCCTGCAGCGTGGGCAGCAGCGTGGGGTCGTTCGCGACCGAGTCGTAGCCGTAGTAGCCGATGCCGCCCTGCGGGTTCTCGACGACCATCGACCCCTGGGCGCGCGCGACCTGCGCGAGCTCGGGGGACAGGACGTTGGGGCTGGAGAGCCCGGGGGCCTTGTGGTTGGCGGCGGGCAGGCCGGTCAGGCCGATCCCCTGGTCCGCCCCTGCCGAGCCGGTGAGGCCCAGCCCGGCGACGGCGACACCCGTGGCCGTGCCGAGCGCGAGCAGCGTCCTGCGCATGCGGAGTCCTTCCCTGGGCGGCCGCCGGGTGCGGCTGCGTTGCCACCACCCGAGCGGATGCCGCCAACAGGGACGTAACGGTCGCCCCACCAGCCGGTGAACAGGCTGGGTAACGTGCGTGCCTGTGACCGCCCCCACCGTGCAGACCCGGCTCTCGGCTGCCGACGTGGAGGACGTCCGTGAGCTCGTCGACGCCGTGCAGGCGGCCGACTCGACGCCGCCGTTCTCCGACCACGTGATGCTGCACCTGCCCGGTGGCGGTGACGCCGACGTGCGGCACGTCCTGGTACGGCGGGACGGGACCCTCGTCGGCTACGCGCACCTCGACGTCACCGACCAGGTGGCCGGCTCGTCCGCCGAGCTGGCCGTCCACCCCGCCCACCGGGGACAGGGGATCGGCCGGGCGCTGACCGAGGAGCTGCTGCGGCTGTCACCTGACGGCCGGTTGCGGCTGTGGGCGCACGGTGAGCACCCGGCGGCGGCGAAGATGGCCGCGAGCCTGGGCTTCGAGCGCACCCGCGTGCTGTGGCAGATGCGGCGGCCGCTCGACCTGCCGCTGCCGGACGCCGCCCTGCCCGAGGGCATCACGGTGCGCACCTTCGTGGTCGGCCAGGACGAGCAGGCCTGGACCGCCTTGAACAACAAGGCTTTCGCCGCGCACCCCGACCAGGGCCGCTGGGGGGTCGAGGAGGTGCTCGTCCGCGAGGGCGAGAAGTGGTTCGACCCGGAGGGGTTCTTCCTCGCCTTCCGCGGCCCGGACCTGGTGGGCTTCCACTGGACCAAGGTGCACGGTGGCACCTCGCACGGGGACCACGAGCACGAGGCGATCGGGGAGGTCTACGTCGTCGGCGTCGACCCCTCCGAGCAGGGCCGCGGTCTCGGACCGGCGCTGACGCTGCTGGGGCTGCACCACCTGCGCGCCGCAGGGCTGCCGTCGGTGCTGCTGTACGTGGACGAGAGCAACACCAACGCGATCCGGGTGTACGAGCGGCTCGGGTTCAGCCGGCACGCCACCGACGTCTGCTTCTCGCGCTGACCCAGAGGTCAGGCGCGGCGCTGGCGGCCCGCGACGACCAGGCCGGCGACGGCCATCGCGGTGGCGAACGCGAACACCACCGTCAGCGCCCCGGACGCGCCCAGCCCCGTCTGGTCGACGAACGACAGGGCCAGCCCGAGCGCGCCCCCCAGGGCCCAGCCCACCTGCAGCGCGGTCTCCGAGTGCGCGAACGCACTGCCCGTCTGGCTGGGCGGGACGTGCGTCTGCAGCGCGGCGTCGAGCGCGTACTTGCCGAGCGAGGCGCCGAAGCCGGTGAGCCCCACGGCCAGCACCTGGAACAGCGTGCCCCCCGGGACCGCCGCCAGCAGGCACGCGACGGTGGGGGTCAGCAGCGCGACCGAGGTCAGCCGTGCGGTGCGCTCGGCCGGCAGCCGGGACGCGAGCCAGGTGCCGAGCAGGCCACCGCCCACGGCCGCCCCGAGGACCAGCCCCACCACCGGCGCCGCCGTGTGGTGCGCCTTGAGCAGGATGGCGAGGCCGAGGGTGAGCAGGCCGCTCATGCCGCGCAGCGACACCGTCGCGGCGAGCGCCCTGCGGATCACCGCCGGCGCCGTGGCGAGGACGAACCGGGTGGTCTCGGCGGCGGCGTGCGGCCGCGGCCCGTCGACGTGCGAGGGCAGCCGCAGGGCCGTGACCCCGCCGACCAGGAAGAGCACCGCCGCCAGCCGCAGGCACCAGTCGCTGCCGAGCGTGTTCGCGATCGCGACGCCGAAGGCCGCCGCCACGCCCGAGCTGGCCACGGAGGCGACGTTGAGCCGGGCGTTGGAGGCGACCAGCCCGAGGGCCGGCGGACGGACGCGGACCACGGCCGCGCCGCGCGCGACGCCGTACGCGCGCTGCAGGATGAGGATCGCGAGCGCCTGCGGGTAGAGCGTCAGCGAGGCCAGCGACCCCGCGAGGGTCCAGGCGACCAGGCCGCGACCGCCCGTGGTGAGGGCCAGGACGTTGCGGCGGCCGTGCGGGAACCGGTCGAGCAGCGGCCCCGCGACCGGCACCAGGAACGCGAACGGCAGCAGTGTGAGCAGCAGGTAGAGCGCGATCTTCCCGCGCGCCGCCGACGCGGAGACCTGGAAGAACGCCGTGCTGGCGAGCGCGACGGCGACGAGCGCGTCGGCGCCGGCCTGCAGCGCGTGCGTCCAGAGGAGGGCGGCCAGGCCGCTGCGGTCCGCGC
>JBAVRG010000385.1:0-2011 GCA_049694795.1 Mycobacteriales bacterium
GGCCGAGCAGCTCCTGCGGCTGCAGCTGGTCGAGCAGCCGCCGGTACGTCGCGGCCTCGGCGTGGTGGAACTCGTCGATGACGACCACCTCGAAGTGATCGGCAGGCAGCTGCTGCACGCCGTACGAGGAGAGGCTCTGGACGCTCGCGAAGACGTGCCGCCACCGCTCGGGGCGGCTGCCGCCGACGTACAGCTCGCCGAACGAGCCGTCGGCGAGCACCTCGCGGTAGGTGCGGAGGGACTGCCGCAGGATCTCCTCGCGATGGGCCACGAACAGCAGGCTGGGACGACCGGGGAGGCGCTTGTAGTCGAGGGCGGCGACGACGGTCTTGCCGGTGCCGGTGGCCGCGACGACGAGGTTGCGGTGGCGGTCGTGGACCTCGCGCTCGACCGCGAGGCGCTCGAGGATCTCCTGCTGGTGCGGGTAGGCCCGGACCTCCAGGCCGCTCGTGGCGAACGTGACGGTGTCGCGCTCGTGCCGGCCGGCCGCCACCGCGAGCGCGTCGTCGAGCCGATCCCTGTCGGTGTCCGGGTCATAGCGGACGAAGCTCGGGTCCTCCCAGTACGAGTCGAAGGTGGCCTCGAACTTCGCCAGCAGCTCCGGCGTGTGCGAGCCGGCGAGCTTGACGTTCCACTCGAGGCCGTCCAGGAGGGCAGCACGGCTGAGGTTGCTCGACCCGACGTACGCCGTGTCGTAGCCGCTGTTCCTGCGGAAGAGCCAGGCCTTCGCGTGCAGCCGGGTCGACTGCGTCTCGTAGTTGATCCGGACGTCGGCGCCGAACTCGCGCACCAGCCGGTCGAGCGCGGTGCGGTCGGTGGCCCCCATGTAGGTGGTCGTCAGCACCCGCAGCGGCACGCCCCGCTCGCGCAGCGACCGCAGCTCGGCCTCGAGCACTCGCAGGCCGTACCACTTCACGAAGGCGCACAGCAGGTCGACCCGATCGGCGCTGCCGAGCTCGGCCCTCAGCTCCGCTCCGAGCTTGGGGTCGGACGGTCCGTTGGTCAGCAGGGCCGGGCGGGACAGCGGCACCGCGGGGCGAACCTGCAGCATCGACCAGACGCCGGGTTGCTCCTCGTGGGCCAGCGCCAGCAGCTGCTGCGGGCCCGGCTCGACGACGTCCGAGGTCAGCTCGGCGAGCAGCCGGTTCACCACCTCGACCCGATGCTCCGGCTTGACGTCTCGCAGCGCGTGGCTGACCTGACGGCCGACGAAGTCGCCCAGCAGGTCCGGGGCCTCGGCGTCGTCGACTTGCGCGACCACTGTCTTCAGCGTTGCGAGCTGGTCGTGCAGGTCGCGGGTGAGCAGCTGCTCGTACAGACCAGTAGGGAGCGTCACGCGCCGCAGCTTGTCAGCTCGCGCTGACATCGCCGAGCAGGTAAGGGAAGTCGATCATGTTCCGGCCCTACACCCGCCCTCTCGCGCCGCCGATGGGGTCGTGTGGATGGCACGACCTGGGAGGACGACGACGACGACGACCTCCCGCCCCTCACGGGCAGCCCACTGCTCGACCCGTGGCGCATCCGCCTGCGGCTGGAGCGGCGCGGTGAGCTGCAGGCTCCGCCTCCGCGACGGCCGACCGCCTCCGAGGTGCGGCTCTGGGAGGCGCTCGACGCGCTGGAGGTCGGGTGGTGCCGGGAGTATGCGACGGGTCCGTACCGCCTGGACTTCTACCTGCCCTCGTCAGCGCTCGCCGTGGAGGTCGACGGCCCGAGCCACTGGGGTCGTCAGGCGGCAGAGCGGGATCAGCTGCGTGACCAGTGGCACCAGCTGCGGGGGATCCGGACTTGCGGGTGAGCGACCGTGAGGTGCTCGACGACCTCAAGGGCGTCCTGTACCTGATCGGCAGAGAGCTTGAGGTGCGGTCGCTGGCGGTGCACGCAGGCGTTCCCACGACGGTCGGCAACGAGGTCGCCTTGCTCGCGGAGGCGGCGGCGGTCGTGGAGGCGGAAATCGTCCGTCTGGCCGCGGCCTGCGAGACCGTGCTTCCCACCTTCGAGCCCCGACGCTGGC
>JBAVRG010000386.1:0-11321 GCA_049694795.1 Mycobacteriales bacterium
GGCCGCTGCAGCGCGCGCTGCGGCTCGGGGAGCAGGCGGCGCAGCGGCTGGCCGTCCTGCCCGGCGGGGCTGACGTCCTCGTCACGCCGACGCTCGGGAGCCCGCCGCGTCCGGTGGGCTCGCTCACCGGGCTGCGCACGATCGTGCAGGCCGGGCGGCACGTCCCCTACACGCCGGCCTGGAACGTCACGGGGCAGCCGGCCCTGTCGATCCCCGCCGGCCTGACCGCGGACGGCCTCCCGCTGGCCGTCTCGTTGGTGGGGCCGCCCGGCAGCGAGGCCCTGCTGCTGTCGCTCGCGGCGAGCCTCGAGGACTGGGCCGGCCGCCGGCCACCGGTGTGAGCGTCAGAAGTGGCCGTGGCTGCGGCGTTTCGGCGACCCTGCACGTGAACCGCCGGTAACGTCCTTGTGGTGACCCATGCCGCCCGCGCCGTCGGCGCGGACCTCGACGCGCTGCTCGCCAGCCGGCTGCGCCGCACGCTGGCCGGCAGCGTGCTGGAGGACCGGGTCGCGACCGTCGTGTTCGACGCCGGGCACAGCCACTGGACGGTTGAGCTCGACCGCGGACGCGGCCGGGTCCGGCGCGGTGCGGCGCAGCAGCCGACCCTCGTCGTCCGCGGCGCCCCGGAGGTGCTCGCAGCGGTCGTCGCCGGCACCCGCTCCGGCGTGCACGCCTTCCTGGAGGGGCAAGTCACCGTCCGCGGCGACCTGGGCCTGTCCCTGCAGCTCGACGGGCTGTTCGCCGACGACGGCGCGCGACCGGTGGAGTTCCCGCGGGCCCGCCAGGCCACCGTCATGGGGGTCCGCACGTCCTACCTGGAAGCCGGGCCGCCGGACGCCCCGCCGGTCGTGATGCTGCACGGCCTGGGCGCGACGAACGCCTCGCTGCTGCCCTGCCTCGCCGACCTCGCGAAGGACCACCGCGTCATCGCGCCGGACCTGCCCGGGTTCGGGCACAGCGCCGCCCCCTCGGCCTCCTACTCGGCGGCCTGGTTCGGCGCCTGGGTCCAGGAGCTCCAGCGCGCGGTCGGCGCCCGCCGGGCGGTGCTGCTGGGCAACTCCCTCGGTGGCCGGATCGCGCTCGAGGCCGGCCTGCAGCACCCGCGCTCGGTGCGGGGGCTGGTGCTGCTCACCCCGTCACCCGCGTTCCGCCGGCTGCGCAGCCTGGTGCCTGCGGTGCGACTGCTGCGCCCCGCGCTCGGCGGCCTGCCGGTCCCCCTCAACCACCGGCTGGTCGTGGAGGGCATCCGGTCGATGTTCAGCGACCCCGACCGGCTGCCCCGTGCCTGGTACGACGCCGCCGCCGACGAGGCGGTGCGGGTCTACCGGTCGCGCGCCCACCGGGTCGCGTTCTGGGCCTGCGCCCGGCACATCTTCATCGAGGAGGCGCACGGCCGCTCCGGGTTCTGGGACCGCCTGCCAGGCCTGCAGCCACCGGCGCTGTTCGTCTGGGGCGACCGCGACCGCCTGGTGCCGTCGTCGTTCTCCCGGCACGTCGCGGACGCGCTGCCCGACGCCGGCTCGATCGTCATGGAGGACTGCGGGCACGTGCCGCAGTTCGAGCACCCGGTGGAGACGATGGCGCTCGTCCGCGGCTTCCTCGACAGGCTCCGGGACTGATCGCGGCGCCGGCCGCGGGTGCACTCGTCGGGGGGCGGGACTAGCGTCGTCAGGGTGACCGAGCCACGCACCCAGCGCCACCCGTTCTTCGTGCTGGCCATCGTCCTCACCGCGGTGTTCGTGCAGCTCCTGGACGTCTCGATCGTGAACGTCGCGATCCCCTCGATCCAGCGCGACATCGGGGCGTCGTTCGCGGCGATCCAGCTGGTGCTTGCCGGCTACCAGCTGGCCTTCGCCTGCATGCTCATCACGGGCGCGCGCCTGGGTGACATCTACGGCCGCAGGCGGCTGTTCATGATCGGCATGGCGACCTTCACGATCGCCTCTGCGCTGTGCGGCGTGGCCCCGGGCGCCACCAGCCTGGTGCTCGCGCGCATCCTGCAGGGCCTGGGCAGCGGCCTGATGTTCCCGCAGGTGCTGGCGGTCATCCAGGTGACGATCCCGCCCCAGGACCGGGGCCGGGCCTTCGGGCTGTTCGGGGCGACCATCGGCGTGGCCACCATCCTCGGGCCGCTGCTCGGCGGGCTGCTCATCAGCGCCGACCTGTTCGGCACCGACTGGCGCGCCATCTTCCTCGTCAACATCCCGGTGGGCCTGCTCGCGCTGGTGGCGGCGTCGCTGGAGCTCCCCGAGAGCAGGTCCCCCGACGCTCCGCGGCTGGACGTGCCCGGGACGGCGCTCGTCACCGCCGGGTTGTTCCTGCTCGTCTACCCGCTCACCGAGGGCCGGGAGAAGGGCTGGCCGACGTGGATCTACCTCATGCTCGCCGCCTCGGTGCCGCTGCTGGTGACGTTCGCCGTGCTGCAGCACCGCAAGACCCGGGCGGGCGCCAGTCCCCTGCTGCTCACCACGCTGTTCAGCAACAAGAGCTTCCGCGCCGGCCTCGTGCTGTCCCTGGTGTTCTTCGCCGGCGTGCCGGCGTTCTTCTTCAGCTTCGGCCTCTACCTGCAGGTGGGGCTCGGCTTCACCCCCCTGCACGCGGGGCTGACGAGCTTCCCGTTCGCCGTCGCCTCCGGCCTCGCCGCGTCGCGCTCGGACCAGCTCGCCCGGCGGCTCGGCACCGGGGTGCTGCGACTGGGGGCGCTCATGCTGGCGCTGGGCATGGTCGCGACCATCGTCGTGCTGCACGTCGCCGGCACCGACCTGCACTCCTACCAGATCGGGCCCGTCCTGCTCATCTCCGGGTTCGGCCTCGGGTGCTTCATCGCCCCGCTCACCAACCTGGTCCTGGCCGGCATCCACGGTCGTGAGGCGGGCTCGGCCTCCGGCGTGCTGTCGACCACCCAGCAGGTCGGCGGCGCCCTCGGGGTGGCGCTCATCGGCATCGTGCTGTTCGGGCTCCTCGGGGGGCACGCGCACGACGCCGCCCAGGGCGAGAGCACCGCCCTGCGGCGGGGCCTGGCCACCGCGCTGCCCCCGGGCTCCGTCGACCCTGCCCTCGGCGTCTTCGAGAGCTGCTTCGTCAAGCGGGCCAAGTCCCCGGACCCGTCCGTGACCCCACCCGGGTGCGCCGCCGCGCGCGCCGGCTCAGCCGGCGCGGTGATCGGGCAGGCCGGCACGCAGGCCCGCAAGGACAACTTCCTGTGGAGCATCGAGCGCACGCTGGTCGTCGAGGTCGGGCTCTTCCTCGTCGCGGCCGCGCTCGTCGGGCTGCTGCCGCCGGTGCCCACCGGCACGCTCGGGCAGCCCGTTCCCGCCGAGGCCTGACCGAAGGTCAGCCGGGGTCAGCCGGGGTCAACTGGGGTCAAGGCCCTGCTGGATCGCGCGCAGCTGGTCGGCGGACCGGCGGGCGCAGATCACCGCCAGCGCCACCACGGGCGCGAACGACAGCACCGCGAGCCGGTCCGACTCGTCGAAGGCGTCCACCTCCGTGGAGTCGACCTGCAGCACCCCGATGGGACGGCCCTCCGCGATGAGCGGGACGCCGTACCAGCTGCGGACGCCGCTGGAGGAGTTCTTGCTCCGGCGGTTGGCGGTGACGGTGGACGCGATCGTGATGTCCGGCAGGTAGCGCGGCTCGCCCGTGACGGCGATCGTCCCTGAGACGCCCTGGCCGAGCGGGATGCGGGCCGCCATCGCCTCGGGGGTCGGCTGCGGCAGGCCGGCCGCGATGCGCACCTGCTCGTCCTCCACCAGCAGGATCGAGCCGCCGGTGAAGGTCACCGCGCGTCCGAGCGCCAGGAACGCGTGCTCCAGGACGGCCTCGAGGTCGAGCCGGCCGGTGACCTCCTTGGCGCCCTCGACGAGGAGCCGGTAGCGGCGTCCCTCGTCGAACGTGCTCTGGAGAAGCACCCCCTCGGCCCGTTCCCGAGGCGGTGGCACCAGCGCAGCGGCGGTCAGCTGCCGCCGGAACAGCGACAGCACCTCGGCCGCGCTGATCGGCCGGGCCAGCAAGAACCCCTGTACGGCGTCGCAGCCGATCTCGCGCAGCGCGGCGAACTGCGCCTCGGTCTCGACGCCCTCGGCGATGACGCGCAGGTCGAAGGTGTGGGCCATGGCCACCACACCCCCGACGATCGCGCCGCTGCCGGCGTTGACGCCGAGCCCGGCGACGAAGGTCTGGTCGATCTTGACCTGGTCGACGGGGAACCGGGCCAGGTAGGTGAGCGAGGCGTGCCCGGTGCCGAAGTCGTCGATCGAGAGCCGGACCCCGAGGTCGCGCAGCTGCTCGAGGGTCACGATGATCGGCTCGACGTCGCCGGCGAGCACCGTTTCGGTGACCTCCAGGCACAGCCGTGACCGGTCGGCGTCGACCTCGTCCAGCAGCGCCTCCAGGTGCTCGACGAACCCGGGGCTGTTGAGCTGCCGGATGCTGACGTTGACCGCCACCGTCGGAGCAGCGCCGTCGACCGGGTCGGGCCAGGTCGCGGCGTCCGCGAGCGCCCTGCGCAGCACCCAGTCCCCGAGCTCCAGGATCAGGTCGCTCTGCTCGGCCACCGGGATGAACTCCGCCGGCCCGATGCGACCTCGTCGTGGGTGCTCCCAGCGCACCAGTGCCTCGCAGCCCTGGACCCGGCCGGAGGCCAGGTCGACGACGGGCTGGTAGACCAGGCTCAGCTGGTCGCCGCGCACCGCAGCGCGCAGCTCGACCTCGAGCTCGTGCATGCGCACCACGGCGTCCCGCAGGTCGGGCGTGAACAGCCGGACCCGGCCGCCGCCCGCGCCCTTCGCGGCGTACATCGCGGTGTCGGCGTCACGCAGGACCATCTCCGCGGCGTCGCCAGGGCCCGCCAGGGCGATGCCGACGCTGGCCCCCACCACGAGCTCCCCGCCGCCGCTGGTGGCGAGCGGCTGGCTCAGCACGTCGAGCACCCGGTGGGCGACCGCGGAGGCGATCTCCTCGTCCGCCTGCCGGCAGAGGACGACGAACTCGTCGCCACCGAGCCGCGCCACCATGTCGTCGGGGCGCATGGCGTCCCGCAGCCGGATGGCGACCTGCACGAGCAGCAGGTCACCGGCCGCGTGCCCGAGGCCGTCGTTGACGACCTTGAAGCGGTCGAGGTCCAGGAACAGCACGCCCACCTGCTCGCCGTGCTGCAGGGCCGAGTCGAGGCGGGCCAGCAGCAGGTTGCGGTTGGGCAGGTCGGTCAGGGCGTCGTGGGCAGCCGCGTGCGACAGCATCGCCTCCGAGCGCTTGCGCTCGGTGATGTTCTCGACCTGCACCACGATCCGGGGAGCGACGCCGGCCGAGCCGCCGAGCAGCGAGGCCGACACATGGCCCCAGCGCAGTCCGCCGTCAGGGCGGCGCAGCCGCACCTCCAAGCGGGTGCTGGGCGCGGCCGGGGTCAGACCGCGCAGCGCGCTCTGCAGCTCGGCCCGGTCGAGCCGGTCGACGGCGGCGTCGAGGCGGCTGCCGTGCAGCTCCGCCGGCGACTCGCCGAGCAGCACCCCCAGGGACCTGTTGGCCTGCAGCACCCGCAGCTCGGTGTCGGTGAGGGCCATGCCGATCGAGGCGTGCTCGAAGGCGGTGGCGAACTGCTGCTCGGCCTGTCGCAACCGGGCCCCGCCGCGCATGACGATCGCTCGGAGGACAGCGGCCGGCACGGTGAAGATGACGCACAGGAACACGACCGCGCCCACCGACGCCGTGGTGTGACCGGTGAGGTCGACCTGCGGCCAGAAGATCGCAGTGAAGGCCACGGGCAGCCCGGTGAGCAGGATGCCGCGGAAGCCGTAGCGCACCGGCCCCATGAGCAGGACGAGCACGCCGTAGAAGGCGCCGGCGCCCGGTCGGCTGTGGAAGGCCGCTGAGTAGGCCGCGAACACGACCACGTCGGCGAGAGTCGAGAGCCGGCCCCACCGGCGGGCCTCCTCGACGGTCGGCACCCGGGTGAGCAGCACCGCGCCGGCCAGCGAGACGACGCCGATGAGCAGGTTGACCACGACCGGCAGCCGCAGCCCCGGGTGGTGGGCGACCGACACGAGCAGGGTGAGTCCCCCGGCGAAGCACACGCAGGTGCGCAGCACCGCGAGCACCGCCTCGTAACGCGCTTCCGGAAGGCCGTCACTGAGCCGACTCGCGAGGTGCCGCCAGGTGCGATGAAGCAAGGGAACCTCTCGGGTGAGGCCCGTCACGGGGCGCTTGACCTGCTCGACGGTATGTCCGACTTGCCGGAGAAGCCCATGATCACCGGGGGCCCCAGCACCGTGGCCCGAACTGACTACCTGCGTTGGTGCAGATCGCGTATCAGGGCCCGGCCGAGCGAACGCGTCTCCCGGCGGTTGAGCTCGGCGCCGGCAACGGCACCAGCCAGGAACGGAGCCAGTGAGGACAGGTTACGCCCGAACCGGCGGACGACGCGCACCCGGAGCTGCTGCTTCGCGCTCAGGGACAGCGCGAAGGCCAGGTCCGGGCCGGCGCCACGCGTGTCGAAGGCGCGCTTCCCCGTCCACGACGTGAGGTACGCCACGGCGAGCTGGCTGCGGGTCCCCTTGGGCGCCCGGCCGTAGACGACGTGCAGCTCGGCCACGAGCTTGAGCTCGACCGCCACCACCGCCACCGTCTCGGCGGCGAGCACGACGGGCGCCGTGAGCAAGGCGGGCGGGGCGACCATCTCCGCCCCGATCAGGGCGCCGGCTGCGGCGCCCACGCCCGCGGTCACGCGTGCGGCGGTGGCGATGAGCGACTCCGCGAGCTGGTCCCCGGAGAGGCCCCCGTGGTGGTCACGCAGGGTGAGCAGGTCTCGCACCGGCAGGTGCGGAGCGACCTCGTCGGACAGGAAGTCGGCCAGCAGCCGGCCTGGCACCACGACCCGGCTGCCGGTGTCCCGCGCAGCCCGGCCGAGCGCACGAGCAAGAGCCACGAGCAGCGAACCGCGCTCGCGGGTGCTGACGTCGTCCGCGGTGAGCCGACCGAGCAGCTCGCCCACCTCCCGACGGACGAGGTCGCTCACTGCGCTAGGCGCACTCGCGGCAGATCAGGCGGCCGCCGGTGTCAGAGGCGAGCTGGCTGCGGTGGTGCACCAGGAAGCAGGAAGAGCACGTGAACTCGTCGCTCTGCTTCGGGAGCACCTTCACGGTCAGCTCCTCACCCGAGAGGTCTGCACCCGGCAGCTCCAGAGCCTCGGCCAGCTCGGTCTCGTCCACGTCGACGCTGCTCGACTGCGCCTCGGCGCGGCGCGCCTTGAGCTCCTCGAGGCTGTCCTCGCCCAGGTCGTCCGCCTCGGAGCGGCGGGGGGTGTCGTAATCGGTAGCCATGGTCTCGGGCTCTCCTGTCTTCGCATCCGGCGCGGGGACAACGCGCGGTGGCGTCGTTCTGTGCCCGTTCTGGTGAAGCGATCTTGTTTCACGGTCGGAGCGGCAGAGGGTAGCCGCTCCGCGAGCCGGTGCCCTACCCCGTTCGCGGGTCGGTCACCTGTGGTTCGCCTCACCAGCTGCTGCCATCCCGTAAGAGCCCCACAACAGGTCTGTGAGATACCTGCTGAGCTCTTCTCTGCTGCAGTCGCGGGTCTCGAGCCAGCGCTCCCCGGCGGACTGCACCATGCCGACGATGCCGGCTGCCCAGACCGCGGCCCTGACGTCGTCCGCCGGCAGCCTGAGCTCGTGGGCGATGCCCGCGGCCAGCAGCTCCTGCAGCCGCTGGAGGAAGCCGCGCACCTGACCCTGGGCGGGCGCGGCCTCCTCCGACTGCACGAGGAAGCGGTAGACCTGCGGCTCGGCCTCGATGGTGGCGAGGTAGGTGTCGATCGTGCGGTGCACTCGCTCCCGGGGCGACCCGCCGCCGGTGAGCGCGTCGACGAGGGAGTCGAGCAGGCGGTCGGTGTGCCGCTCCGCCAGCGCGGCGTACAGACCGCCCTTGTCGCCGAAGTGCCGGTAGAGGATCGGCTTGGTGATGCCGGCCTCGGCAGCGATGGCGGCCATCGACGCCGAGACGCCGTCCCGCTGCACGACCGCGTCCGCGGCGGCGAGCAGGCTGTCCCGGCGCGCCCCCCGTTCCGCGGAGCGGTCGTGCAGCAGCGACATCGACGACCGCTAGGGGATCTGGTGGCCGGAGATGGCGCGGCTGATGATCAGCCGCTGGATCTCACTGGTGCCCTCGAAGATCGTGTAGATCTTCGCGTCGCGGTGCCAGCGCTCCACCGGGTACTCGCGGGTGTAGCCGTTGCCACCCAGGATCTGGATGGCCTTCTCGGTGACGTCGACCGCGGTCTCGCCGGCGAACAGCTTGCTCATCGAGCCCTCGCCGGCGGTGAACGGGACGCCGTTGCGGCCCATCCACGCGGCCCGCCAGACGAGCAGCCGAGCGGCGTCGATCCTGGTCTTCATGTCGGCCAGCATGAACGCGATGCCCTGGTTCTGCACGATCGGCCGACCGAACTGCTCACGGGTCTTGGCGTAGTCCAGCGCGTACTCGTAGGCGGCGCGCGCGATGCCGACGGCCTGCGCTCCGACCGACGGCCGGGAGGCCTCGAAGGTCGCCATGGCCGCCTGGCCGCCCTTCTCGCGGATGCTCTGCAGCGACTCGCCGCGCGCCAGCGCGGCCTGCCGCTCACGGGCCTTCGCGAGGCGGGCGTCGAGCTTGTCCTTGCCGCCGAGCAGCTGGCTGCCCGGGATGCGGCAGTTGTCGAGGATGACCTCGGAGGTGTGCGAGGCCCGGATGCCGTGCTTCTTGAACTTCTGCCCCTGCGACAGGCCGTTGCCCTTGGAGTCGGGGCCGACGACGAACGACGCCTGCCCGCGGGCCTTCAGCTCCGGGTCCACGGACGCGACCACCACGTGGACGTCCGCGATGCCGCCGTTGGTGATCCAGGTCTTGACGCCGTTCAGCACCCACTCGTCGGTCTTCTCGTCGTACACCGCCGTGGTCTTCATGGACGACACGTCGGAGCCGGCGTTCGGCTCGCTCACCGCGAGCGCGCAGAGCTTGACGTCCTCAGGGGTGCCGAAGCACTGCGGGGCCCACTCGCCCAGCTGCTCGGGGGTGCCGTTGGCGAGGATGCCGGCCACCCCGAGGGTGGAGCCGACGATCGACAGGCCGATGCCCGCGTCGCCCCAGAACAGCTCCTCCATGGCGACCGGCAGGCTCACGCCGCTCTCGTCGCCCCAGATCGAGGCGAAGAAGTCGAGCGAGTAGATGCCCGCCTTCGCGGCCTCCTGGATGATCGGCCAGGGCGTCTCCTCGCGCTCGTCCCACTCCGACGCTGCCGGGCGGATGACGTTCTCGGCGAAGTCGTGCAGCCACTTCTGGAGGGTCTTCTGGTCTTCGGTGAGCGCGAGGGTGAAGCCGGACATCTACTTGCTCCTGTGGGTGATCGAGCCCTGCACGAAGGTCGGCTTCGTGCCGGGGAAGTACGGGGACGGGGTGAGCTCGGAGCTCGGGAGGAACTGCGGGAAGCGGGAGTCCCGCTGCGATCGGTCGACCAGGGACTTCTCCTTGACCACCGAGTTGTACTGGTCGGCCAGTGCCTCGGGGGTGTTGGTGTTCAGGACGGCCTCGCGACCCCATGTGCGGGCGTGCTTCGCGACACCGGGGATGCGGGAGTGCTCGGGCGCCATGCACTCGACCGCGATGACGTCCTCGCTGACCGCCCAGACGCCGTCAGCCGTGCTCAGGACCAGCGACTGGTTGCCGAAGGTGTGGCCGGGCGTCGCGACCAGCGCCACGCCGGGACCGAGCAGCACGTCGCCCTGGACGGCCGCGACCGCCTCCGGCCGCAGGTCGCGGTAGGTCTCCGGCTGGTACCAGGGCAGCTGCAGCGGGTGCAGGTCGGCCATCGCGTCCAGCTCGTCGCGTTGCACGACGAGCCGGGCGTTCGGGAAGGCGGGCTCGGCCCCGATGCCGTCGGCCTGCGGGGTCGTGGTGCCGATCCAGCGCCGCACGTCCTGGGTGTGCAGGTGGTCGAACGCGAGGTAGTCGACCTCCTCGGGCGCGATGCCGAGGGCAGCGAGGTTGTCGAGCACCGTGGCGTGCCGCGTGACGATGCGGTCCTGCACCAGCTTCGGCGTCTGGGCGTTGAGCCGCATGAAGTAGGGGGTGTTCTCGCCGAGCTCGTGGTCGCTCGGCTCGAAGACCAGGGTCTTCGTGACGCCGTGGTCGTCCCAGCGCACGACCAGCATGCGGTTCGTGATGGACAGGTACGGCGACGGGGTGAGCGCCGCGCGCCACAGCCCGAACCGGGTCGGGTACGGCAGCGTCACGAGGTCCTTGGTGTCGACGCTCGTCGGCTGGCCGGTCGACAGGAAGTCCGCCCGGAACGCCTCGGCGGCCGCGCGCACCTGCCGGAGCTGGACGCCGTACGGGGCGGTGCGGTCGACGGCGTCGAACGCCTCGATCCTCGTGCCGACGCCGGCGGCGTCGCGCAGGTCGGTCAGCGACATGAGCCTCCCTCCAAGGTGTTACCGCCGGTAACCCTGGCGGCAGGAGGCGCCGGTGTCAAGCCCTACGGCAGCTGCGTGAGGAAGGTCGCGGCCTGGGCGGGCGTGAGGCCGTTGGTGCGGCACGGGGTGCCCGGCTCCCCGCCCTGACCGCCGCCGGCGTAGGTCTGCAGGAACTCGCGCAGCCTCGGGTCGTCGACGCTGTCGAGCCGCAGCTGCAGGCCCCAGGTCGTGACGACGATCGGCGCGGACAGCCCGGGGTACGGCGCCACGAGGACGTACTCGACGTTCGTCTTCTGCAGCAGCGCGAGGGTGTCGACCGAGGTCTTGGGCAGGTCCGGCCGGTAGCTGATCCAGATGCCCCCGTGCTCGATCGAGTGCACCGCGAAGACCTCGGGCACCGGCTGGGCGTAGACGTCGCAGCGCAGCCAGACCGGGGCGTGCGGGCCGCCGACCGGCGGGCTCTGGTCGTAGTGGTGCGGGTAGTCGGCCTTCTTCGTGAGGTGCGCGTGGCTGAGCCCGCGGTACACCTGGACGCCGTTGATGCTGGGCGTGAGCGAGGTGTCCGGCTGCTTGCTCGCGGTGCTCCCACCACCTGAGCAGGCGGCGAGCAGCAGGGCGGTGACGGCGAGGGCAGGCACGAGACGCACCCGCAGACGGTACGCCGCCCGGCCGCCGTGGCAGGCTTGGCCCGGTGACAGCACGCCTCCTCTCCCCCCTCCTGGTCGCCACCGTCCTCGTCGCCGGGTGCAGCGGCGGCGCGTCCCGCGTGACCGCCGTCGACACGACCGCAGCGACCCCCACCGACACGGCGACGGCCGCTCCCACGGCGGCTGCCCCCGCGACGCCTGCTCCGACCACAGCCGCCCCGACAGCACCCCCCACGAC
>JBAVRG010000387.1:0-4498 GCA_049694795.1 Mycobacteriales bacterium
GACGCAGCTGCGGCCGGGGCCTCCGGCGCCTCGACGGTCGGGGGCTCAGGGACCACCGACGGCGTGGGTGCCTCGGGCGCGGCCTGAGGCTTGGGCGCGGGCTTGGGTGCCGCCTTCTTGGCGGGCGCGGGGGCAGGCGCAGCAGCTGCTGCGGCTGCCTGGGCGGGGAACGCCTCGCGGACCTTGCGGGCGACGGGGGGTTCGATGGTCGAGGAGGCGCTCTTGACGAACTCGCCGTTCTCCTTCAACCAGGCGAGGAGAGCCTTGCTCTCCAGTCCGAGCTCCTTGGCGAGCTCGTGGACGCGGGCTTTGCCGGGCACTGTGCTCCTTCGTGGCCCGGGTCCGTCCCTGGCCGTCGTTGCTACTGCATGGGCGTGCTCATCGGTGCATGCTCATCGAGGGCTCATGCGCTTCTCGACCTGCTCTCCAATAGGCGGATGGTTCTGCTGCACGTGCTCCCTCACGGGTCCGACGTCGAGCGGTCCGGGGACCCGGAGGGCCCGTGCGAACGCTCGGCGGCGGTCGGCGAGGTCGACGCACGCCAGGTCGGGGTGCACGGACGCTCCTCGACCCGGCAGGCGACGGGCGGGGTCGACGGTGAGGACACCGTCGGCCACGACGACGCGCAGCAGGGCTGGCTTCGCATCGCGGACCCGGCAACCCACGCAGGTGCGCACCGGGCCCTCGAGGCGGGCCGCCGATGAGTCTACCGCGCATGGCTGCGGCGGTTCACGTCTGCGACGCCGCGCCACCCTCGACCTCGGTGCTGGTTGCGGTCCCGGGCGGGGTGTCACCCTCGGTGTCGCTGTGGATGTCGATGCGCCAGCCGGTGAGGCGGGCCGCGAGCCGGGCGTTCTGGCCCTCCTTGCCGATGGCGAGCGACAGCTTGTAGTCGGGCACCACGACGCGTGCGGAGCGGTTGACCGCGTCGACGACCTCGACAGAGAGCACGGTCGCCGGCGACAGGGCCTCGGCGACGAAGCGCGCCGGGTCCTCGTGCCAGTCGACGATGTCGATCTTCTCCCCGTGCAGCTCGTTCTGGACGGCCCGCACGCGGGACCCCTGCGGGCCGATGCAGGCGCCCTTGGCGTTGAGCCCTGCCACCTTCGTGCGCACGGCGATCTTGGTGCGGTGGCCGGCCTCGCGGGCGAGCGCCACGATCTCGACGACCCCGTCCGCGACCTCGGGGACCTCCCGGGCGAACAGCCCCCGGACGAGGTCCGGGTGGGTGCGCGAGACGGTGACCTGCGGCCCCCGCTGGCCGCGCGTGACGCCGACGACGCGGCAGGTCAGCCGGCTGCCGTGGTCGTAGACCTCACCGGGCACCTGCTCGGGGGGCGGCAGCACCGCCTCGAGGGCGTCCTCGCGGGTGCCGAGCTTCACCATCACGTTGCGGTTCGGCGGCCCACCCGGACGCTGCGGCGCCTGCTGCACGATGCCGCTCACCAGGTCGCCCTCGCGGCCGGCGTACTCGCCGTACGTGACGTCGTGCTCCGCCTCGCGCAGGCGCTGCAGGATGACCTGCTTCGCAGTCATGGTGGCGATGCGCCCGAAGTCGGCGGGGGTGTCGTCGAACTCGCGGGCGACGCTGCCGTCCTCGGCGAGCTCCTGCGCGAGGACGGCCACCTCCCCCGTCTTGCGGTCGAGCTCGACGCGGGCGTGCGGCACCGCGCCCTCGGTGTGCTTGTAGGCGGTCAGCAGAGCGGACTCGATGGCCTCGACGACCAGGTCGAGCTTGATGTCCTTCTCGCGCTCGAGGCTGCGCAGCACGGTCATGTCGATCTTCACGCGTCCTCCTCCTGCTGGTCCGCGTCGCTGCGCGAGAACTCGACCTGCACGACGCCGCGGGCGACCTCGCCCAGCAGCAGGGCCCGGGGGGTGCCGTCGACGTCCAGCTCGACCTGCGTGTCGTCGGCCGAGAGCACCCGGCCGGTGACCGACGAGCCGTCGCCGAGGTGCGCGGTGACGAGCCTGCCGACGTTGCGCCGCCAGTGCCGTCCGGCCGTCAGCGGGCGGTCGACGCCGGGGCTGGACACCTCCAGCACGTAGGCGCCGCCCAGCAGCTCCGGCTCGTCGGCTTCCGCGGTGTCGAGCAGGTCCGACACGACCCGCGAGACCGCGGCCACGTCGTCGAGCGTGATCCCGCCGTCCTTGTCGACCACGACGCGCACGACGCGTCGCTTGCCCGCCGGCGAGACCGAGACGTCCTCCAGGTCGTGTCCGGTCCCCTCCACGGCAGGCGTGAGCAGCTGGACCAGTCGGGCACGGGATGCGCTTTGCGCGGGCACCGCGGCCCCCTTCCGTCGACCTGTGCAGTTGTTGGTGCCACGACCTTAGCGGCCCCGGTCGTGACAGGAACGTGATCTTCGGACCCATCCGGTCGCCTGCCTCGCACGAAAGACCCAGTGCAAGCGCACGACAGCACGGCACACCCCCACTCCCCTGACCCGGAGGTTCCTCATGCGCCGGACGGTCCTCGCCGTCGCCCTCGGCTCCCTGCTCGTCGCCACCGCCTGCAGCAGCAGCGCGTCGGGCAGCCGGACCGCGCTCGCGGCACCCAAGCCCGGAGCCACCGTGCCGATGGTGTTCACCGAGTTCAAGCCGACCATGTTCACGATCAAGGCCGGCCAGGCGCTGACCTTCGTGAACCACCAGAGCATCACGCACGAGATCGTCGGCGGCAGCTACCAGGTGGACGCCGGCACCGGGCTGCGCACCTCCGAGACCGACGACAAGACCTTCGACCTCAAGGTCTCCCAGAAGGGGGACACGGTCGAGCACGTCTACGACCAGCCCGGCACCTACCACTTCTTCTGCACGATCCACAAGGGCATGAACGGCACCGTCGTCGTCCAGTAGGCGGACCGGCCCACCCCCACCCCGCAGCTCCCCGGCGCCGCCCCGGCGTCGGTCAGAGAATCCCCTCTTGTCCCTAGGAGAACGATGAACCGGACGTCCCTCCGGCTCGCAGCAGTAGTCGCGGGCCTGGCCATCACCACCGCCGCCTGCGGCAGCGCCAAGAGCTCGACCGAGAAGCCCGCGAGCGGGTCGTCGGCGACCGCGGCCGCTGCGGCGGTCACCGGCGCGGCTGCCACCAAGACCCCCGCGGCCGAGCTGCGCGCGGGCCTGACCTACCTGCTCAGCGAGCACGTCTACCTCGCGGGCATCGCCACCGGCACGGCCATCAGCAAGAAGGGCAACCTCAAGGACCCCGCGGTCGTCGCGGCGGTCAACGCCCTCGACGCCAACTCGGTCGCGCTGAGCAAGGCCCTGGGCGCGGCCTACCCCGAGGCCGAGGCCCCGTTCCTGAAGTCGTGGCGCCAGCACATCGGCTTCTTCGTCGAGTACACCCTGGGCAAGGCGACCGGCAACGCGGCGGAGGTGACCAAGGCGAAGCAGGAGCTCGACGGCTACCGCACGTCGTTCGGCGAGCTCATCCACTCGGTGGTCCCCGAGCTGCCGGCCGCGGCCGTGGCCGAGGAGCTCACGCCGCACGTGGCCTCGCTGCTCGCCGCGATCGACGCCCAGGTCGCCGGCTCCCCGAAGCAGTTCGCGCTGCTCGACGCGGCCGTCGGCCACATGCCCGGCACCGCGAAGATCCTCGCCGGGGGCATCGCCGCCGACAAGAAGCTGGCCGGCCAGACCGATGACGCCGCCGCCGACCTGCGCGCGGGCCTGACGTTCCTGCTGACCCAGCACGTCTACGACGCCGGCATCGCCATCAGCACCGCCGTCGCCAACGGCGGCAACCTGACCAAGCCTGCCGTCCAGGGCGCCGTCGGCGCTCTCGACGCCAACTCGGTCGCGCTCAGCAAGGCCCTCGGCTCGGTCTACCCGGACGCCGAGTCGCCGTTCCTGAAGTCGTGGCGCCAGCACATCGGCTTCTTCGTCGACTACACCCTCGGCAAGGCCACCAAGGACGCGGCCAAGGTCACGAAGGCCCGCACCGAGCTCGACGGCTACCGCACCTCCTTCGGCCAGCTCATCAGCTCGGTCGTCCCCGAGCTCCCGTCCGCGGCCGTCGCGGACGAGCTCAAGCCGCACGTGGCGTCGCTGTTCCTCGCCATCGACGACGTCGTCGGCGGCAGCGCCAGCACCTTCAAGGACCTGTCCACGGCTGCCGGCCACATGCCCGGCACCGCAGCGACCCTTGCCGGTGGCATCGCCGAGAACAAGAAGCTCGCCTAGTCACCTGACGGAGCCGCAGGCCGTCCTCCCCCCAGGGGAGGGCGGCCTGCGCCGTTCCGGCGTCTGGCATGGTGGACGGGTGCAGCCGTCCCGACGCCAGGTCCTCGTCGGGACCCTCTCCAGCGCCCTCCTCACAGCCTGTACGGCGAGCCCGCCGCGCCGGGCGCAGCGCCCCGACCCGGACCTGGCGCTGGCCGCCGCCGCGGTGGCCCGGGAACAGGCGCTGCTCTCGGCGTACGACGAAGCCCTGGCCGCCGCGCCGGCCCTGGCGGGCGAGCTGGGACCGCTGCGCGCGGACCACGCCGCCCAC
>JBAVRG010000388.1:0-8070 GCA_049694795.1 Mycobacteriales bacterium
CGCTGGAGGGGGTCGCGCGGGCCCGGACCTGCTGTGAGCGGGTCCGGGCCCGTGCACGTCCGGGGGGGCGGGCGTCGGTGCTGTGAACGTGTCCAGCGACCAGCGGGCGACCGTCCCGGCGCGGACACGTTCACGTCCCCCGCGGCGGGAGCGGCGCCGTACCAAGGTCATCGTGTCCAGAACCGAGCGCGCGACCGTCCCCACGCGGACACGCTCACGTCCCCCGCGGCGGACGCGGCGCCGTACCAAGGTCATCGTGTCCAGAACCGAGCGGGCAACCGTCCCAGGACGGACACACTCAGGAGGGACGACGGTCACACGTCCGGCATCGCGGGCGCGGGCTCGGGGGACGTCGGCGCCCCCGGCTCGCCGAACAGGGACTGCGCCGCCACGACCCCCGCGACCGTCCCGCTGGCCGCCGCCACCTGCACCAGCTGCAGCCCGGGCACCAGGTCCCCGGCGGCGTACACGCCCGGGACCGAGGTCTGGCCCTGGGCGTCCACGGCGACGTACCCGTCCGGATCGAGCGCGCAGCCGAGCGCCACTGCCAGGTCGGTGCGCGGCTGGTGGGCGACGGAGAAGAACACCAGCGAGGTCGCCAGCTCCCGGCCGCTGCGCAGCCGCAGCCCGCGCAGGTCGCCGCGCGCCCCCAGCAGCGCCTGCGCGTCCTCCTCGACCAGCTCCACGCCGAGGTCGGCGAGCAGCGCCCGGCAGCCCGCGTCGCCCTCGAACGTGTGCCCGTTCGTCACGACGGTGACCGACCGGGCCCAGTTCAGCAGCGTCGCCGCGAAGCCCACGAGGTGCGGGTCCCAACCCAGGGCCACCACGTCGCGGTCGCGTGCCTCGTAGCCGTCGCAGGCCGGGCAGTGGAAGACCGAGGCGCCGTAGTGCTCGCCGAACCCCGCCACGTCGGGGAACGCGTCCTGCACGCCGCAGGCCAGCACCAGCCGATGGCTCCGGTACGGCGGGACCACGAACAGGTCGCCGTCGCGTCGCACCTCCTCCACCGTGCGGCGCACGAGCGAGGTGGCCGGGTAGGCGAGCAGCTCCTCGCGGCCGCGGGCCAGCAGGTCCAGGGGCTGCTGCGGGTCCCGGCCCAGGTAGCCGTGCGACCACTCGACGGCAGCCGCGCGGTACTGCCCGGAGTCGAGCACCACCACCGAGCGCCGGTAGCGCGCCAGCCACAGCGCCGCGGCCAGCCCGGAGGCACCGCCCCCGACCACCAGCGCGTCGACCACCCGATCCGCCATCCCCTTCCCCTCCCCCGCGACGCGGCCGAGCATGCGGGACGAGGGTTCGGCAGCCGCGCTGCGGGATACCTTGGGAGCCATGACGAGCCCCTTGGGTCGCTACGCCTCGGAGGCGCACGACGAGCTCGTGACGGTGGTCCTGCTCGACGCCCCGCTGCGGGTCTGGCAGCGCGCCACCGAGCACCACGACGACCTGATGCGCGAGATGGCGCTGCTCGCGCTCGACCCGGCGACCCCCGGCCGGGACCTGCCGCACCGGCTGCTCGAGCTCATCGACGTGATGGGGCGGCAGTACGGCGCCGCGACCGCCCGTCCCGACACCGAGCGGGACGCGGCCCTCGCTGCCGGACTCGACCGGGTGGACCTGCGCTACGAGGTCCCGCGCTCGGCGGGGCAGGCCGCGCAGCACCTGCGCGACCTGCTGGACGAGATCGAGGAGTTCTGCCGGGCGGAGATGCTGCTGACCCTGGCGCAGCCGCCGGTCGAGGCCGCGTTCGCGCGGTGGTACGTCGAGCAGTTCACCGTGCAGACGCAGGGCGGCGAGCCGGTGCCCTGGCCCGGCCCCTGGGACTGAGCCCTGGGCTAGAGGGCTCCGCCGACCACGACGGGCTCGTTCACCAGCTCGATGCCGAAGGCGGCCCGCACCCCGTCCCGCACCGTGCGGGCGGCCGCGAGCAGCTCGGCGGTCGTGCCACCACCGCGGTTGACGAGCGCGAGGGTGTGCTTGGTCGACAGCCCGATCCGCCCGTCGCCCCAGCCCTTGCCGAAGCCGGCGTGCTCGATCAGCCAGGCGGCGCTGACCTTCACCAGCCCGGACGGGTCGGGCCAGCACGGCGCGCCCTCGGGCGCCCGCTCCACCAGCGGGTTGGTGAAGAACGAGCCGGCGCTCACGCTGTCGGCGTCTGCGGGGTCGAGCACCATCCCCTTCGACGCGCGCAGCCGCAGCACCGCGGCCCGGACCTGCTCCAGCGGCGCGCGGTCCCCCACGGCGACCCCGAGGGCGGCGGCCAGCTCGGCGTAGCGGATCGGGGCGGACAGCGCCGACTCCTGGAGCTCGAAGACCACCGACAGCACCACCCACCGCCCGGGCTGGGCCTTGAGCACGCTGTGGCGGTAGGAGAAGCCGCAGTCCTGCGCCGAGAGCTTCACCAGGTCCGAGGTCGCGGTGTCGAGCGCCCACACCGCGCTGATGACGGACGCGACCTCGGCGCCGTACGCACCGATGTTCTGCACCGGGCTGGCACCGACGGTGCCGGGGACGCCCGACATGGCCTCCAGACCCGCCAGTCCCTGTCCCACCGACCAGGCCACCAGGTCGTCCCAGTCCTCGCCGGCCTGCACCTCCACCCGGGTGCCGTCCCGCAGGATCCCCTTGCTGCGCACGAGAACCACCGTGTCCAGGCCCTCGTCCGGCAGCACGACGTTGCTGCCGCCGCCGAGCAGCAGGGCGTCCGGGTGCTCGGTCACGGCAGTGACCAGATCGGTGGAGGAGGTGCACTCGAACACCTGTCGGGCCGGTCCCCCCAGCCGGAGGGTCGTCAGCGGAGCAAGGGGCACATCGGTCCGCACGAGCACCCGGTCAGGCTAGGCGACCGCCACCGGGACCGCCCGTCGGCGTCGCTGCCCGGCGAGGTCGGCCGTGAAGAGGCCGAGGGCCAGCCACACCAGCACGAAGCCGACGGCGCGCGCGGGTCCGAACGGCTCGTGCCGCAGCAGCACGCCGAGCAGCAGCTGCAGGGTCGGTGCGATGTACTGCAGGACCCCCAGCGTCGTCAGCGTGACGCGCGTCGCGGCTGCCCCGAACAGCAGCAGCGGTACGGCGGTGACGACCCCCGCCGACGCGAGCAGGGCCGCATGGCCGGCACCGTGCGAGGCGAACGTCGACGTCCCCTGGAGGGCCAGCCAGCCGACGTAGAGCAGGGCGAGGGGCGTGAGGACGGCGGTCTCGACGGCGAGGGAGGCCACCGCGCCGACGCCGGCCTGCTTCTTGAGCAGGCCGTAGAAGCCGAAGGAGAACGCGAGGGTGAGCGCGATGAGCGGCGGCCGGCCGTTCTCCGCGGTGAGCACCAGGACGGCGAGGGTGGCGAAGCCGACCGCGGTCTTCTGCGCAGCCCTGAGTCGCTCGCCGAGGACCACCACGCCCAGCGCCACGCTGACGAGCGGGTTGATGAAGTAGCCGAGCGAGGTCTCGACCACCTGCCCGCTGTTGACGCCGTAGATGTAGGTGCCCCAGTTGGCTGCGAGCAGGAAGGCCGCCGACGTCAGGCGCGCGATCTGCGCGGCCGACAGGACGCGCACCGCACGCCAGCCCCGGCTCGCCTGCAGCAGCACCGCGACGACGAGCAGCGACCACAGCACCCGGTGGGCCAGCACCTCGAGCGGGCCGGCCGGCTCCAGCAGCGGCCAGAAGAGCGGGAAGAGCCCCCACAGCGCGTAGGCACCGGCACCGTAGGCCGTGCCGGTGCGGGTGGCGCTCACCCCTCCAGGGTAGTTGTGCCGTGCAACCTGGTTCGCCGGACCAGAGCCGCCCCCAGCAGCAGCAGGAGCGCCACGCCCGGGACGGCCAGCGGCAGGCCGGTGGCCGCCAGGCTGCCGCCGCTCGTGTGCGGCTGCGCGGCGACCTGCGCGGGCCCGAGCCGGATCGGGGAGGGCGAGTGCTCCCTGGCAGCCGGCAGGGTGCTCGTGAAGGCGCTCGGGCCGCCCACCTGGCGGGCGTAGCCCACGCCGGTCCGCACGCTGCCGACGCGGTTGTTGTCGCTCCAGACCACGGCAGGCATGCCGTCCGGCCCGACCGCCACCTTGAAGAAGTCGAGCAGCGACCGGTCGTCGCTGGAACCCGGCAGGATCCCGCAGAAGGTGCCGAGCGTGCAGATCGGCCCGTGGTGCACGGAGTGGTCGCTCGCCAGGCCGTAGACCACGCTCGGGTGACCGCTCGCCAGCTCGCGGACCTGGGCGACGGGCACCACCCAGTCGATGCCGTCGGCGTCCTTGTTCGGCGCTGCCGTGTGGTACCAGCTGACGACGGCGACGCCCTTGCCCCCACCAGCGACCCAGCCGAACAGGTCCTGCCCCGGCGGACCCGGCAGGACGGTGTCGACGGCGAACGGGGGGGTCCACGTCACGCCGTGGTCGCTGGACTGCTGCAGCCACACGTGCATCGGCTCGCCCTTGTGGGCGTAGCCGCTGTAGACGGCGTAGACGTCCCCGCCGCGGTCGACGGCGCTGGCCATCCAGAAGTTGCCGTAGTTGGCGTCGTCGGCGCCGGCGTTGACCAGGTGGTCGGTCCAGGTGCCGGTCTCCGGGTCGCGCACCGACATCTTGATGGTGTCGACCGGCGGGGTGCCGTAGGTCGTGTCCGTCGTGGTGAGGCGGCTGGTGGCGTAGCTGACGTAGACCCGACCGCTGTCGTCGACGCTGACGCCGCCGATGGCCGTGCCGTCGTGCAGGCTCTCCGCCGCGGTCTGCGGGTTGCTGTAGAGGACCTCGGGCGCACCGAAGGTCTTGGCGCCGTCAGTGCTGGTGACCCCGAGCATGGTGCCGGTGGCGAGCTCGTGCCAGACGACGTGCACCGTCTCGCCGTGCGCACCGGTGACCGCCAGCCACTCGCGGTCGGCGCTGCCGTTGATGAACGCCTGCTGCGGGAAGGTGCGGCCCTTGTCGGTCGAGCGGAAGACGGTGATGCCGTCGACGTTGAGGTCGGCGGCGTAGACGGTGCCGTCCCGGGCGACCACCACGTCCGAGTCGCCGCCCTTGAGCGCGGCCTGGGTCGCGGTGCTCCGGGCCGTCGGGAGCTTGACCCAGCTGCGGCCCTTGTCGTCGCTGCGGGCGAGCACGGCGCCGTTGTCACCGGGGGTGCTGGCGTACACCGTGCCGTCCGGGGCGATGGCGAGGCCGGGCTCGCCGTAGTCCGCGGTGTAGGCGTAGCTGTTCTTCCCGAACACCAGGCGGGGCTGCGCCGGCGCGGCCGAGGACGGCGCGGCAAGAGCCAGGCCGGCGGCGCCGGTCAGGGCAAGCAGGGACAGCAGCGGACGGCGGCGCACGAGGACTCCCGGCTCGAAGGACTGCACGCAACCTTCGCCGCAGAGCAGGGTTGTCCTGCCGAGGCACGGGGAGGCCTTCGTCATGACGTCGCACCCGGCGTGGACGCAGGATGGGGACATGCGCACTCTCGGTAGCTCCGGACCTTCCGTCGGACCCATCGGCCTGGGATGCATGGGCATGTCCTGGGCGTACGGCGAGACCCAGCGCGACGACGAGACCTCCGTGGCCGTCATC
The DNA here is from genome assembly GCA_049694795.1 of Mycobacteriales bacterium. GTDB lineage: Bacteria > Actinomycetota > Actinomycetes > Mycobacteriales > SCTD01 > RYN-111. Next base: position 5,526 of record JBAVRG010000388.1, read on the forward strand.
CGCCGGGCACTCGACCTGGGCGTGACCCTCATCGACACCGCCGACGTCTACGGGCCGTTCACCAACGAGGAGCTGGTCGGCCGGGCGCTCGCGGGGCGCCGGGACGAGGCGGTGCTCGCGACGAAGGTCGGCCTTGTCGTGACGGACGGCCAGATGGCCCGCGACGGCCGTCCCGAGCACGTGCGCGAGGGGATCGAGGCCTCCCTTCGACGGCTGCGGACCGACCACGTGGACCTCTACCAGCTGCACCGCGTCGACGACGCCGTACCTCTTGCGGAGACCTGGGGCGCGATGGCCGAGCTCGTCCAGCAGGGCAAGGTGCGCCACCTCGGGCTGTCCGAGGTGGACGTCGCGCAGCTCGAGACGGCGCACGCGGTCCACCCGGTCGCGACGGTGCAGAGCGAGCTGTCGCTGTGGACCCGCGACGCGCTCGCCGAGGTGCTCCCCTGGTGCCAGGAGCACGGCGTCGGCTTCCTGCCGTTCTCACCGCTGGGCCGGGGGTTCCTGACCGGGACGGTGACACCCGGGTCGTTCAGCGACCGGGACTTCCGGGCCCGCAACCCGCGCTTCACCGAGGAGGCGATGACCGCGAACCGTCGGATCGTCGAGGCGGTGCAGGCGGTCGCGGACCGGCACGACGCGACGGCCGCGCAGGTCGCGCTGGCCTGGGTGCTGTCCCTGGGCGAGCACGTGGTGCCGATCCCGGGGACCAAGAAGCTGCACTACCTCGAGCAGAACGCCGCGGCGGCCGGCCTGGTCCTCACTGCGGAGGACCAGGCCGAGCTCGCCGCGCTGCCGGCCCCGGTGGGGGACCGCTACTAGCCCTGGTAGGAGCCCCCGAAGGCGCTCGCCGAGCTGCTGCTGCTGCCGAAACCCTGCATGAACTGCTCGAGCACCTTGCCGAGGTCGAAGTCGGAGACGTTGTCCGGGGCCGACACCTCGGACGCGCTGTCGTCGACGTCGACGACCACGCGGCCGCCGTCGACGCTGTCGCTGCCGGGGTCGGTCGCGAGCGTCCGGATCGACTCCATGTCGACGGCGAACTGCGTGAGGTGGCCGCTCTTGAGGGTGATGGTCCCCTTGGCCGTGCCGTCGGTGACGTTCTTGTCGATCTCGGCCGCGTTGACCCTGCCGAACATCCCGACGAAGGGCAGGTCCTTGTCGGTCTGCAGGACGGCGAGCGCGGCCTTCAGGGCCGGCCGCACCTTGACCTTGACGTCGAGGACGCGGTCACTGGTGCTGTCGTTGGCGTCGGTGACCTTGACGTACGGCTTGACCGCGGTGAAGAGCTTCTTGCCGAAGGCCTGCCCGTCGAAGCCCGGCTTGGGCGTCGGGATCCCGCCAGGTGCCATCGAACCGGCCAGCTGCTGGAGCTGGGTGAGGTACTTGGTCAGCGGCAGCTTGATCCACTTGCCGGCGCGGACGTCGGCCAGCCCCTTGGCGAACGCGGGGTCCGCCGACCCGATGCTGCCGTCGAGCTTCTGGTCGAAGTCGGAGACACCGCCGGCCTTCGCGAGCCGGCCGATCTCGGCCAGGTCGACGTGCGCGTAGAGCGTGCCTGCGACCAGGCGCAGCTCAGCGAGCGCGCTCTTGTCGTCGCGGACGACGACCGACAGGTTGACCTTCTCGAGCTGCTTGCTCAGGTCGGTCGCGGACGCTCCGGCGGACATCGACTTCAGCGTCTTGTCGCCCGCCGGGTCGACGGTGTAGCTGATGCTGCCCTTGAGGACCGCCTCCGCGACCGCCTTGGGCATGCCGTCCTTGCCCTTGGTCATGATCTTCTCGAGGCTGCCCTTGCTGTCGTCCAGGCGCAGGGTGACCTCGGTCGCCTTGCTGTTCTCGAAGTTGGCCTGCGCTGAGGCGAACTCGGCCTTGATCGTGCGCTTCTTCTCGACACCGCAGCCGACGGCAGCGGTCAGCGGCAGGGCCAGGGCAAGGGTGCCGGCGGCGAGCCGGGCGGCGGTACGAGGCACGTGCGTTGCTCCCCAGGGATCCGGTGTGTGGCGCAAGCAGTCTGCATTGTCCTCCCGATCCGGGACCGGACATCTGCTCACGATTCGGTCTCGGCACCGGACAGGGCACACTGGAGGGCCGATCGGACCAGCACAGGAGGATGTCGCGCGTGAACGAGCTGGCGCGCGAGGTGGCGCGCGAGCAGCAGGTCGTCGACCGCGCGCACGCCCGGCTCGAGGTGCTGCGGGCCGAGGCGGCGCAGCGGGAGCGCGAGTCGCTGCACGGGACGGGCACCGGCACGCCGCAAGCGGTCTACGAGCGCGACGTGCAGGCCCTCGCTGCGGCCGCCCGCCGCGTCGACCTCGACGCCGCGGGTGAGGGGCTGGTCTTCGGCCGGCTCGACCCGCTGGAGGGCCCGGCGCTGCACATCGGACGTCTCGGGCTGCGCACCGAGGACCAGGAGCCGATCGTCGTCGACTGGCGCGCGCCGGCTGCGGCGCCCTTCTACCGGGCCACCTCCGCCGACCCGCTCGGCCTGGTCCGCCGCCGCACGATCACCTGCCGCGGCGCTCAGGTGGTCGGTGTGGAAGAC
>JBAVRG010000389.1:0-2295 GCA_049694795.1 Mycobacteriales bacterium
CCGTGCTCCGCATGTCCACGCTGTTCCTGCGCACCCTGCGTGAGGACCCGGCGGACGCGGAGGTCCCGAGCCACAAGCTGCTGGTCCGCGCCGGCTACGTCCGCCGCGTCGCGCCGGGCATCTACAGCTGGCTGCCGCTGGGCCTGAAGGTGCTCAACAACGTCGCGAGCATCATCCGCGAGGAGATGGACGCGATGGGGGCGCAGGAGGTGCAGTTCCCGGCGCTGCTGCCCCGTGAGCCCTACGAGGCGACCGGCCGCTGGACCGAGTACGGCGACGGCCTGTTCCGGCTCAAGGACCGCAAGGGCAACGACATGCTGCTCGGTCCGACGCACGAGGAGCTGTTCACGCTGCTGGTGAAGAGCGAGTACTCCTCGTACAAGGACCTGCCGGTCTCGCTCTACCAGATCCAGAACAAGTACCGGGACGAGGCGCGGCCGCGGGCCGGCATCCTGCGCGGCCGCGAGTTCCTCATGAAGGACAGCTACTCCTTCGACCTCGACGACGAGGGGCTCAAGGCCTCCTACGAGGCGCACCGCGCGGCCTACGTGAAGATCTTCGAGCGGCTCGGCCTGGACTACCGGATCGTGTTCGCCGTGAGCGGCGCCATGGGCGGCAGCGCCAGCGAGGAGTTCCTCGCCGTGGCCCCGACCGGTGAGGACACCTACGTCGCGTGCACCTCCTGCGACTACGCCGCGAACGTCGAGGCTGCCACCGTGCGCGCCCCCGCGGCCACGGACCCGACGGCCCATCCGCCGCTGACCGTGGTCGACACCCCGGACACCCCGACGATCGAGACGCTCGTCGCCCTGCTGCAGGCCCAGGGGCACGACGTCACCGCCGCCGACACCCTCAAGAACGTCGTCCTGCAGCTCAAGCAGCCCGACGGCAGCCGCGAGCTGCTCGTGGTCGGCGTGCCCGGCGACCGCGAGGTCGACCTGAAGGCGGTGGAGGCCAACGTCTTCCCCGCCGAGGTGGAGCCCTTCGAGGACTTCGCGAAGCAGCCCGGGCTCGTGCGCGGCTACATCGGCCCGCAGGTGCTCGCCGGGCTCGGCATCCGCTACCTCGTGGACCCGCGCGTCACCACCGGCTCGTCGTGGGTGACCGGTGCCAACGAGGCCGGCAAGCACGCGCTCAACGTCGTGATGGGTCGCGACTTCGAGCCCGACGGCGTCGTACCGGCGGCCGAGGTGCGCGAGGGCGACCTGTGCCCGGTCTGCGGCTCGCCGCTCGCCATCAACCGCGGCATCGAGATCGGGCACGTCTTCCAGCTCGGCCGCAAGTTCGCCGACGCCCTGGCGCTCGACGTGCTCGGTCCCGAGGGCAAGCCGGTGCGCGTGACGATGGGCTCGTACGGCATCGGCGTCTCCCGCGCCGTCGCGGCCATCGCCGAGCAGTCCCACGACGACAAGGGCCTGGTGTGGCCGCGCGGGGTCGCGCCCGCGGACGTGCACGTCGTGATCGCGGGCCAGGGGGAGCAGACCGACGGCGGTCAGCGGCTGGCGACCGACCTCGAGGCGGCCGGCCTGCGGGTGCTGCTCGACGACCGGCACAAGGTCAGCCCCGGGGTGGCGTTCAAGGACGCCGAGCTCATCGGGATCCCGACGTACGTCGTGGTGGGCAAGACGCTCGCGGCCGACGGGACCGTGGAGGTGCGCGACCGCCGCAGCGGTGCGAGCCGTTCCGTGCCGATCGGCGAGGCGGTGACGGAGGTGCTCGCGGAGGTCGGCGGCGCCCGGTAGCGCTCAGGCCTGCCCCGGCAGGGCCTCGGTGAGCGGGCGGGTGCCGGCGAGCTGGCGCCAGCGGGTGGCCCGGACCGTGCAGTCCTGCAGGCCCTGCACCGCGAGCCGCCGCAGCGCGCCGTCGTCGGTTGCGCCGACCAGGTCGTGCCAGCGCACGCCGAGCTCCACCTCGACGCGGGTCGCCAGTGCCAGCGCCTGCGCGCGTCCCCCCACCGCCACCTGGTACGACGCCGCCGGCCCCGGTGTCGCGAGTTCCCGGGCCCTCAGCCGGCCGAGCAGGTCGTCGCGGGTGGCCCGGTGCGCGTCGAACGCCGCGAGCGCCGTCCTGCGCGTGACCTCGTCGAGGCGGGCGCCGAGGACCCCGTAGGCGTAGACGGCGGCGTGCTCGGCGACGAGCAGATCGGTGAGGACCGCGTCCTCGCGGGTCGGGTCCGTCACAGCAGCACCACGTGCGCGGACTCGCACGCCGCGAGGGAGGCCAGCACCGGGGCGAGGTGTCGCGAGGCGGTGACCGCGGCTGCGGCGTGCGCGCCGGCGGTGGCGCGCTCGAGGG
>JBAVRG010000390.1:0-5869 GCA_049694795.1 Mycobacteriales bacterium
CGGCTGGCCTACCGCGGCCGGGTCGAGGACCGGCCGCTGCTGGGCAACGGGCCGGCGCCGCGCGTCGCGGACATCCCACGGGCCGCCCGGTTGTCAGCCGCCGTGTCGCTCGCGGCCGGACTGGGTGCGGTCGCCGTACGGGCGGGGTTGCGGTGAGGGGGGCGCTGCTGGTCGCCGGCACGACCTCGGACGCGGGCAAGTCGGTGCTCACCGCCGGGCTGTGCCGGTGGCTGGCGCGACAGGGCGTGAAGGTCGCGCCGTTCAAGGCGCAGAACATGTCGCTGAACTCCGCGGTGACAGCCGACGGCGCGGAGATCGGCCGGGCGCAGGCCGTGCAGGCCGCAGCTGCGGGGATCGAGCCGGAGGCGGCGATGAACCCGGTGCTGCTCAAGCCCGGCAGCGACCGCACCTCTCAGGTCGTGCTGCTGGGCAAGCCGTACGCCGACGTCTCCGCGCTGTCCTACCGCGAGCACAAGGCCGCGCTGCTCGAGGTGGCGCTCGGCTGCCTGGCGGACCTGCGGTCGCGCTTCGACGTGGTGGTCTGCGAGGGTGCGGGGTCGCCGGCCGAGATCAACCTGCGGGCCACCGACATCGCCAACATGGGCCTGGCGCGGGCTGCCTCGCTGCCGGTCCTGGTCGTGGGCGACATCAACCCGGGCGGGGTCTTCGCCGGTCTGTTCGGAACGCTCGCGCTGCTGTCGCCCGAGGACCAGGCGCTGGTGAGCGGGTTCGTCGTCAACAAGTTCCGCGGTGACCCGGCACTGCTGCAGCCGGGCCTCGACATGCTCCAGCGGCTGACCGGCCGGGCGACGCTCGGGGTGCTGCCGTGGACGGAGGGGCTCGAGCTCGACGTGGAGGACTCGCTCGGGCTGTCGGCACCGGTCGCCCCGCTGCCCGCTGTCGGGCGCGACGTGCTGCGGGTGTCGGTGGTGCGGCTGCCGCGGCTGTCGAACTGGACCGACATCGACGCGCTGCGCTCCGAGCCGGGGGTGCTGGTGCGGTTCGCGACCACGCCGGAGGAGCTGGCCGACGCCGACCTCGTGGTGCTGCCCGGCACCCGGCAGACGGTGGCCGACCTGGCCTGGCTGCGCGACCGCGGGCTCGACCAGGCGCTGCTGCGCAGGGAGGGGCCGGTGCTCGGCATCTGCGGCGGCTACCAGATGCTCGGCACCACGATCCGCGACGAGGTGGAGTCCGGAGCCGGCTCGGTCGCCGGTCTGGGGCTGCTGCCCGTGACCACCGTGTTCGGGGCCGACAAGGTGCTGTCCCGGCCCACGGGTGGGTGGCGCGGTCACCCGGTCACGACCGCCTACGAGATCCACCACGGGCGGATCACGCCGGACGCGGGGGAGCCGTTCCTCGACGGGGTCCGGGTGGGTGCGGTCAGCGGCACCGTCTGGCACGGGGCCCTGGAGAGCGACGGGTTCCGGCGGGCCTTCCTGTCCGAGGTCGCGGCGATGAGCGGCCGCGACTGGGAGCCCGGCACCCGCTCGTTCGAGCAGGTGCGGCAGGCCCGGCTCGACCTGCTCGGGGACGTGGTGGCCGAGCACCTCGACACCGACGCGGTGCTTCGGCTGCTCGAGCACGGCCCCCCGGCCGGGCTCCCGTTCGTGCCCCCCGGCGCGCCCGTCTGACGTGCCCGTGGCGCCTAGCCGGCGGCCATCGCGTCCTTGAGCGCGGCGGCAGCGTCCTCCTTGCTGACGTGCACGAGGCGGCGCATGACGGCCGCCGCGACGGCCAGCAGCCCCGAGCCGACGAAGAAGCCGGCCTTCCAGCCCGACACCGAGGCGTGGTTGACCTGCTGGACCAGCGCACCGAGCTGCGGGGTGAGGGGCTGGTGGCTCTGCAGCGCCGCCTGCAGCTGGGACTGCGCCTGCCCGAGGTGCGCGAAGACGTGCTCGGCGCGCGCCGTGCTCACCGCGGTGAGGATGGCGAGGCCCAGCGCACCCCCGATCTGCTGGCCGGCGTTGAGGAGCGCCGAGGCGATGCCGGCGTCCTCGTGCGGCACGCCGGCGACCGCCGAGCTGGTCAGCGCGACGAAGGTCGTCCCCATCCCGCCGGCGACCAGCAGCAGCGAGGGCAGCAGGACGCCGAGGTAGCTCGAGTCGGGCTCCAGCCGCAGCCCCAGCAGGAACAGGCCCAGGGCGGCCAGGAGCGGCCCGGTGAGCAGCAGCGGGCGCGGCCCGACCCGACCGAGCAGCTGCGAGCCGATTCCCGCGCTGATCCCGATCACGAAGGTCATGGGTAGGAACAGCAGCCCCGACTTCACCGGGCTGTAGCCGTTGACCACCTGCATCCAGAGGACGAGGAAGAAGAAGATCGCGAAGATGCCGGCGCCGATGAACAGCGCGCCGACGTCGGCGCCGGTGAGCGTGCGTGAGGCGAACAGGCGGAACGGGACGAGCGGCGCCTCGGCGCTCTGCTGCACGACGACGAACAGCGCCAGCAGGGCGGCGGCCGCGAGAAGCAGCGCGGCGGTCTGCGGCGACGTCCAGCCGTAGGTGTTGCCCTTCACCAGGCCGTACACGAGGACCATGAGGCCACCGGTGACGAGCAGGGCTCCGGTGATGTCGAAGCCCCGCGCCCGGTCGTCCTTGCTCTCGGGCACGAAGCTCAGGGCCCCGAGCAGCGCGGCGGCCGCGATCGGCACGTTGACGAACAGCACCCAGCGCCAGGAGGCGTACTCGGTGAGGAAGCCGCCGAGGATCAGGCCGATGGCCGCACCACCGGCGGTGATCCCCGAGAAGATGCCGAGGGCGCGGTTGCGCTCCTTGCCCTCCTTGAAGACCACGGTCAGCAGCGCGAGCGCCGAGGGTGACATCAGCGCCCCGCCGATGCCCTGCACCGCGCGCGCCGCGATGAGCAGCCCGAGGTTGCCCGCGAGGCCCCCGACGAGCGAGGCCGCCGCGAACAGGGCGGCGCCGAGCATGAACACCTTGCGCCGGCCGATGCGGTCGCCGAGCTTGCCCCCGAGGAGCAGGAACCCGCCGAACGTGATCGTGTAGGCCGTGATCACCCACTGCAGGTCGGCACTGGTCCGCACGTGCAGCGCATCGGAGATCTTCGGCAGCGCGACGTTCACGATGGTGGCGTCGAGCACGACCATGAGCTGGCTCATCGCGATCACGAGCAGGGCCAGTCCCTTGTGGGTGACGCGGCCGTCCTCGTGGACGAGATGGGTGGACGCGGTGGCGTCCGGGGCGACGTCGCTCGGGACGTCGGTGGCGATGGACACGCTGGTTGTTTCCCCTCTGGGCGTGCTGGCCCGACGAGCCTAGACGCTTGCACGGTAAATTGCTCAACGCTTGTAGAGTGATGTGGGTGACAGCACAGGTCCCTGAGCACCTGCCCCGCGAGGAGCGGCGGCGGCGCACCGAGGCGGCCATCCTCGAGGCAGCCCGGGAGCTGTTCGCCGAGCTCGGCTTCGAGCGCACCACCATCCGTGCGGTGGCCGGCCGGGCGGGCGTCGACCCCGCCCTGGTCATGCAGTACTACGGCAACAAGGAGGGGCTCTTCGCGGCCTCGGCCCGATGGCAGGTCGACCACGGGCAGCTTCTCGAGGCGGCTCTCGGTGACCTCCCTCGCGCCGCGATCGACGACCTGTTCCAGAGCTTCGAGGACCCGGAGCGGCGCGACAGCGCCATCGCCTTGCTGCGCAACTGCCTGACGCACGAGAGCGCCCTGGGCGTCATGCGTGACGTCGTCATCTCCGAGCCGCAGGCGATGATCGCCAGGACCATCGGCGGCGAGGAGGGCGACCTGCGCGCCGGGCTGCTCGGCGCGACGATGATCGGCATCACCCTCGCGAGGTACCTGTTCGAGACCCCGGCCGTGAAGGCCGCCTCGCGCGAGGACCTCGAGCGGATCATGATCCCGGTGCTCAAGGCCCTCGTCGAGCCGGGGAGCTGATCCGCGAGACTGGTGCGGTGCTGCTGCTCCTCTCCACCGCTGACACCGACCTGCTCGCCGCCCGGGCCGTTCCCGACCCGGTCCTTCCCGTCCGCGTGGGCAACCCGACCCGCCTCGGCGAGATCGACCTCGACGGCGTGTCGCTCGTCGTGGTCCGGCTGCTCGGGGGCCGGCGTGCGTGGGAGGGCCTGGACGACCTGCTGGCCCGGGCGCAGGTGCCCGTGGTGCTGCTCGGGGGCGAGGGCCTCGATGCCGAGCTCACCGCGTTGTCGACCGTCCCCGCCGGCGTCGTGGCCGACGCTGCCGCCTACTTCCGGGAAGGCGGTGTCGCCAACCTGCGCGAGCTGGTCGCGTTCCTGTCCGACACCGTCCTGCTGACGGGCCACGGCTTCGCCGCCCCCGCGCCCGTCCCGTCGTACGGGGTGCACGGAGCGCGCACCCTCGACCCGAGCCGGCCGACCGTGGGGGTCGTCTTCTACCGGGCGCACGAGCTGTCGGGCAACACCGCCTTCGTCGACGTGCTCTGCGACGCGGTCGAGGCGAAGGGCGCCAACGCGCTGCCCGTCCACGTCGCCTCGCTGCGGCCCGACGCCGACGGCCAGATCCCGGCGGTGACCGAGCTGCTGCACGGCAAGGTCGACGCGCTGGTCGTCACGGTGCTCGCCGGTGGCGGGTCGAACCAGTCCGACGCCGAGGTCTGGGACGCCCGCGCGCTCGAAGCCCTGGACGTCCCCGTGCTCCAGGGCCTGTGCGTGACCAGCAGCCGGGCCGAGTGGGAGGCCTCCGACGCCGGGCTCGCCCCGATCGACGCGGCCATGCAGGTCGCGATCCCGGAGTTCGACGGCCGGCTCATCACCGTGCCGTTCTCCTTCAAGGAGACCGGTGACGACGGGGTGCCGGTCTACGTCGCCGACGCCGAGCGGGCGGCCCGGGTGGCCGGTGTCGCCGTCAGCCACGCCCGGCTGCGGCACAAGGCCAACGCCGACAAGAAGGTCGCGCTCGTCCTGTCGAGCTACCCGACCAAGCACGCCCGCGTGGGCAACGCGGTCGGCCTCGACACCCCGGCGTCCGCGGTGCTGCTGCTCAAGGCCATGCGCGAGGCCGGGTACGACGTCGGAGCCTTCCCGGAGGACGGCGACGAGCTGGTCCACACCCTCATCGCCGCCGGCGGCCACGACGTCGAGTGGCTCACCGAGGAGCAGCTGGCGGCCGCCGTCGCCCGGGTGCCGCTCTCGACGTACCGGGAGTGGTTCGCCGAGCTGCCGGAGGACCTGCGCGCGAGGATGCTCGAGCACTGGGGGGAGCCGCCCGGCTCGCTCTACGTGGACGGCGACGACATCGTGCTCGCGGCGCTGCAGTACGGCAACGTGGTGCTGGCGATCCAGCCGCCGCGCGGTTTCGGGGAGAACCCGATCGCGATCTACCACGACCCCGACCTGCCGCCGTCGCACCACTACCTCGCGGCCTACCGCTGGCTGGCCCAGGACTTCGGCGCCGACGCGGTGGTGCACCTGGGCAAGCACGGGACGCTGGAGTGGCTGCCCGGCAAGGGCCTCGGCCTGTCGGCCTCGTGCGCCTCCGACGCGGTGCTCGGCGACCTGCCGCTGTTCTACCCCTTCATCGTCAACGACCCGGGCGAGGGCACCCAGGCCAAGCGCCGCGGCCACGCGACCGTCGTCGACCACCTGGTGCCGCCGATGGCGCGGGCGGAGACCTACGACGAGATGGCCCGACTGGAGCACCTGCTCGACGAGTACGCCACCGTGCAGGCCCTCGACCCGGCGAAGGTGCCGGTGCTGCAGGCGCAGATCTGGGAGGTCGTGACGGCCGCGCAGCTGCACCACGACCTGCACACCGGCGACGAGCAGCCGGAGGAGTTCGACGACTTCGTGCTGCACCTCGACGGCTACCTGTGCGAGGTGAAGGACGTCCTCATCCGCGACGGCCTGCACGTCCTGGG
>JBAVRG010000391.1:0-7581 GCA_049694795.1 Mycobacteriales bacterium
TCGCGGACCACGGCGCGCAGCCGCTCCCGCACCGCGTCCGCGAAGTCACCGCGGGCGGCCGCGGCGTCCGCGCGGGCGCGGTGCTGCTGCGCCGAGAGGGTGCTCCCCGCTCCGAAGAGCTCGTCGCGTCCCTTGTGGGCGCGGCTCGGGCGCACCCGCACCAGCACCAGGGCGACCAGAAGGGCGAGCAGCAGGAGCAGCAGCACCAGCCCGACGTTGCCGCCGGGGACATGGGACGAGGTGCGGTCGACGAGCTCGTTGAAGCGGTCGATCAGCCAGCGCAGCAGGCGGTACAACAGCGGTGGCTGGGCCTGCTGGTAGGGCCGTCGGGACAGCTCGCGCTGCGCGGCCTCCCGGGCCTGGTCCCGGCCGGGGAGGTCCGAGAGGACCCGCAGGATCACGCCGTCGGCGACGCGGCCGCGGCCGCCTGGAGCCCGACGTCCAGCCCCTCCGCCCGCATCCGCCGGTCGACGTACAGCAGAGCCCGCACGCCCGACGCGAAGGGCGCCACCACGACCGACACCAGCCCCGCAGCGACCTGGGTGGCGATGTGGAAGCCCACCCCGCCGGTTCCCCCGATCAGCAGGGCCGCCAAGGTGACCGGGAGGGCGATGACGCCGCTCAGGACCCCCGTGATGATCGACGTGAGCACGAGCACCCAGAACGTGCGCCACCAGGCGCCGCGCACCAGCACGCCCGAGCGGCGCAGCGCGGTCGTCACGCCCGCGTGCTCCAGCACGAGCGCGGCCGGCGCGAGGACCAGCCGGGTGTAGAGGTAGACGGTCCCGGCCACCCCGATGGCGCCGAGCAGGATCCCCAAGAAGATCCCGATGCCTCCGGCCGCGAACCCGAGCAGCACTCCGAGCAGGATCCCGACGGCCGCCGGCAGGGCGACGAGCAGGCCGGTGAGCAGCGACAGCCCGAGCAGCGCCCAGATGCGCGGCCGCACCGACGCCCAGACCTCCGAGGTCGTGGTCGCCTGGCCGAGCACCCCCTTGCCGACCACGACGACGAGCACGCCGGTCAGCACCAGCCCGGCCAGGTAGCTGACGACCGACCCCGGTCCGGACGCGGCCGCGTTGCCGAAAGCGACGTTGAACTGCGCGTCCGTCCCCGACGTCGTGTCCACCTGCGGCCCGGACAGCACGACGAACAGCACGTTGACGACCGTCACGACGACCGCGATCACGGCCGACAGGCCGAGTGTCGGCCGCGGGTAGCGACGGATGATCTTGATGGCCCCGTCGAGCAGCTCCCCGAGGCCCAGCGGGCGCAGCGGGACGACGCCGGGGACCGGCGCGGGCGGCGGACCGCCGTACCACTGCTGGCCCCAGCCCTGGGTCCACTGCTGCGGGGGCTGCTGCTGGGACTGGGGGACGCCGTACCCGGGAGGTGGGGGGCCGTAGCCCGGAGGAGGCGGGCCGTAGCCGGCAGGTGAGGGGGCGCTGTCCGGGGGAGGGGGCTGCTCCCCGCCCGGGGCGCTCCAGCCCTGCGGTGGCTCGGTCATGGTGTCCTCGATCCTCTCTGGCACGGCGCGGCGAGCACGCGCATGCTGCCACGCCGGGGCCCGTTGTGATGCGACGATGAGGCCATGACTGCCCGCGTCCTCGTCGTCGACGACGACCCTGCGCTCGCGGAGATGCTCGGCATCGTCCTGCGCGGCGAGGGGTTCGAGCCCGCCTTCGTCGCCGACGGGGACGCCGCCCTCGGCGCCTTCCGGCGCGAGAAGCCCGACGTCGTCCTGCTCGACCTCATGCTGCCCGGCACCAACGGCATCGAGGTGTGCAGGCAGATCCGGGCCGAGAGCGGCGTCCCGATCGTCATGCTCACCGCGAAGGGCGACACCACCGACGTGGTGCTGGGGCTGGAGAGCGGTGCGGACGACTACGTCGTGAAGCCGTTCAAGCCCAAGGAGCTGGTGGCACGGGTGCGCGCCCGGCTGCGGACCCACGACGGCGAGCCCGAGACGCTGACCATCGGACCGGCGGACGACCCGGTGACGATCGACGTGCCCGGGCACTCGGTGACGCGTGACGGGCGGGCGATCGGCCTCACGCCGCTGGAGTTCGACCTGCTCCTGGCGCTGGCCCGGCGGCCGAAGACGGTGTTCACCCGCGAGGTGCTGCTCGAGCAGGTCTGGGGCTACCGGCACGCGGCCGACACCCGCCTCGTCAACGTGCACGTGCAGCGCCTGCGCGCCAAGGTCGAGCGCGACCCCGAGCGCCCCAGCGTGGTGCTGACGGTGCGCGGCGTGGGCTACAAGGCGGGACCGGGCTGACGCTGAGGGAGGCCCTCGCCGGCGCGCGGTCCCGCACCTCGCGCCTGCTCGCGCACGCCGGTGCCAGCTGGCGCCGGTCCCTGCAGACCAGGGTGGTGGTCACGACCCTGGTGGTCAGCGGCGTGGTCGTGCTGCTGCTCGCCAGCCTGCTCATCGGGCAGGTGGGCCGCGGACTGGTCGAGGCCAAGACCAAGGTCGCGCTCTCGGAGGCGCAGTCCGGCCTGGCGCAGGCCCAGGCCCAGGCGAACGCCGGCGCGGCCGGCAACCCGCAGGCCATCGAGGCGGGGCTGCAGGACATCGCCCAGGCGCTGTCCCTGCGCGGGCAGAGCGGCAACCAGTACAGCGTCGCGCTCGTGCCCGCCGGTGGTGACGCCAAGGCGTTCGCCTCGCCTGGGCTGGCCCTCGACGACCTGCCGCAGCGCCTCGTCCGCGCGCTGGACAGCGGCACCACCTCGGCCTACGCCTACCGCAGCTACCACGGCGAGGACCAGCTGGTCGTGGCCTCGACGCTCACCACGTTCAACGGCCCCTACCGGCTCTTCCACGTCTTCCCCCTCACCGAGGAGAACCAGACCCTCGGCCTGGTACGGCGGACCGCGGCCATCGCCGGGCTGCTGCTCGTCCTGCTGCTGGCCCTGATCACCGGGATCGTGGCGCGTCAGGTCGTGCTGCCGGTGCGGCTCGCGGCCCGCACCGCGGAGCGGCTCGCCGCGGGCCGCCTCGAGGAGCGGATGGCGGTGCGGGGCGAGGACGAGATCGCCCGGCTGGCCGAGACCTTCAACTCGATGGCGGCCGCGCTGCAGACGCAGATCCGCCAGCTCGAGGACCTGTCGCGCGTGCAGCGGCGGTTCGTCTCCGACGTGACCCACGAGCTGCGGACCCCGCTCACCACGGTCCGGATGGCGGCCGACGTGCTGTACGAGAAGCGGCGCGACCTCGACCCGGCAGCGGCGCGCAGCGCCGAGCTGCTGCAGGAGGAGCTGGGCCGGTTCGAGGAGCTGCTCGCCGAGCTGCTGGAGATCTCGCGGTACGACGCCGGGGCCGCCTCGCTCGACGCCGAGCTGCTCGACGTGGTGGCCCTGGTCGCGCGCGTGATGGACGCCGCTCGGCCGCTGGCCGACCGCAAGGGCAGCAGCCTGACCCTCGACGCGGACGGCCCGGCCGTCGCCGAGGTCGACCACGTCCGCATCGAGCGCGTCGTGCGCAACCTGCTCGTCAACGCCGTGGAGCACGGCGAGGGCCGGCCCATCGACGTGACGGTCAGCGCCGGCGCCGTGTCGGTGGCTGTGCTGGTGCGTGACCACGGCGTCGGCCTGCGGCCCGGTGAGGCGGGCCTGGTCTTCACCCGGTTCTGGCGCGGCGACCCGTCCCGGGCGCGCACCACGGGCGGCACCGGTCTGGGCCTGGCGATCGCCCTCGAGGACGCCCGGCTGCACGGCGGCACGCTGCAGGCCTGGGGCGCGCCAGGCCAGGGCTCGGCGTTCCGGCTGACCCTGCCGATGCGGGTGGGCGGCCCGCTGGGCGAGAGCCCGCTGCCGCTGCGCCCGCACGAGGTGGCGTCGTGAGGCGGCTGCGCGTGGCGCTGCTGGCGTCCGCGCTGGCCGGGTGCGTGGCGAGCTGCTCGCTCCCGCTGCCGAGCGGCGTGCAGAACGTCGGGGACGTCCCGGCCGAGCAGCTCCAGCGGGGAGACATCCAGGTGCGGCCGCCGGGCCCCAAGGCGGGGGCGGTGCCGGTCGACGTGGTGCGCGGGTTCCTGGGCGCGCAGAGCAGCGCGGAGGACCGGCACGCCATCGCCCGCGAGTTCCTCGCCGAGCCGCTGCGCGACACCTGGGACGACGCGGCCGGGGTGCAGGTCTACGACCCGGGGTCCCTCGACTACCAGCTGCTTCCCGCCGGGCCGGGGCGCGCCCTGGTGCAGGTGGGCTACACCGTCACCGCCGAGGTCCGCGGCGACGGCTCGTTCGCGCTGCGGCCGCCGGCCCGGGTGCAGGAGCGCTACCAGCTGCGTGAGAGCGACGGCAGCTGGCAGCTCGTCGGGGTCCCGGCCGGGCTGCGGCTCACGGCCGCCGACCGCGAGCGGTCGTTCCGGCCCCGGCTCCTCTACTACCTCGCGCCCCGGGTGCCGGGCAGTGCCCCGCACCTGGTTCCCGACCGGGTGTTCCTCCCGGTCGGGAGTGACGACGTACGGACGCTCGTGGAACGGCTGCTGCGGCCCCCGTCGCAGGAGCTGGCGGGCACGGTCTCGAGCGCGCTGGTCGGGGAGCAGCTGCGGTCGGCGACCATGAACGGCTCCGGGGTCGTGACCGTCGACCTGTCGGGCGTGGCCCAGGACCTGCCCGACGCCACCCGGGAGGCGATGTCGGCGCAGCTGGTCTGGACCCTGCGGGGGCTCGGCCCGTCGTTCACCGGGATGCGCCTGCGGGCCGGCGGGGAGCGCCTGCAGGTGCCCAACGAGCCCGACCTCCAGGACGCCGGCGACTGGGACAGCTTCGACCCGGACGGGCTGGCGCCGAACCCGCCCTACTTCTTCGTGGCGGCCCGCAGGCTGCGCTCCTCCGGCGAGCTCCGGGCAGGGCCCGCCACCGCCGGTGACGCCGGGGTCGGTCCGGCGATCCCCGTCGACACCGTCGCCGTCACCCCCGACCGCACCCGCGTGGCGCTCCTGGCGCGCGCGGGAGGCTCCGAGGTCGTCGTGCGGACCGGCCCGCTGCGCGGCCCCTCCTACCCGGAGGTCGCGCGCGGGGCGGAGCTGTCGTCCCCGACCTGGGGCTCAGGGGAGAGCGGGCTGTGGCTGCTGCGGCAGCAGCGCGACATCGTGCTCGTCCCGCCGGACCAGCCGCTGCGGACCGTCACCGTCGTCGGGCGCCCGCCCGGCTCGTGGACCTCGCTCGCGGTCTCGCGTGACGGCGCCCGGGTCGCTCTCGTGGCCGGCGGCCAGCTGTACGTCGGGCGGGTGGAGGAGGTCGCGAGCGGGCCCCGCGTGGTGGGCCTGTCACTGGTGCTGCCCTCCTTCTCGCACGGCTCGGCGGTCGCGTGGTCGGCCAGCACCGAGCTCGTGGTGCTCGGCTCGCTCACCCGCGACGCCCAGGCCGTGCGGGTGTCCGTCGACGGCTCGGAGGTGACGGCGCTCGACACCACCGGGCTGCGTCCCGTGCAGGTGGCCGCCTCGCCTGCCGGCGTGCTGGTGGTGTCCGACGGCGACCTCTACGCGCTGGTGGGGCGCCGCTTCACCCGGGTGGAGATCGGCGTCTCGGCACCGGCCTACCCGGGCTGATCCACAGGGCGCGCAGCAGGCGGGGCGCGCGCCCGGCACGCTGCCCGGGTGCTCGCCACGCTGCTCGACCTGGTGCTGCCCCGCAGCTGCGCGGGGTGCGGGCTGCCGAGCGCGGCGCTCTGCCCGGGTTGTCGGGCGCTGCTCGCCGCCCCCGCGCTCGGACTGGTGCGGCCCGACCCCTGTCCGGAGGGCCTGCCCTTCGTGTCGGCGCTGCTGCCCTACGAGGGCGCGGTGCAGCGGCTCCTGCTGGCGCACAAGGAGAAGGGGCGCCTGCAGCTGACCGCGCCGCTGGCCGCGGGCCTGGCCAGGGCGGCGCTCGTGCACGGGAAGGCACCGGTGCTGCTCTGCCCGGTCCCGAGCTCGCAGGCCGCGGTGCGGCAGCGCGGGCACGACCACGCGATGCGGCTCGCACGGGGTGCAGCGCGGGTCCTGCGGGGGGCCGGGGTCGACGCCCGGGCGGCCCGGCTGCTGATCCCCGTGCGCGCCGTCGCGGACCAGTCGGGGCTGTCCTCGGCGCAGCGCGCCACCAACCTGCGAGGGGCGCTCCAGGCCGTCGGTGGGCCAGGGCCGCCGGTCCTGGTGGTCGACGACATCGTCACGACGGGGGCCACTCTCGTCGAGGCCGCGCGGGCGCTCAGGGTCGCTGGTCATCCCGTGCGAGGGGCCGCCGTCGTGGCCGCAACCCAGCGTCGTAGGGCATCTGGCCGACACGCATGACCCGGATGGGCCTCACCCCTTCTCCGGTGGACCGAAGCGGGTTAGCGTGACAACAGGTGCTCGGCAGGGCACCGGCCGGCGCCGCCCCTCGGGGCACTGCCGAGGGAGAGGAGTGGACGGAGCCGCCAGACAGCGGGGCGCCAGCACTCCAGCTCACTCCCCAGGAGGCCGCGTGGACATCGTCGTCAAGGGACGCAACGTCGAGGTGCCGGACCACTTCCGGACGCACGTGCAGGACAAGCTCGCCCCCTCTGAACGCCTCGATCCCCGCGTCTACCACGTCGACGTCGAGCTGTTCCACGAGAAGAACCCCCGACAGGCCTCGCAGTGCCAGCGGGTCGAGATCACGGTGCGTGGCAAGGGGCCGGTGATCCGGGCCGAGGCCTGCGCCGAGACCTTCTACGCCGCGCTCGACGCCGCGACCCTCAAGCTCGAGGCCCGGCTGCGCAAGAGCCACGACCGGCGCCGGGTGCACCACGGCCTGCGCACACCGGAGTCGGCGGCGCAGTTCGCGGCGTCACTGACTGCTGTCGAGGGCACCGCCGAGGAGGCGACCGAGACCGAGACCGAGCACCTCTCCGACGACACCGACAGCCTGGTCGTGCGCGACAAGACCCACGAGGCCATCCCCATGACGACGCCCGAGGCCCTCCACGAGATGGAGCTGGTCGGACACGACTTCTTCCTCTTCGCGGACAAGGAGAGCGGCCTGCCGAGCGTCGTCTACCGGCGGCACGGCTACGACTACGGGGTCATCAGGCTGGCGACCGGCTGACGTCACTCGGATGAGGGACTCCTGGTCACTTTTGATCATGTCGAGGTGATCAGAGGGTGCGCGTGTCATCATCAGGGGAACGGCGTTCCTGACGCGTCGTTGACCGATGGCGTGGCAGCACCTGACCCGCGCACGACCAGGAGGACCCCCCTTGAGCGACCAGCCCATCCCCACACCCGTCGGCGGCCTGTCGGTCGAGCCGATCCGGGTGCTGGTGGTCGACGACCACGCCCTGTTCCGCCGTGGTCTGCAGATGGTGCTCGAGCAGGAGCCCGACATCGAGGTCGTGGGTGAGGCCTCCGACGGGTCGGAGGCGGTCGAGCAGGCAGCCGAGACGCTGCCCGACATCGTCCTGATGGACGTCCGGATGCCCAAGCGCGGCGGCATCGACGCCTGCACCGCCATCCACGACGCGGTGCCGTCCGCGAAGATCATCATGCTGACGATCTCCGACGAGGAGGCCGACCTCTACGACGCCATCAAGGCCGGCGCCATGGGGTACCTGCTGAAGGAGATCTCCATCGAGGAGGTCGCCTC
>JBAVRG010000392.1:0-7389 GCA_049694795.1 Mycobacteriales bacterium
CTGCAGGGGCGCGCACCTCGGCAGCAGGGGCCTCGGCGCGGGCCGCGGGCACCCGGGCCTCGCCGCCGTTCAGCACCGCGAGCGGCGCACCCACGGCGACCTTCGCTCCTGGCTCGACGAGCAGCTGGTCGACGACCCCGTCCTCGAAGACCTCGACCTCGACGGCCGCCTTGGCGGTGTCGATGACCGCCACTATGTCGCCGCGGTGCACCTGCTGGCCCGGCTTGACGAGCCACTCCAGCAGCGTGCCCTCGTCCATGTCCGCGCCGAGCGACGGCATCCGGAACTCACCCACGCGCACCCACCACCTCGCGCGCCGCGCTGACGACCCGGGTCGCGTTGGGCAGGGCCGCCTGCTCGAGGTGACGCGGGTAGGGGATCGGCACCTCGGCGCTGCACACGCGCGCGACCGGCGCATCGAGCTCGTAGAACGCCTGCTCGGTGATGCGGGCGCTCACCTCGGCCGACAGGCTGCCGCTGCGCCAGCCCTCGTCGACGACCACCGCGCGGTGGGTGCGGCCGACGGAGGACAGCACCGTCCCGGTGTCCAGCGGACGCAGGGTGCGCAGGTCGATGACCTCCGCCGAGACGCCGTCGGCGGCCAGCTGGTCGGCGGCGTCCAGGACGGCGGGGAGCGTGCCGCCGTACGTGATGAGGGTGAGATCCGTGCCGGGTCGCCGGACGACGGCCTTGTCGATGTCGACGGGCCCCGCGTCCTCGGCGAGCTCCCCGGCGGTGTTGTAGAGGCCACCGTGCTCGAAGACCAGGACGGGGTCAGGGTCCTCGAGCGCGGTCCAGAGCATCCCGCGGGCGTCCTCGAGGGTCGCCGGGGCCACGATCCGCAGGCCGGGGATGTGCGCGTACCACCCCTCGAGGCTGTGCGAGTGCTGGGCGGCGAGCTGACGACCCGCCCCTGTGGTCATGCGGATCACGAGCGGCACGTTGAGCTGGCCGCCGGACATGTGCAGCATCGTGGCGGCGTTGTTGAGGATCTGGTCCAGCGCCAGCAGGCTGAAGTTGACCGTCATGACCTCGACGATCGGGCGCATCCCGCCGAGCGCCGCGCCGATGCCGGCGCCGACGAACGCCGACTCCGACAGCGGGGTGTCGCGGATCCGTTCCGGCCCGAACTCCTCCAGCAGCCCGAGGCTGACGGCGAAGCAGCCGCCGTAGCGGCCGACGTCCTCGCCCATGAGGAACACCCGGTCGTCGCGCTTCATCGCGTCGCGGATCGCCTCGCGCATCGCCTCGCGGTAGCTGGTCTTCACCGCCGGCCGTCCTCGCTGTAGACGAACCTGGTCAGCTCGTCGACCGGCTCGTCGTGGCCGGCCTCGGCGAACGCGACGGCGGCGTCCACCTCCGCAGCGACGTCCTTCTCCATCGCCGCGAGCCCGCCGTCGTCGAGCACCCCGTCGGTGCGCAGCCGTTCGGAGAACGCGGTGAGCGGGTCGCGCTCCATCCAGGCGCGGACCTCGCTCTTGTCCCGGTAGCGCTCCGGGTCGTACATCGAGTGCGCGCGGAACCGGTAGGTGCGCAGCTCCAGGAAGTGCGGACCGCCGCCGCCGCGGATCGCGTCGACCGCCCGGCGCGCCGTCTCCGCGACCGCGAGCACGTCCATCCCGTCGACCGGCCACGCGGGCATCTCGTACGACGAGGCCTTCAGCGCGAGGTCGGTCTCCGACTCCGACCGGGCGAGGGCGGTGCCCATCGCGTAGAGGTTGTTCTCGCAGCAGAACAGCACCGGCAGCTGCCAGAGGGCCGCGAGGTTCATGCACTCGTGGAACTCGCCCTCCGCGACCGCGCCCTCACCGAAGAAGCAGGCGGTCACCCGGTCGAGCCCGCGCATCTTGTCGGCCAGGGCGAGCCCGACGGCGACCGGCAGGCCACCCCCGACGATCGCGTTGCCGCCGTAGAAGCGGTGCGCGACGTCGAACAGGTGCATGGAGCCACCGCGCCCGTGGCTGCAGCCCTCGACCTTGCCGTACATCTCGGCCATCACGCGGTCGGCGGCTACCCCGCGGGCGAGCGCGTGGCCGTGCTCCCGGTAGGTCGCCACCACGGCGTCCTCGGGCTGCAGGGCGTGCATGACGCCCACCGCGACGGCCTCCTCGCCGATGTAGACGTGCATGAAGCCCCGGATCTTCTCGCCGCTGTAGAGCTCGACGCACTTCTCCTCGAAGCGGCGGATGAGCACCATCTCGCGAAGCAGGTCCAGCGCGACGTCCGGCTCGACGGTGCGGGTCATCGCGTCGCCTCGGCGGTGCTCTCGAGGGTGGACAGGTCGCCCTCGGGCAGCCCGAGCTCACGTGCCTTCAGCAGCCGTCGCATGATCTTGCCGCTGCGGGTCCGGGGCAGCGACTCGGCGAACGCGATCTCGCGCGGTGCGACCGCGGCGCCGAGCCGCTTGCGGCCGAAGCCCAGCAGCTCGCGTCGCAGCTCCTCCGACTGCTCGTACGGCGGACGCAGCTCCACGAAGGCCTTCACCACCTCGCCGGCGACCGGGTCGGGCGTGCCGATGGCGCCGGCCTGCACCACGGCCGGGTGCTCCATGAGCGCGCTCTCCACCTCGAACGGACCGATGAGGTGACCGGCCGACTTGATGACGTCGTCGCCGCGCCCGACGAACCAGAACCAGCCGTCGCCGTCGCGCCGGGCGATGTCCCCGGACAGGTACCAGTCGCCGGCGAAGCAGCTGCGGTAGCGGTCCTCGTCGTGCAGGTAGGTGCGGAACATCGAGGGCCAGCCGGCGCGCAGCGCGAGGATCCCCTCGGTGGCCGGGTCGGTCACCAGCACCGGCTCGCCGTCGTCGAGCACCGGCGCGCCGTTGTCGTCCCGGGCGACGATGGCCGCCTCCACACCGGGCAGCGGGCGGCCCATCGAGCCGGGCCGGATGTCCATCGCCGGGAAGTTGGCGATCATGATGCCGCCGGTCTCGGTCTGCCACCAGTTGTCGTGCACGGGCAGCCCCAGCACCTCCTGGCCCCAGACGACGGCCTCGGGGTTCAGCGGCTCGCCGACGCTCGCGACGAAGCGCAGCGAGGACAGGTCATGGCCCGCCGCCGCCGAGGGGCCGGCCTTCATGAGCATCCGCAGCGCCGTGGGTGCGGTGTACCAGACGCTCACGTGGTGCTCGGCGAGGATCCGGTACCAGCGCTCGGCGTCGTACTCCTCCTCGTCCACGAGCGCGGTCACGCCGTGCGTCAGAGGGGCGATGACGCCGTACGAGGTGCCGGTGACCCAGCCCGGGTCGGCGGTGCACCAGAAGACGTCGTCGGGGTGCAGGTCCAGGGCGTAGTAGCCGGTGGCGTGGTGCGCGACGACCGCGGCGTGCACGTGGACCGCGCCCTTCGGGGTGCCCGTCGTCCCGCTGGTGAAGTGCAGCAGCGCGGGCTGCTCCGGGTCGGTCGGCGCGATGGTGAAGGCCGGGGCCGCTGCCGAGAGCAGCTCGGCCAGTCCGGTGGTGCCCTCTGCCGGGTCGCCGTCCGCGTCCACGAGAAGGACGTGCCGCAGCTGCGGCAGGTCGGCGCGGACCGGCTGGACCTTCTTGCGGTACAGCGCGGCGGTGGTCACCAGCACCGCGCCCTCGCCGAGCTGCAGCCGCTGGCGCACCGGGTCCGGGCCGAAGGCCGAGAACAGGGGGCAGACGACGTTGCCGTGCTTGAGCGCACCGAGGACGGCGACGTGCAGCTCCGGACGTCGCCCGAGGAGGGTGAAGACGCGCTCCCCGGGCTCGACGCCCAGGCCCTCCAGGACGCCCGCGAACCGGCTGGTCTCCTCGGCGAGCCGGCGGTAGCTGTAGCTCGACGCGGTGCCGTCCCGGTGCACGAAGCGCAACGCGGTGTGGTCGGCGCGCGCCCCGGCGGCGTGCCGGTCCACGGCCTCGTGCGCGATGTTGAGGCCCTGGCCGCCGGGCAGGCCGTCGAGGTGCCGACGCGCCTTCTCCCAGGTGAAGGTGGCGCAGGTGCTGTCGTAGTCGAGCAGGTTCGGCGCCGTCCGGGACCAGCGCGTGGGCTTGCGGATGACCTGCCAGTCCATGGCGCCTCCCCGGCGAGGACCTCATCGAGACACAGCGGGTACGGGGGTTTCCAGGGGCGAAGGTCCCCCTTTGCGTGATGGGTCCAACGACCCGGCCGGACCGGGCTGATCAGCACTTCCCCACAGGGCCCTTCGGGGGTTCGCTGGGGGCATGCGAGAGCACGTGCGGCTGGGGCGGATCGCCGGCATCCCGATCGGGATGAACCTGTCGGTCCTCGTCATCTTCGTGCTGGTCGTCGAGCTGGTCGCGACGCAGGCGCTCCCCGGCGCGGTCAAGGGCTACTCGACAGGCGCGTACTACGGAGCCGGGGTGGGAGTGGGGCTGCTGTTCTTCGCCTCCTTGCTCTCGCACGAGCTCGCGCACGCGGTGGTGGCGCGCCGGTACGGCGTCAAGGTCGAGAAGATCACGCTGTGGATGCTGGGCGGCGTCGCGCAGCTGGCCGGAGAGCCCCCGACCCCGTCGGCCGACCTCCGGATCGCCGCCGCCGGGCCGCTCACGAGCCTGGCGGCGGGCGCCGTCTTCTTCGGCTGCGCGGCAGCCGGCGCAGCGCTCGGTGGTCCGGACCTGCTCACCGCGGGCTTCGGCTGGCTGGCCGGCATCAACGTGCTGCTCGGGGTCTTCAACCTGCTGCCCGGGGCGCCGTTGGACGGTGGCCGCATCCTGCGTGGCCTGCTGTGGAAGCGCAGCCACGACCGCACCCGTGCGGCGCTGGCGGCGGACCGGGCCGGTCGGGTGCTCGGGATGGGCCTGGTCGGGCTGGGCCTCGCCGAGCTGCTCTTCACCACCAACCCCATCGGGGGCATCTGGCTGATGCTGCTCGGCTGGTTCCTCGTCGCTGCAGCAACCGGTGAGGCGCAGGCGACCAGCCAGCACTCGCTGCTGGCAGGCCTGACGGTGCGTGCGGTGATGTCGACCGACCCGGTCGTGCTGCCCTCCTACCAGGTCGTCGACGCCGTGCTCGGCCGGGTGCTCGCCGAGCAGCACGCCGCCTACCCCGTCATCTCCTTCGAGGGCAAGCCGGTCGGGCTCGTGACCACCGTCCAGCTCGCCCGGCTGCCTGCGCCGCTGCGGAGCGAGCGGCGCGTCGCGGACCTCACCATCCCGTTGTCCCAGGTGCCGACCGCAGGTCCGGACGAGGCCTTCGCCGACGTCCTCGACCGTGCGGGCGGACGGTTGCCGGTGCTCGTGCTCGAGCGCGGTGAGCTGATCGGGATCATCAGCGCCACCGACACCAACCGGCTCCTCCTGCGCGCCGCGCTGTCGCCCACACCCCAGTGAGGACCATCGCGGACGTCGCCGCCGACGGCCGGGTGGTCGGCCTGACCTGAGCGCCCAGCCGCGACGTGTCAGGACGCCCGGTCGCCGGGACGTGCTGGGGACCTGACAGGTCGAGGTGGGTCAGCGGGCGCGGGCCGGCTGGTCGACGAGTGACACCGTCAGAGGCGGTGAGTAGACCTTGCGCAGCTTGGCGGCCTTCTTCATCGAGTCGAGTCCCTGGTCGACCGACAGCAGGGGAGTGGTCTTGTAGGTCCGCAGCGCGCCGCTCGACGTCACCGCCAGGCCGAACGCTGCGGCGTCCTCGGCGTTCTTGAAGTCGATGATGGCGACGAGGTCCACGTCCCCGAAGGCGTAGTAGACGCACTGCAGCTTCGCTCCGCACGCGTCGAGCGCGGGGGTGATGCGGTCCACGACGTTGGGGTGGGTGTCGATCTGCGTGTTCCAGGACTGGGGCGTGTAGCCGACTTCGATCAGGTAGTGAGCCATGGCTCCTCCTCAGGGTGCGACCGACGCTACGGGCCCTGCGGCGGCGCAGGAATGAGCCGATCTCACTACTCCGCGACGTACCTACGGCAGCAGGAACTCGAGCAGCGCGCGCGCGGTGAGGAACGGGTTCTCGGCGGCGGGGGAGTGCAGCGCGTCCGGCACCACGACCACAGGTGCGCCGAGGCGGCGGGCCATGTCGTCCTGCAGCGCGGGCAGCCAGGCGTCGTCGTGCTCGCCGTACATGACGAGCTTGGGCAGGTCGACGGCGGCGAGCTCGTCGACGCGGTCCGGCTCGCTGGTCAGCGCGTCGGCCATGGCCAGCAGGCCGCTGGGCGAGCTGCCCAGCAGCCGGGCGCGCAGGAAGTCCTGGGCCTCCTCGGTCACCTCGACCTTGCGCGGGTTGTCGCGCGCGATGGCCCTAGAGGCCTCCCACACCGCTTCGAGCCCGCCCTCGAGCAGCACCGGCTTGAGGAACGGCAGGACGTCCGCGCGCGGCCCGGTCAGCCCGGCCGGTCCGGACCCCATGAGCACCAACGACCGGAACGCCGTCGGCTCGGCGAGCACCGCGGCGCGCGACACCAGGCCGCCGAAGCTGTGCCCGACCAGGTGCACAG
This sequence comes from Mycobacteriales bacterium, assembly GCA_049694795.1. Taxonomy (GTDB): domain Bacteria; phylum Actinomycetota; class Actinomycetes; order Mycobacteriales; family SCTD01; genus RYN-111. Next base: position 6,415 of record JBAVRG010000392.1, read on the forward strand.
CGGCGTCGTCGAGAGCCCGGACCAGGTGCAGCAGGTCCTCCGCCAGCTGACGGACCGTGTAGGCGTCGTGGTCGTCGGGTCCCGGGGACTGGTACTGCCCGCGCTGGTCGATCGCCACGACCCGCAGGCCGGCCGCCGCCAGCGGCTCGAGGACGTACCGGAAGTCCTCCTTGCTGCCGGTGTAGCCCGGCACCATCACGACGGTGCCTCGGTGCTCGCCGGCAGCGGGCGCGTCGAGGACGGCCAGGGGGCCACCGGGGACGTCGACGGAACGGGCGTGCACCCCGTCGGGCAGGGGCAGGTTGGCGACGGCGCTCATGACTGGACCCTATGCAGCGCCACGTCCCTCAGCGTCAGCGTGGCGCACCCGGCCGGCGTGCTACAGCTCGCTGAGGACCTCGGCCACCGGGCGGTCCGGCAGCACCATGTCGGTGAGGCCGTCGATGCGGCCGCACTCCACGCAGCGTCCCCCCAGGACCAGCCAGGCGACGTGCTCGCCGTCCGGGAGCGACAGGCCCGCCACCAGCTCGGCGATCGACTGCCCGCAGCTGCCGCAGGCCCACATGGGCGGGTGCGTCCAGCGGGACTCGGAGTCCAGCAGGTGCACGGTCCGGGCGCACTGCAGGCAGCGCCGCCGGGCCACGCCGGCTGCCGCGTCGGCCTCGACGTAGGCCCACGTCGGCCGCTCGTCGCCGTGGTTGCCGCAGCCCAGCACGACCGACTCGTGCACAGGCGGGGCGTCGCCGCCCAGGTCGGACAGGAAGGCCCTCAGGTCCTCCACGTCCTCGCCCGTGCGGATACCGCCACGCGTCCTCAGCACCATGCGTGGGTCATCGGCGCGCGGTGGTCAGCGCCTTGAGCCCCGGTACGGCGAACCTCGCCGTCAGGTCAGGCCTCCCCGGCCGTCGCCGTCGCGCCGCCGGCACCGGCACCGCCGCCACGACCGCGGCCACCACGACGCCGACGCCGACGGGG
>JBAVRG010000393.1:0-1706 GCA_049694795.1 Mycobacteriales bacterium
TCACGCAGGCGCCCACCCCCTCGCCGTCGTCCACCCCCGACGACCCGGCCGCGCTCGCGCCCGTCGTGCTCGTCGGTGCCGACCTCGGCCGGCTCGCGGCGCCGCTCCGGCTCGCGCTGGGCCGCCAGGTGGTGACGGCGCTCGACGCGGTCACCTCCTCGCCCGCGGCAGTGGTCGTCGAGATCACCGCGGGGTCGCAGACCACCCCCCGCACCCGTACGGCGGTCACCACCCTGCAGCAGCGCTTCCCCGGTGTGCCGGTGCTCGTGGTGGGGCCGTTCGGCGCGAACGACCGGAAGTCGGCGGCTGCGGCGAAGCAGGCCGCGCAGCTGGTCGGCGCCACCTTCCTCGACCCGGTGGCGGAGGGCTGGCGGCCGGCGACGACCGCCCCGGGGCTGACCAGGGCCCAGGTCGCGGGGGTCGTCGAGCACCTGGCCGCCGACCTCGCCCCGGTGCTGCGACGATGAACCAGCCCTCGCCGGTCTGCGACAGCTGCGGCCGTCCCGCAGCGCAGCTGTTCCCGGGGCTGGAGAGCGGCTCGTCGGTGTGCTCGCGCTGCTACGAGCGGCTCCGCCTGCACGCCCGCGGTCCGCTCTGGACGATCGGCGGCTGGGCCGCGATCGTGGCCGGCGCCGTGATCGTGGTCCTCAGCGTCATCGGCTTCGTGCTGCTCCTGCGCCACCCCTGACCCGGGGGAGCCCTGCGGCCGCCGGTGAACGTCATCGTGTCCACGGCTGAGCGTGCGACCGTCTCCCGCCGGACACAATGATCTCGGTACGGCGTAACGCGGCCGCCGGTGAAGGTCATCGTGTCCAGGGCTGAGCGTGCCGACCGTCCCCTGCCGGACACAATGATCTCGGTACGGCGTGACGCGGCCGCCGGTGAAGGTCATCGTGTCCAGAGCTGAGCGCCCGACCGTCCCCCGCCGGACACGATGACCATCACCGAGGGCACGAAGCGGGTCCCGAAGCCGCCAATCCGCACATTCCCCCGCAAAGCCCGATGTCGGCGCGGCCACACCTTGCGCACCACTTCTTGCGCCTCGCCAGGACACGGTGCTGCCCTGAGGCGAAACCTTGACAGTCCGGGGGGTCTGATCATGCGAATCCGCACAGGCGCTGTCTCCGTCGGGGCGGCCGTGCTCGCCCTGTCCGCCGCCCTCACGACACCTGCGGCCGCGGCCGCGCCGGTGCCCGTCAGGTCGGTGACGATCACCAACCGTGCCATCAGCGTCGCCGGTGGCACGACCATGCACGCCGGACGGGTGATCTTCGTGGTGCGCACCCCGAGCGGCGACCACGCCCTGCAGCTGCTGAAGCTCAAGCGCGGCTACACCCCCCGCCAGGCGATCGCTGACGTCAACGCGGCGTTCTCCGGCAACATCCCCGCGATCCGCCGGGTGGACGCGAACATCAAGTGGCTCGGCGGGGCGGAGGCCACCCCGGGGCACCCGGGCATGTTCGCCGAGACGCTCTACGCCGGCACCTACTACGCGGTCGACCAGGGCGGCAACGCCATGACGACGCTGCACGTCTTCGGCACGCCGCCTCCGCGGGCCTGGGTCGACCAGCGCAGCACCATCACGACGACGACGGCCAACCGGTTCGCGACCACGTCAGCCATCCCGCACGCCGGCTGGACCCTGTTCAGGAACGCCTCGGACGAGCCGCACTTCCTCGTCCTCCAGCACGTGAAGGCCTCGACGA
>JBAVRG010000394.1:0-5249 GCA_049694795.1 Mycobacteriales bacterium
CCTGCAGCCCCAGCTCCATGGCGGCGCCGACGGGGCCGCCGGCGTAGCCGATCGCCGCCACGACCGCCGTGCGCTCGGCCTCCGGCAGGGCGGACAGCGCCAGCTCCAAGCGGTGCACGAGCGCCGCCTCGTGCGCGCTCTCGGCCGCGGCGTGGTTGTCCACCTCGGCAGGCGGCATGGCGCGCACGCGTGAAGGACGGTCGTGCGCCACGGTCGCCTCCCAGTCGTCTGAGCGGCCGTCCCGGGGTCTCCCCCGGGACGGCCGTCGTACCGGCCCTCAGGTCGCCTCTCGGCGGTGTGTCGCTCGTAGCGACGAGTGTGGGACCGGGGGCCATGTATGGACCGGTACGACGACCACGCTAACCCCTTTCGGCCGCCCGAGCCCCGAGATCAACAGCCCGAAGGAGGGACTCATGCATCACCGGGCACCTGCCGACAAGCAAGGGGCAGGGTTCAAGGGAGGTGCTCGTCGTGCTCGTCGTGCTCGTTGCCGCCGTGGGGGTGGCCGTCCTGCTGCTCGCAAGCCTGGCCATGGCGCGCTGGTCCGCCGCGCGCGCCCTCGACGTCGACCTGGGCAACCTGAGCGACCTGCCCGTGGCCGCGCTGCCCGAGGGGCACCGCCCGCCCCCGGGGCTGATGCCGATCAGCCCCAGCGAGCGGTCGCTGGCCCTCGAGATCACGCGTGGGCTGCGCGCCCTGGAGCTGTTCCTGCTCGACGCGGCCTAACCTGGGTCCCATGACGACCCCGTCGCTGGGCACCAGCACCCTCATCGAGGAGCGGACCGAGGAGCGCGAGCTCCAGGACCCCGGTTCGGTCGCGCACATCGTGAAGGACCCGGGCAAGGTCACGGAGGCCTACATCCTCGGGACCCCGGTCGAAGCGCTGTGCGGGCACGTGTTCACCCCGAGCAAGGACCCCAAGGCGCTCCCCGTCTGCGACACCTGCAAGGACATCGCCGACATCCGCACCGACGGCAAGGGTGGCGAGATCGGCTAGGCCGACCGGCGGCACCTGGGAGGTCCGGTTCGGCACGGCCGAGCTCGTGCGCGACCTCGACCGACCGGCCGGCTGGATGCTCCTCGTCGACGGCACGCCGCAGAGCTACGTCGACCTCGACGACCCCGAGCACCTGGAGTTCGAGTACGTCCGGCTGATGGCAGACCTCGTCGACGGGCTGCCTCCCGGCCCGGTCACCGCGGTGCACCTCGGCGGCGCCGGCTGCACCCTCGCCCGGTACGTCGCGACCACCCGTCCGGGGTCCACCCAGGTCGTGGTCGAGGCCGACGACCTGCTCGCGGACGTCGTACGGGCTCAGCTCGGCACCGCGGGGTTCCGCCTGCGGGTGGGAGACGGCCGGGAGGCCCTGCGTCACCTCCGGCCGGGCACCAGCGACCTGGTGGTCGCGGACGTGTTCGTCGGAGCGCGGGTGCCCGGCCACCTGGCCACCGTCGAGCACGTGCGGGAGGTCCGCGCCGTCCTGCGGCCCGGTGGCGTCTACGTCCTGAACGTCGCCGACACCGGCGCCCTGCCCTTCGCCCGCCAGCAGGCGGCCGGGCTCGCCGAGGTCTTCCCGCACGTCGTGGTGCTCGCCGACCCCGCCGTCCTCCGCGGCCGGCGGTTCGGCAACCTGGTGCTCGCCGGCTCGGACGACCCGTTCCCCCTCGACGACCTGCGCCGGGTCACTGCCCGCTCGATCGGTCGCGCCCGCGTCGAGGACGCGGGGTTCGCCCGAGGCGCCAGGCCGGCGACGGACGCCGACCCCCCGGTGGCGCCCTTGCCCCCTGCTGACGTCTTCGACGTCCGCTGACGACGCCACCACCCCCGTCACGTCTGCTCGCCGAGGCCAGGGCGTGAAGGTGCGCCCCGGAAGGTTCCGGGCGGTGCACCCGAACGGAGCAACGGGCAGCTCCCCTCCTGGCCGACAGGACCCTGTGAGCGGCAGAGGGCGCGGGGCGCGACGGCTCTTCGCGGCCTATGCCGCGGTCAGCCTCGTCCCGGTCGTGCTGCTCGGCGGCGTGCTCGGATCCATGGTGACGTCGCAGGCCAACAGCCGTGGGCTGGCTCAAGCGGGCGACGAGGCCGCCCTGGTCGCGCACACGGTCGTGGCGCCGCTGCTGCACAGCCGCCCGCTCACGCACGGCCTGTCGCAGGACGAGAACGCCGCGCTCGCGAACAGCGTGGGGGCAGCCGTGCGGGACGGCCAGGTGCTGCGGCTCCGGCTGCGGGACCTGTCCGGCCGGGTGGTGTTCGCCGACGACGGGCACGGAGTGGGCGACCCGGCGGACGACGAGGCGCTCCAGGCCGTCCACGGCAACGTGGTCACGAAGCTCTCCCGGCTCAACGCCGACGAGGGCTCCGCCGGCCCCCGGGTCGTCGAGGCCTACGAGCCGCTGACGACAACCGCGTCCGGTCAGCGGATCGGCGTCGTGGAGCTGTACCTGCCCTACGCCCCGATCGCGGCCGAGGTGAGCAGGCAGCAGCGGGAGCAGCTGTGGGCGCTCAGCGGCGGCCTGCTGGTCCTGTGGCTCGTGCTGCTCGGCGTGACCGCGTCCACCACCCGACACCTGCGGGGCCTCGTCAGGGAGAACGCCCACCTCGCCCGGCACGACGCCCTGACGGGCCTGCCGAACCGCACCCAGTTCGTCCGCCGCGCACGGGAGGCCCTCGGCCGGGGTCCGGTGGCACTGGCGATGGTGGACCTGGACCGCTTCCGGCAGGTCAACGACGCCCTCGGGCACGCCATCGGGGACCGGCTGCTGGTCGAGCTCGCCGAACGGCTCGCGCTGCACGTCCGCGACGGAGACACCGTCGCGCGGCTCGGAGGGGACGAGTTCGGCATCGTGCTGTGCGGTGCGACGGACGAGGCCGAGGCGCTGGACGCCTTCCGGCGGACGCGCTCCCTGCTCGGCGAGCCGCTCGTCGTCGACGACCTGCCCCTTGCGGTGGAGGCGAGCATCGGCTTCGTGCTCGTACCGCAGGACGGCATCGACCTGGACCTGCTGCTCGCCAAGGCCGACGTCGCCATGTATGCCGCCAAGCGGCGCCATCTGGGCGTCACGCGGCACCACCCCGACCAGGACCTGCACGACGCGACCCGGCTCCGCCTGGTCGGTGAGCTGGCCGAGGCGATCAGCACCGACCAGCTGGTGCTGCACTACCAGCCCAAGACGGACCTGCGCACCGGTCAGGTCACGGCCGTCGAGGCGCTCATCCGCTGGCAGCACCCGGAGCGCGGTCTGCTCCAGCCCGACGACTTCCTGCCCGCCGCCGAGCAGACCGAGCTGGTCGACCCGCTGACCCGCTGGGTCCTGCGCAACGCCACGTCCGCCCTGCCCCGGCTCGACCCCACGGGCGAGCTGGCCATGGCGGTGAACATCTCGGCACGCAGCCTCGGGCGCGGCGACTTCGCGGAGGAGGTGCTGCGCGTCCTGGCCGAGACGGGGACCGCGCCCGGACGGGTCCTGCTCGAGATCACCGAGACGGCGCTGCTCACCGAGCCGGCGAGGGCCGCTCTCACTCTTGGTCAGCTGGCCGGTGCCGGCCTGCGGGTCTCCATCGACGACTTCGGCGCCGGGCAGACGTCGCTGGGCTACCTGTCCCGCCTGCCGGTCCACGAGCTCAAGATCGACAAGGCGTTCGTCATGACCATGGACACCGAGTCGAGCAACGCCGCGATCGTGCGATCGGTGATCGACCTCGGCCACAACCTCGGCTTCTCCGTCACGGCTGAGGGTGTCGAGACCTCCCAGGTGCTGGAAGCCCTCCGGTCCGCGGCCTGCGACACCGTCCAGGGCTACTACCTCGGCAGGCCCGCTGACGAGGACACCACCCGCCAGCTGCTCCAGCGCGCTGGAGTGAGGTGACCGCTGCGGCTACTGCTGCCGCGCCCCTCGGAAGTCCGGCGCCCGCTTCGCGAGGAACGCCTGCACGCCCTCGGCGTACTCGGGGCTGTGCAGCGAGTCGTGGTAGTGCCGCAGGACCTCGTCGTCCTCGACCCGCTCCCCTGCGCAGACCTTGCGGATGAGGGCCTTGGAGCCACGCAGCGACACCTGGGCCCGCCCCGCGAGCAGCGCGGCCAGCTCCGCCGTACGTGCCTCGAGGTCGTCACGGACCTCGTGCACCAGCCCGATCCGCAGCGCGGTGTCGGCGTCGACCAGCTCACCGGTCATGAGGATCCAGGACGCCCACGCCGACCCGACCACGTCCACCAGCCGCGCGGTGGACGGCAGCGCGTAGACGATGCCGAGCTTCGCCGGGGTGATCCCGAAGCGGGACCGCGGCTCGCACAGCCGCAGGTCGCACGCCAGCGCCACCTGGGAGCCGCCGCCGATCGCGAACCCCTCCACCATCGCGATGGTCGGCTTCGGGAAGGCCAGGATCGCGGCCTCGCCCGACGCGACCGCCTCGCCGTAACGCTCCGCGTCCTCGGGCGTGCGGCGCAGCGTCGTGAACTCGCTGATGTCGGCACCCGCGCTGAACGGCCCGCCCTGCGGCCCGCGCAGCACCACGACGTCGACCGCGTCGTCCTCGGCGAGCCGCGGCATGAGCCGCCCGAAGGCCTGCCACATCGCCAGGTTGATGGCGTTGTGCTTCTCGGGCCGGTTGAGGGTGACCGTGGCGACCCCGCCCTCCCGGCTGAGCAGCAGCGAGCGGTCCTCGAGCACGTCCTCCACGCGCGACATCCTTCCGTACGGCGGTTCAGTCCCCGCCACCGGAGGCCGATCAGCGAGAACGTGGCATCAGGTCTGAGCTTCGTCAGCGCGGCGTGCGCGCTGGGAGCGGTCGCCGTGCTCGGGCACTGGAGCACCCGTCGTCGGGACGCGCTCGGGCGCCCGCGGGACCTGCCGGTCTGGAGCGTGTCCCTGCTGGTGCTCGTCGCGGTCGCCGCCGCCGTGCCCGGCGCCCGGAGCCGGCTGGAGGAGCGGCGGCTGGCGCGGGTCGGCTCGGTCCTGGCGGGCGTCCCCGTGAAGGTGCACTGCCAGTCGGGGACCGCCGCCTTCGTGGACGCCGGCGCCGAGCTCGGCTACGTGCGGTTCGACGCGGACGGCGTCCCGGAGCACCAGACGCTCATCAAGCGCGACCAGTGCCGGCAGCTGCAGCGCTACCTCTCCGGCGGCAAGCAGCACCCGACGATGGACGAGGCCGTCGCGGTGCACGTGCTGACGCACGAGTCGATGCACATGCGCGGCCAGACCAACGAAGCCCTCGCCGAGTGCGAGGCGGTGCAGCGCGACGAGATCACTGCCCA
>JBAVRG010000395.1:0-15634 GCA_049694795.1 Mycobacteriales bacterium
GCAGGCGTTCGAGGGCGGCCCGCCCGAGCCTGCGGGTAGACCGCACGAGGCCACTGGCAACAGTGGTCCTAGATGGATGACCGTCACCCCCGCCTCGGCGGGGGTACAGAACCCGGCTTACAGGCCGACTCGTCCCCCTTGCTCTCCGGGCTCACGCTCGGGGAGCGGTGCTTCCGCAGGTCAGAGGTGGTGCGCGCGGTGGTCGCTGATGAGGCGGCAACCGGTCTGGCAAGGCCCAGATCAGCGGCGGTTGTGACATCGGTGTGACATCGGCGGCCGAGCGCGCGTCCTCGTTGAGGCACCCTCGGCCTCATCTGGTTCACGGACGTCTCGCTCGACGACCTCGACAACCTCCCGGCGTCCGAGAGCATCGCTCAGATGGATCGTCGACGATCTGACCGCGGCCCTTGTCGAGTTCGAACGCGCTCGGACCCGGCGAAGGGCTCAGGTCAGGACGATCTCACGGCCCTTCGTGGTGACGAGGTTGACGATCGGGAAGCCCGTCTCGACCGGGGCCGAGGTGAAGCCGCCGGCGATACCGGCCTGCATCGTGGGCATCAGAACCTCGTCGCGGAACTTCTCCCAGCTCGCCTGAGAGTCGTGGACCGCGGTGATCGTGAAGCCGCCCTCCGACGGGCCGGCGGCGTGGTAGAGCTGGCCGGCCGGGAGCTGATCGGGGCCCGGGTGGACTGCGGCGATCGAGGCTTCGTACTGCTCGCGGGTGCCTCCCGGGAAGAAGTGGATGACGGCGTACGGGCTCATGCTCATGGCACTCCTCAGGGAACGCGACCGATGTGTCGCTCGCCGAGCACCCCACCGCAGCAGCCCGGTGTCCATGGCACGTTCGGGTAGCCCGAGGCCACGCCGGCAGGCGAGCCCGACCTCACCCGGTCCGGATGAGTCGTGCGCTGTCAGGTCCGCAGTGCAATGGGGTATGACGTCCGCCACGGTCGCCGTGGTCGTGGCGACGGTGTTCGTCTGGGGGGCACTGTCGGCGCGGCTGGAGCGTGCCGACCTGACCGCCCCCATCGTGTTCGTCCTCGTCGGGGTGGTGCTCGCGGCGTCCGTCACCGTCGACAAGGACGTCGAGACCGAGACCGTGAAGCTGCTCACCGAGGTGACGCTGGTCTGGGTCCTCTTCTCCGATGCGGCCCGGGTGGGGGTGCACGAGCTGCGCTCCGACGCGGGCGTCTTCGGGCGCCTGCTCGGACTCGCCCTTCCGCTGTCGGTCATCGCCGGCTGGCTCCTGGCCTGGGGCCTGTTCGGCGGCTTCGACCTGTGGCTCGCCCTGCTCGTCGGCTCAGCGCTGGCGCCCACCGATGCCGCTCTGGGAGCAGCCGTCATCACCAACCCCGCCGTGCCGCACAGGGTCTGCGGCATCCTCAATGTGGAGAGCGGGCTCAACGACGGCATCGTCACGCCGATCGTGCTCGTGGCGCTGGCCGGTGCGGCATCGGCCGAGGGGCGGGGGGACCAGGGGCCTGCCCAGGCGGTGCTCGCGCTGCTGCTGGGCACGGTGGTCGGTGTCACTGTCGGTGCCTTGGGGGGACGGGTGCTCCGCGTCGCACGCCGTCGACAGTGGGCGGACGAGGAGTTCGCCGGCCCGGCCGTCCTCGCGCTGGCCCTGCTGGCCTACGCCGCGGCTCTCGCCTGCGACGGCAACGGGTTCGTCGCTGCCTTCGCCGGGGGGATCGCCTTCGGCCGCACCGCGGGCCGGGCCGGGCCGAAGGAGGTCTTCTACGTCGAGCAGTCCGCAGGGCTGGCGTCGCTGCTGGTCTGGATGCTGTTCGGCGCCGTGGCGGTGCCCGTCGTGGTCGACTCGGTGAGCTGGCGTCTGGTGCTGTACGCCGTGCTCAGCCTCACCGCGGTGCGCATGCTGCCGGTCGCCCTCGTGCTCCTCGGCACCGGGCTCGGCCGGCGGACCGCGCTGTTCATCGGGTGGTTCGGCCCCCGTGGCCTGGCATCCGTCGTGTTCGCCCTGATGGCAGTCGAGGAGCTGGGCGCGGACGGCGACCTGGCGGTTGCGGTGATCGTGACGACCGTGCTTCTCAGCGTGCTGGCGCACGGCGTCACCGCCGGCCCCTTGGCTGCCCGCTTCGGTGCCGGCGCGCCGCCCCCCGAGGCCGGTCCTGGTCGCGACGAGGGTGCGCCGCCCACCACGCGCTTCGGGTCAGCACGGCCGTCCCGCTGATCCTTCCCGTCATCCGCATCGGGTGATGCCCGCAGGCCCTCCGCGCGGAGACGGTGGCCTGGTGCCGTACGACGCGACGGGAGCGGCGCGACCATGAGCGTCGACTCGCAGGCAGCTGGACCGGTCCTCACGGTGCCGGGTGCCCCGCGGGCCTTCCACGTGATGGCGAAGCCCACCGGCGCTGTCTGCAACCTGGACTGCGAATACTGCTTCTTCCTGTCCAAGGAGCTGCTCTACCCCGGCAGCCGGTTCCGGATGGCCGAGGACCTGCAGGAGACCTACGTCCGGCAGCTGCTGGAGGCGCACGCGGGGGCGCCCGAGGTGGTGGTGACCTGGCAGGGCGGCGAGCCGACGCTCATGGGGCTGGACTTCTTCCGGCGCTCGATCGACCTCGAGCGCCGCTACGCGCGACCGGGTCAGCGCATCCTCAACGCGCTGCAGACGAACGGCACCCTGCTCGACGACCAGTGGGGGGAGTTCCTGAAGGAGCACGACTTCCTCGTCGGCATCTCGATCGACGGCCCTCGCGAGCTGCACGACGCCTACCGGGTGGACAAGGGCGGCAAGCCGACGTACGACCGGGTGATCCGCGGCCTCGACGTGCTGAAGCGCCACCAGGTCGACTGGAACGTCCTCACGACGGTGCACGCCGCCAACGCCGACCAGGGAAGGCGCGTCTACCGGTTCCTGCGCGACGACCTGGGCGCCACCTTCGTCCAGCTCATCCCCATCGTCGAACGTGCCACCGCCGAGACGCTGCAGGTCGCGGACGTCGGCTGGGGCAGCGGCGTCCACGGCCGGCCGCTGTACACGCAGGAGGGGTCGCTCGTCACCCACCGCTCCGTCGGTCCCGAGCAGTACGGCCGGTTCATGGTCGACGTGTTCGAGGAATGGGTCCGTCACGACATCGGCACCGTCTACGTCCAGGCCTTCGACTCCGCTCTGGCGAGCTGGTACGGCGAACCGGGCGGCATGTGCGTCCACGCCGAGACGTGCGGGCAGCAGCTGGCGCTCGAGCACAACGGGGACGTCTACTCCTGCGACCACTACGTCGAACCCGGCTACCTGCTCGGCAACATCAAGGACCGGCACCTGCTGGACCTGGTCGTCCTGCCCCAGCAGCGCGCGTTCGGCCAGGCCAAGCGCGACACGCTGACGACGTACTGCCTCGACTGCGACGTGCGGCACGCCTGTCACGGCGGGTGCCCGAAGGACCGGTTCGCGACCTCGCCGTACGGCGAGCCCGGGCAGCACTACCTGTGTCCGGGGTACGAGCTGTTCTTCCGGCACGTCCGGGAGCCGATGGAGGCCATGGCGCAGCTCCTGGGCGACGGCCGGGCCCCGGCCGAGCTGATGCGGGCCTATGCCGCCGAGGACGCCCGGCGCGGCCGCAACGCCCTGTGCACGTGCGGCAGCGGACGGAAGTGGAAGCGCTGCCACGGCGCTCCCGCTCTCACCCTGAGCGGATGATGCCGCCCCGCGGAGCCCGTCGCAGCGTTGGTGGCCAGCAGCCGCTCTCTGGAGGCCCCATGGACACCTACCCGCCGATCGCCGACCACGGTCTGATCGGGGACCTGCAGACCAGTGCGCTCGTGTCGACCGACGGAACGATCGACTGGTTCTGCTGCCCGCGGTTCGACTCGCCGAGCGTCTTCGCGTCGCTGCTCGACCGGCAGCGCGGCGGGTACTTCTCGATCACCCCGGAGACCGAGGGCTACGTCAGCAAGCAGCTGTACCTGCCGGGTACGGCGATCCTCATCACCCGGTTCCTGACCCCCGACGGCGTCGGCGAGGTGTGCGACTTCATGCCGGTGATCGAGGGTGCGGCCACCGACCGGCACCGGCTGGTCCGGCTCATCCGGGTGGTGCGCGGTGAGATGACGTTCGTCGTCGACTGCCAGCCGCGGTTCGACTACGGCCGGCGGTCGCACAAGACGGAGATCACGGAGGGCGGCGTGACCTTCGTCGGTGACGACGGCCTCGAGCTCGCCCTGCACATCGCTCGGCGACCTGACGTGGCACGCGCCGACAGGGTGCGTCCCGTGCAGTACGAGAGCGGCGTCCGGGCTGTCGTCACCGCAACCGCAGGGCAGATCGGCGGCGTGATCCTGGAGTCGGCGCCGGACGGCCCACCGCGCGAGCTGGCCCCGGCAGAGGTCCTGCAGATGTTCGAGCAGACCCGGGACTTCTGGCGGAGCTGGATCGCGCGCTCCACGTACAAGGGCCGGTGGCGCGAGACGGTCGAGCGGTCCGCGATGACGCTCAAGCTGATGACCTACAAGCCCACCGGGGCGCTGGTCGCCGCACCGACCGCGGGCCTGCCCGAGCAGCCCGGCGGTGAGCGCAACTGGGACTACCGCTTCACCTGGGTCCGGGACGGCTCGTTCTCCGTCTACGCGCTGCTCGGGCTGGGGTACACGGAGGAGGCGGAGGGCTTCCTGCGCTGGCTCGGGGCACGGATCGCCGAGTCCAAGACGGTGGACGGCAAGGGATCCCCGCTGCGGATCATGTATCGCGTTGACGGCTCCTCGGATCTCCGCGAGGAGGTGCTGGACCACTTCGAGGGCTGGCGCGGTTCACGCCCGGTGCGCATCGGCAACGACGCCGCCGGACAGCTGCAGCTCGACATCTACGGCGAGGCCCTGGACTCGGTGCGACTGGGGGACGAGCACGGCATCCCGATGACCCATCGGGGCTGGGAGGGCGTGACCCGGCTCGTGGACTGGCTGTGCGACCACTGGGACCAGCCCGATGACGGCATCTGGGAGACACGCGGCGGCCGGGAGGACTTCACCTACGGCCGGCTGATGTCCTGGGTCGCCCTCGACCGCGGCGTGCACCTGGCGACCGCCCACGCGCGCCCCGCCGACCTCAACCGGTGGACCACGGTGCGGGACATGATCTACCGGCAGATCATGGATCGCGGGTGGAACGACGAGCGGGGCGCGTTCGTGCAGCATTACCGCACCCGGGTGCTCGACGCCTCGTTGCTCTACATGCCGCTGGTCGGGTTCATCTCGCCCCGCGACCCGATGTGGGAGTCGACGCTGCGCGCGATGGACGACGAGCTGGTGTCCGACAGCCTCGTCTACCGCTACGACCCCGAGGCCTCGCCGGACGGCCTGCGGGGCTCGGAGGGCACCTTCTCGATCTGCAGCTTCTGGTACGTCGACGCGCTCGCCCGTGCGGGGCGGCTGGACGACGCCCGCCTGACCTTCGAGAAGATGCTGACCTACGGCAACCACCTGGGTCTGTACTCCGAGGAGATCGGGCCGACAGGAGAGCAGCTCGGCAACTTCCCGCAGGCCTTCAGCCACCTGTCGCTGATCAGCGCCGCGGTGAACCTCGACTACCAGCTCGACCACGGCGTGGGGTCGGTCAGCGGGGCGCTCGGTCGGCAGCTGGCTGCTGTGCCGTGACCGGGATCCGGTTGTTGCGTACCAGCTCTCGAGCGCAGGTCGGCCTGGAGGAGACAAGATGAAGACCGTCATCGTGGGAGGCGTCGCGGCCGGTGCCTCGACCGGAGCGCGACTGCGGCGCCTCGACGAGTCAGCCGAGATCGTGGTGCTCGAGCGCGACCACTACGTCTCCTTCGCGAACTGCGGCCTGCCGTACCACATCGGGGGCGAGATCCCGAACCGTGACAGCCTGCTGCTCCAGACGCCCGAGAGCCTCGCGAAGAGCCTCGCGCTGGACGTGCGGACCGGCCAGGACGTCGTACGCATCGACCTGGACGCCAAGGAGGTCGAGGTCCGCGACCTCCAGCAGGAGCGGACCTACCGGGAGTCCTACGACAGGCTCGTGCTCTGCCCGGGCGCAGAGCCGGTCCGGCCGCCCATCCCCGGCGCTGACGACCCGCTCGTCGACGTGCTCCGCAACATCCCCGACATGGACCGCATCATCGCCCAGCTCGAGAAGGGCGCCAGGAGCGCGGTCGTCGTCGGTGGCAGCTACATCGGCCTGGAGCTCGCCGAGGCATTCAGGATGCGCGGGCTGAGGACCACCGTCGTCGAGCAGGCAGAACGGCTGATGCCGTGGCTCGACCCCGAGATGACGAGGATCCTGGACTTCCACGTCTCCACGCACGACGTCGACATCCGCCTCGGGACGTCGGCGAAGGCAGTGCGGCGGCGCGACGACGAGGGGCTCGTGGTGGAGCTCTCCGACGGCACGTCCGTCGACGCGGACGTCGTGGTGATGGCCGCCGGTGCACGTCCCAACGTGGACCTGGCGCGGGCCGCCGGGCTCGAGATCGGACCGCGTGGGGGGATCGTTGTCGACGAGCACATGCGCACGTCAGCGCCCGACGTCCTGGCGGCCGGGGACGCCGTCGAGACCACCCACCTGCTGACGGGTGAGCCGACGCTGTCGATGCTGGCCGGCCCGGCGAACCGGGAGGGCCGGATCGCCGCCGAGACGATCGCCGGCCGCGACACCCGCTACCTGGGGACGCAGGGCACCGCCGTCGTCAAGGTGTTCGACATGACAGCGGGTGGGACCGGACTGACGGAGCGCGAGTTGCGGGAGGCCGGCATCGACTTCCGCAAGGTCTACACCCACCAGAACGGGCACGCGGCCTACTACCCGGGGACCGCGCCGCTGTTCATGAAGGTCTTGTTCGACCCGGACGAGGGCAGGCTGCTCGGTGCGCAGGTGCTGGGCTGGGACGGGGTCGACAAGCGCATCGACGTCCTCTCGGTCGCGCTGCGCGCCGGGATGTCGATGTACGACCTGGAGCACCTCGAGCTCGCCTACGCGCCACCCTACGGCTCGGCGAAGGACCCGGTGAACATGGCCGGTTTCCTCGGCTCGAACCTGCTCCGCGGGGACATCGACCTCTGGTACCCGGAGGAGTACCCGGACTGCGCCGACCGCGTGACCATCCTCGACGTGCGCACCCAGGCGGAGTACGACGCCTGGCATGTCCCGGGCGCCGTCCTCATCCCGTACACGGAGCTGCGCGAGCGGCTGGCCGAGGTGCCACAGGACAAGCCCGTCTACACCTACTGCCGGTCCGGCTTCCGCAGCTACATCGCCTACTGCGTGCTCAAGCAGGGCGGCTGGCACGACGTCGCGTTCCTGGCGGGCGGGATGCTGACCTACCACGGCTACCACCGCACCCCCCTGACGGTCGGGCAGGGCGGCATGCCGGTGGTGGAGCACGCCGAGGACCTGCTGGCCCAGCGAGCGGGTGCGCTCGAGCATGTCTGACCGCTCCGCAGACCATGGGTGACACGCCCGTCGAGGCGGCGCTGAGCATCCGGGCGCAGCACGCCGAGGGCCCGCTCTGGGACGCTGCGACCGGCCGCCTCTGGTGGGTGGACATCACCGGGGAGCGGGTGCACTGCTTCGACCCCGAGTCCAGCAACGACAGCTCCTGGAGCACGCCGGGCCAGCCTGGTGGGGTGGTCCTCGACGCGGCCGGCGAGCCGATCGTGGCGACGCCCGAGGGGCTGGCGCTGCTCGACCGGGCGACAGGTGCGACCGACCTCCGGGTCCCGATCGAGCAGGACCGCCCCGAGAACCGCGCGAACGACGTCAAGGTCGACGGCCACGGCAGGGCCTGGGTCGGGACCATGGCCTTCGACAAGCGACCGAGGAACGCCGCGTTGTACCGCGTCGACGGCGCCGGGGTCGCCTGTGTCGTTGACGGCCTGACGATCTCCAACGGGCCCGCGTTCGACGAGGTGCACGGCCTCCTCTACCTCGCCGACACCGCCCTCGGGGCGGTGGACGTCTTCGACCTGGACCCAGGCACCGGCGTGCTCACCGGTCGCCGACGCTTCCTCGACCTCAGCGACGCGGGGGTCTGGCCGGACGGCATGAGCGTCGATGACGAGGGCATGCTGTGGCTCGCAGTGGGGCGGGCCGGAGCCGTCCACCGCTACCGGGCGGACGGGCAGCTCGACGGGGTCGTCGAGCTGCCGACGTCGAACCCGACGTCGGTGGCGTTCGGCGGCCCCGACTGCGGTGACCTCTACATCACGACCTCGTGGTCCGACCTCGAGCCGGACCGTCGGGCCGCCCAGCCGCTCGCCGGCGCGATCCTCCGCTGCCGCCCCGGGGCCACCGGGCGCCCCTCACCGCGGCACGCAGCCGTGCCCGAGCGCGTCCCCACCCGCTGACCACCCACTGACCTGGGAAAGGTGACACCCATGATCGGGCGAATGGTCCTCTTCGGAGCCTCCGGCGACCTCACCAGCAGGCTGCTGATGCCGGCTGTCGCCCAGCTGGCAGAGGCGGGGCTCCTGCCTCGCGGCTTCAGCATCCTGGGGTCGGCGAACACCGACTGGTCGACCGACGAGTTCCGCGAGCACATCGCGATCGAGCTCGACAAGCACGCGCTCGTGACACCCGCGACGCGGGACGCAGTGGTGAGCCTGCTGAGCTTCCAGCCCGCCGACGTCACCCGGCCGGAGGACATCCGCCGGTTGATCGGTCAGGACGGCCCGGACACGCTGGTCTACCTCGCGCTGCCTCCGTTCCTGCTGCAGTCGGTGCTGCCGGCCCTGGCGACGGCAGGGCTGCGCTCCTCGGACGCGGTGGCCATCGAGAAGCCGTTCGGGACCGACCTGGCGTCTGCGCGAGAGCTCAACGAGCTGCTGCGGATCCAGCTGCCCAAGCCGACGATCTTCCGGATCGACCACTTCCTGTCGAACGAGCTGGTCCGCCGTGTCGTGACCCTCCGGTTCCTCAACCGGGCCTTCGAGCCGATCTGGAACGCGGTGCAGGTGGAACGGGTCGACATCAGCTGGCTGGAGAGCCTCACGCTCGAGGGCCGGGCCTCCTACTACGACGGTGCCGGCGCCCTGAAGGACATGGTCCAGAACCACCTCATGGAGGCCATGGCGCTGGTCCTCATGGAGCAGCCGGCTCGGCTCGACGCCGACTCGTTCCGCGGGGTGCGGGTCGAGGCCCTCCGATCCGTGGCCACGCCCGCCGCGGAGCACCTACGCGGTACGACGGTCCGGGCCCGGTACGCAGCCGGTGCGATCGGCACCCGTCAGGTCCCTTCGTACGTCGACGAGCCAGGCGTCGACCCCAGTCGGGACACCGAGACCTACGCGGCCCTGACCGTCGACGTGGACAGCCCCCGGTGGGCCGGCGTCCCTGTCACGCTGCGGTCGGGCAAGGCCCTCGATGGCGACTCGGCGGAGATCGCCATCCACTTCCGTCCTCTGCCCAGGTACCTGCTCGACCAGTGGCCGGGCGTCGAGCCCAACGTCCTCCGGCTGGGGCTGACCGAGCCGTACGTGTCCCTGGGCACCACGCTCAACGGCCCGGAGCGCACCGCCGAGACCCGACAGCTCGAGGCGCGGTCCACCCCGCCGCGGTTCACGGCCTACGCCAACCTCATCCTCGAGATGCTCAAGGGCGACCCGATGCTGTTCATCCGTGGCGACGAGGCCGAGGAGGCCTGGCGCATCGTGGACCCCGTGATGCGTGCCTGGTCGGCAGGGGACGTCCCCATGCAGGAGTACGCCGCCGGTCAACCGGCGCCGGGCCCGCTCGGCTGAGGGGCGGGACGGTCAGTGACCGTGGCGCTCCGCGGAACGGACCGCTTCGACGGACAGGCCGTGCAGGCCCGGCAGGTCCTCCTCGTCGATGCCGAACGCGGCAGCGGCCTGGAGCAGCGCCTGCTCCAGCCGGGCGGCGCGCTGGAGGTAGACGGGCTGGTGGTTGTCGTCGACGATCACCAGCCGCACGTTGCTGGTCCCGGCGGAAGGCGTCTCGTTCACAGCAGGCAGCGACATGGGGTCAGTGTGCGCGGACGGGGCCTCCTGCCCGGGCACGACGCGCCAGGGGAGCGAGGAAAGCACCTTGCAGACAGGGTCAAACCAGCGCACAACGGCGGTGGGGCAGGAGGACCTAGCATGGCCTCATCGCCGCTTCCCCCCGGCGGCAGGTGGAGGAGCAATGGACACCCTTGCCGCCCTCGTGCTGGGCACGGCCGCCGTCGCGGGCCTGGTCGTGCTGACCGCGGCGTGGCTGGTCGTCCGCAGCCTGCGCCGCGTGCGGGCACGCCTGCGTCGCCGGGTCGAGGTGGCGCTCGGGCACGGTCCCGCTGCAGCGCTCAGCGCGCGGTACGACCGCGCTCTGGCAGGCCGGCGGCTTGCCGTCCTCGAGCGCTGGCTGCCCGGTCCGGCGCGGACCGTGCCGGCACTGCGCCGTGATCTGCACCGGGACGTGCAGGGCGCCCTTCACGCCGTCGCGGTCGGGGCCAGGGCCGGACGTCCGGTGGAGGAGCTCGCCGTGCTCGCCGGCCGGCTGCGGGCACGCGTCGGCGCGCTGGACGTGGACCTCGCGGTGCTCGCCGCTGAGCCGGACGAGAACCGGCGGCAGGTGCTGCTCGCGGGCCAGCAGGAGCGCGTCGAGCAGGTGCGGCGCGGCTGTGCCCAGGTCCGGCAGGGCGTGCTGCTCGCCGGCGCGGCGACGTCCGGCGAGCAGCTGGGCAGCGCCGACGACCTGGCCGCCGACCTGGCCGACGAGGTGAGCCGGCTCGGGTTCTGGGCAGGTGCGCACCGCGAGCTCCGCACCCGCTGAGCTCGGCAGGAAGCGTTGGTCCCGGTGGGTAAAGGGCACCCGGCCGCCCGGACAAGACAGCAGCCGCGGGCCCGGCCCCGTCGCCGATCTACCCCTCATGGTGTCCGACGCGCCGTCCCTGACCCCCCTGAGCGGTAGATCACGCCCGAGACGGGGCCGATCTACCCCTCGTGGTGTCCGACGCGCCGTCCCTCACCCCCTTGAGCGGTAGATCGTTTCCAGAAGGGGCGAACCGCGAAGAGGGGCCGCTACCTCATGTTCTGGAAGCCCTTCCCAGGCGGCAGTTACCCACCGGCCACCAGCACTTCCTGCCGAGGTCAGCACCCGCTGAGCTCGGGGAGCGGGGGACGCCCCGGCGTCAGCCCGGGGGCGGAGGGCCTGCCGGCCCGCTGGGTGACCGGCCGCCCCTGCCCCGCTCGGCGCTGGAGAACCGCGCCGCGCGACGGTGCACCCGGTGGCCTGCCCTGCGCACCCGCCGGGTCGGCGGGACCGCCGCGGTCCTGAAGAACCACGACTTGCCGATCTCGATCAGCGTCAGGTAGGCGACGACCATGAGCACGAGCGCGGTGAAGAACTGGCCGGGCAGGGGCGTGAAGCCCAGCTCCTGCCCGAGTCCCGTCCCGGGCAGCACGGCGCCCACCAGGACCACGCCGAGAGCCGCGAGCAGCAGCGGCACGCTGGGGTGGCTGCGGAAGAACGGCGTGCGCCGGGTGCGGATCGCGAAGATGACCAGCGTCTGGGTGGCCAGGGACTCGACGAACCAGCCGGAGTGGAACAGCGACGCCGAGGCGTGGAAGCCCCACAGCATCACGCCGAAGGTGGCGAAGTCGAACAGCGAGCTGATCGGCCCGAAGAAGAGCATGAACCGACGGATCAGGCTGATGTCCCACCGTGACGGCCGGGCGAGCTGCTCCGGGTCGACGTGGTCGGTCGGGATGGCCAGCTGGCTGGAGTCGTAGAGCAGGTTGTTGAGCAGGATCTGCGACGGCAGCATCGGCAGGAACGACAGGAACGCAGACGCCCCCGCGGCGCTGAACATGTTGCCGAAGTTGCTCGACGTCCCCATCAGCACGTACTTCATGGTGTTGGCGAAGATCCGCCGGCCCTCCACGACGCCGTCGGCGAGCACGTCGAGGTCCTTCTCCAGCAGCAGCACGTCGGCGGCGTCCTTGGCGACGTCGGTCGCCGACTCCACCGAGATGCCCACGTCCGCGGCGTGCAGCGCGAGGGCGTCGTTGACGCCGTCCCCCAGGAACGCGACATCGACACCGGTACGACGTTGCGTGCGCACGATGCGGGCCTTGTCCTCCGGGCTGACCCGGGCGAACACCGTCGTGGCGTGGACCAGCGCGGCGAGCTGCGCGTCGTCCAGGCCCTCGAGGTCGCTGCCGGTGCAGGCCTTCCCGTCGGGCAGCCCGAGCTCCTCGCAGACGCGGGACGCCACCGTCGGGTTGTCCCCGGTGACGACCTTCACGGTCACGCCGAGCCGGGCGAGTCGCGCGAGCGCAGCACGTGCACTGGGCTTGGGTGGGTCGAGGAAGACCAGCAGGCCCCGCAGGACCAGGTCCCTCTCGTCGGCCGGCGCGAGGCTGACCTGCCCGGGTGCCGGCCGGCCGGCCACCGCGACGACCCGGTTGCCCGCCGCGAACTCCGCCTCGAGCGCGGCGGTGGCGGCCGTCGGGACGTCGAGGCAGCGGGCCAGGACCGCCTCGGGGGCGCCCTTGGTGAGCAGCTGCCGGTCCCCGGCGGGGTCGTCGACGAGCACCGACACCATCCGTCGCTCGTGGTCGAAGGGCAGCGTGGTGACCCTGACCGCGTCCCGGGTGGCAGCCACCTGGGCAGCTGCTGCGGGGGAGTCCCAGAGGGCCACGTCGAGGGGGTTGCCACCTGCGGCCCGGCCGCCCTCCACGAGGGCCTCGGAGCACAGCAGCCCGAGGCGCAGCGGACCGTCATCGGGGCGCCCGTCGACCCCGACGGAGCGCATGAACCGGATCTGCCCCTCCGTGAGGGTGCCCGTCTTGTCGGTGAAGAGGACGTCGATGTCGCCGAGGTCCTCGATGCAGACCAACCGCTTGACCAGGACCCGGCGCTTGGCGAGCTGCCGGGACCCGGCGGCCAGGCTGGTCGACACCACGGCCGGCAGCAGCTGAGGTGAGATGCCGACGGCGATGGCGAGGGAGAACAGCAAGGCGTCGATGACCGGCCGGTGCAGCGCGAGGTTGACGGCGAAGATGGCCGTCGTGAGCGCGCCGGCGACCTGCACCAGCAGCATCGAGAAGCTGCGCAGCCCCACCTGGAACTCGGTCTCGGGGTGGCGCTCGCCCAGACCCAGGGCGATCTTGCCGAACGCCGCCTGGCCCGCGGTGGCGACCACGACGCCCTGTCCCGAGCCCGCGTGCACCACCGTCCCCATGAGCGCGCAGCCGGCGAGGTCGCCGAGGGCTGAGCCGGGTGCGACCGCGGCGACGGCCTTGTCGGTCGGCAGCGACTCGCCGGTCAGCACCGACTCGTCGCACTCGAGTCCCGTGGTCGCCATCAGACGGAGGTCGGCGGGCACCACCTCCCCGAGCTGCAGGTCGACCACGTCGCCGGGGACGAGCTCGGTCACGTCGACCGACAGCGGATGGCCGTCCCGCACCACGAGGCAGCGGTGCCGGATCTGCGAGTGCAGCGCCTCCGCCGCCGTCTCGGCGCGGTACTCGTTGAGCACACCGAGCCCGACCGAGGCGGCCAGGATGACGCCGATGATGAGGGCGTCGGTGTGCTGGCCGACGAAGAACGACGCCGTTGCGGTGACGGCCAGCAGCACCAGCAGGGGGGAGCGCAGCTGGCGGACCAGCACGGGCAGCAGTCGCGCCTCGTGGGAGCGGACCGCGTTCGGCCCGGACGTCGTCAGCCGGCGCGCCGCCTCGTCCGCACTGAGGCCCTCCGGACCGGAGCCGAGCTCCCGCAGCAGGGCTTCGGTGGGCATCGCCGCGGCGGCGCGGACGTCGTACCAGGCCGTGGTCGGGCTTCCTGCCGGCGTCACCGCGACCACCGCGCCCTCCTCCCGTTCGCCCGGCCCTGAGTCGAGCCCACTGTGCCTCACCCGCGGCCCGCAGTCAGGGCTGACGTCCCGGTCGCCGACGAGGCACCATCAGGGGCATGAGCGCCAGCGCCCACCACGAGCACGAGCACGGCGACCCCGCGTGCGACGCGGCGCACGGGACTGCCGTCCTGCCCGAGGACACCCGACGGGTCGTGCTCGTCTTCGACGCGCCGGTGGCCCGGGAGATCGCCGCGCTCACCGGCCGGCTCGGCTGGCCGGTCACGCTGCTCGACCCCGACCCGGCGCGGCTGCGGCCCGGCGAGCTGCCCGACGTCGGCACCTGCACCTCCGTGTCCGAGGCCGGCCTCGACGACCGCTGCGAGGTGGTGGTCTGCGACCACGGACGGTCCGAGCTGGGTGACGTGCTCGCCGAGGTGCTGGCCGGACCGTCGCGCTGGGTCGGTGTGATGGGCAGCCTGCGGCACACCGCACCCCACGTGGCGGCGCTGCGCGCCCGTGGTGTCCCCGAGGCCGACATCGCCCGGGTGCAGCGGCCCATCGGTCTCGACATCGGCTCGCGGACGCCTCCCGAGATCGCGATCGCCACCGTCGCGGGCCTGCTCGCCGACCGCAACGGCCGCCCCGGTGGGCCGTTCCCGGTGGCCTGAGCGCAGCTACCTGACGGCCGGCTGACCTTCCCTGCCCCTGCCCGTCCCTGGCTCTTGCGTCGACGCCGGGGCGGAGACATGGTGTGGGGGAGGCACGCGGGAAGGCTCAAGTAGGCGCCACAAGCAGCCGAAAACGATGCGAACTCAGACGTATCTGGACCAAGGCCCCGCGCTCTTGTAGAGCAAGTCCGGTCAAAGGGATGCGAGCTGCCGGACTGCCTGCCCCTCGACCCGGGCCCCACCCCTACTGAGGAGGCCCACTTGGCCACGCTCTCCGACGAAGCCGCGGTGCTGATCCGCAGCCTGCTCGAGAACGCCGACCTGCCTGAGACCGCGGGTCTGCGCCTGGGTACCGACCCCGAGAGGAACTCGCTCGAGATGCGCCTGGTGCCGCAGCCCGCGGCCCGGGACGTCGTCATCGCTCACCGTGGCGCGTCGCTGTTCCTGTCACCGGTCGCGGCGCGACGGCTGCGGGGGCAGACCCTCCGCGCCCAGCTGCAGGGCCGGCGGGCCTTCTTCGTCGACTGAGACCTCAGCCGCGACGGACCAGCTTGGCCAGCTCGACCGCCACCGGTGCCGCGAGGGCGAGGCCGGTCGCGGCCAGGAGGGTGGGCAACGGGAGCCTCACGGTGTCGAGCAACCGGGACAGCACCGGCAGGTAGAGGGACCCGATGACCAGCACGACGTTCAGGCCGATCGTCACCAGCAGCAGCGGGTTGCCGCGCCAGTCGAGCGCGAGCACGGAGCGGCGGGTCGACCTCAGGGCCAGTCCGACAAGCAGCTGCTGCAGCGTCAGCGTCACGAAGATGACGGTGCGGTCCGCGCGGTCGCCCTCGGTCAGCCCGGCCGCGGCGAGCAGCGCGACCGTGCTCAGCACGACGCCCAGCGCGAGGCAGCCAGACCACAGACCACCGCCGAGGACGCCCTCCTCGGGGTTGCGGGGCGGCCTGCGCATCGAGTCGGGCTCGACCTGCTCGGCTCCCATCGCCACACCGGGCAGACCGTGGGTGAGCAGGTTCATCCAGAGGATCTGAGCAGGCAGCAGCGGCAGCGCGAGGCCCATGGCCGGCCCGGCAAGCATGACGAGCACCTCGGCGACGCCGCCTGCGAGGCCGTAGAGCAGGAAGCGCCGGATGTTGTCGTAGACCCGGCGTCCCTCCTCGACCGCGTGCACGATGGTCGCGAAGTCGTCGTCGGCCAGTA
>JBAVRG010000396.1:0-4802 GCA_049694795.1 Mycobacteriales bacterium
CAGTCACGCGCGCTCCGGGGCAGGTGCAATTCCTGACCGGCGGTGACAGTCCGCGACCCGCTCGCAGCCAGCCAGCGGTGGACCCGGTGCGACTCCGGGACCGACGGTGAGAGTCCGGAGGAGAGGCAGCGCGCGGGCGGTGCCCTTTGGCGTCCGCTCGTCCCCGGAGCACACGGATCGGGGAGAGCGGTGGAGATCGAGCGGGCGATGCGCAGGGCCCTCGAGCTCTCGCATGCCGTGCTGGGCACCACCAGCCCCAACCCGCCCGTGGGCGCGGTCGTCCTGGACGTCCACGGCGCGGTCGTCGGCGAGGGAGCCACGGCACCACCCGGAGGACCGCACGCCGAGGTGGTCGCTCTGCAGCAGGCCGGTGACCGTGCGCACACCGCGGTCGTGACCCTCGAGCCGTGCGACCACACCGGCCGCACCGGGCCCTGCACCGAGGCGCTGCTGGCCGCCGGGGTGCGTCGCGTCGTCGTCGGCTGCGAGGAGCCCACTGCGCTCGCCCGCGGGGGAGCGCGCCGACTGAGCGACGCCGGGGTCGAGGTGGTGACCGGCGTGCTCGCCGAGGAGGTCGCCGCAGGCCCCCTGGCGGCCTGGCTGCACCGGCAGCGCAGCGGCCGTCCGCTGGTCACCTGGAAGTACGCCGCCACCCTCGACGGCCGCTCGGCAGCGGCCGACGGCACCAGCCGCTGGATCACCGGCGAGGCGGCCCGCCGCGAGGTGCACCAGCTGCGCGCCGAGGTCGACGCGGTCGTGGTCGGGGTGGGCACCGTGCTGGCCGACGACCCGGCGCTGACGGCCCGCCCGGACCCCGGCCACCAGCCGCTGCGCGTCGTCGTCGACAGCAAGGGGCGCACGCCGGCAAGCGCCCGGGTCCTCGACGGCAGCGCGCCCACCCTGGTCGTGACCACCGGCCCGTCCTACGGCGACGACCGCACCCTCGTCCTGCCTGCCGACGCCGACGACCGGGTCGACGTGACCAGGTTGCTGGACGCGCTCGCCGACCGCGGGGTGGTGAGCGTGCTGCTCGAGGGCGGCCCGACCCTCGCCGGGGCGTTCCTGCGTGCAGGTCTCGTCGACCGCGTGGTCGCCTACCTCGCTCCGGCGCTGCTCGGCGCCGGAGCCCCGGCTCTGCAGGACGCCGGTGTGGGGACCATCACCGACGCCCTCCGGCTGCACCTCACCGACGTCTCGCGCGTCGGGGACGACGTCCGTCTCACGCTGACCCGTGAGAAGAAGGGAACGACCTGATGTTCACAGGCATCGTCGAGGAGCTCGGCGAGGTGACCGCGTGGGAGGACCTCGAGGACGCCGCACGGGTCACCGTCCGTGGGCCACTGGTGACCAGCGACGCCAAGCACGGCGACTCGATCGCGGTCAACGGCGTCTGCCTGACCGTCGTCGAGAGCGCCGCCGGGCTCTTCACCGCCGACATCATGCGCGAGAGCCTCGACCGCTCCGCCCTCGGCGCCCTCGCCGTCGGCAGCCGCGTCAACCTGGAGCGCGCCGTCCGGCTCCAGGACCGCCTCGGCGGCCATCTCGTGCAGGGGCACGTCGACGGCACCGGGACGGTCGTGTCGCGGGCCCCCTCCGAGCACTGGACGGTGGTGCGCGTCACGCTGCCCGCCGAGCTCGACCGGTACGTCGTCGAGAAGGGCTCGATCACGGTCGACGGGATCTCCCTGACTGTCTCAGCCACTGGGACTGGGTGGTTCGAGGTGAGCCTCATCCCGACGACACTGGCCCTGACCACCATGGGCACCAAGGACACCGGCGACCCCGTCAACCTGGAGGTCGACATCACCGCCAAGTACGTCGAGAAGCTGCTCGCAGCCTTCGCGAACGACGCAGCCACGAGAGAAGCGAGCGCATGACGGTCACCCACGGCCTCGACACCGTCGAGCGCGCCATCGCCGACATCGCCGCCGGCAAGGCGGTCGTCGTCGTCGACGACGAGGACCGCGAGAACGAGGGCGACCTCATCTTCGCGGCCGAGAAGGCCACGCCTGAGCTGATGAGCTTCATGATCCGGTACTCCTCGGGCTACGTCTGCGTCCCGATGACCGCCACGGACCTCGACCGGCTCGAGCTGCCGCTCATGGTGCACAGCAACCAGGAGCGCATGCGGACGGCCTACACGGTCACCGTCGACGCCCGGGAAGGCGTCACGACGGGCATCTCGGCAGCCGACCGGGCCCGGACCTGCCGGGTGCTGGCCGACCCGGGCACGTCGCCGTACGACCTGACGCGTCCCGGTCACGTCAACCCGCTGCGGGCGCTCGACGGCGGGGTGCTGCGCCGGGCGGGCCACACCGAGGCGGCCGTCGACCTGTGCCGGCTCGCCGGGCTGCAGCCGGTCGGTGTCATCTGCGAGATCGTCTCGCAGAAGGACGACCACGACATGGCGCGGCTCGACGAGCTGAAGGCGTTCGCCGCCGAGCACGACCTCGCGATCATCTCCATCGCCGACCTGATCGCCTGGCGGCGGCGGACCGAGAAGCAGGTGGTGCGGGTCGCGCAGGCCAAGATCCCCACCCGGCACGGGGAGTTCGTCGCGGTGGGCTACCAGTCGGTGCTCGACGGCACCGACCACGTCGCCCTCGTCAAGGGCGACATCGGTGACGGTCGGGACGTGCTGGTCCGGGTGCACTCCGAGTGCCTGACCGGGGACGTGTTCGGCTCGCGGCGCTGTGACTGCGGCCCGCAGCTGGACGCGGCCCTGCAGACCGTCGCCGAGGAGGGGCGCGGCGTCGTGCTCTACGTGCGTGGTCACGAGGGCCGTGGCATCGGCCTCATGCACAAGCTGCAGGCCTACCAGCTCCAGGACAACGGCTCCGACACGGTCGACGCCAACCTCGAGCTGGGCCTGCCGGCGGACGCCCGCGACTACGGCACCGGCGCGCAGATCCTGGTCGACCTCGGGATCCGCACCATGAAGCTGTTGTCGAACAACCCGGCCAAGCGTGCCGGGCTCGAGGGGTACGGCCTGGAGATCGTGGGCCGGGTGCCGCTGCCGGTGCACGCGACGCCGGAGAACCTGCGCTACCTCAAGACCAAGCGCGACCGGATGGGCCACGACCTGCCGGGCCTCGCGGCGTTCGAGGACGAGGCCACCGAGGGCAGCACGGACGACGTTCTCCAGGCGGAGCGGTGAGCGGCGCCGGGGCCCCGGGAGCGGAGCCGTTCGACGCCCGCAACCTCACGCTCGCCGTCGTCGCGACCCGATGGCACGAGGGCATCACCACCGCCCTGCTCGACAGCGCCCTGCGCACGGCCGCGCAGTGCGGCGTCACGGAGCCCACCGTCGTGCGCGTCGCCGGCGCGGTCGAGCTGCCCGTCGTCGTGCAGTGCCTGGCCTCCACCCACGACGCGGTCGTCGCGCTCGGCGTGGTGATCCGGGGCGGTACGCCGCACTTCGAGTACGTCTGCGACGCCGTCACGTACGGGCTCACGCGGATCTCGCTCGACAGCCACACCCCGGTCGGCAACGGTGTCCTGACCGTGGACACCGAGCAGCAGGCCGTCGACCGCGCCGGGCTGCCCGGCTCCGCCGAGGACAAGGGCCGTGAGGCCGTGCTGGCCGCGCTCGACACCGCCCGCGTCCTCCGCTCCCTCCGTACGGGATCCTGAACCTCCCCGCACCTGCAGAAAGGCTCCGTCGTGCTCGCCGTCGTCCTGCCCAAGGGCAGCCTCGAGAAGCAGGTCCTCGACCTGTTCAGCTCCGCCGACCTCGGCGTCGTCCGCGGCTCGGACCGCGACTACCACGCGCGCGTCGACGACCCTCGCATCGACAAGGTGCGCTTCCTGCGGCCGCAGGAGATCCCGACGTACGTCGAGCAGGGGATCTTCGACCTCGGCATCAGCGGCCGCGACTGGATCACCGAGACCGGCGCCGACGTCGTGAGCCTCGGCGAGATCGGCGGGGGCCGGGCAGGGGAGGCGGTCGTCAGCGTCGTGCTCGCGGTGCCCAAGGAGTCGCCGTGGAACAGCGCCGCCGACCTCCCGGACGGCGTGCGCATCTCCACCGAGATGCCCGAGACGACGCGCCGCTACCTCGAGGAGCACGGCGTCAAGGCCAAGGTCTTCACCAGCCACGGCGCCACCGAGGCGAAGATCCCCGACATCGTCGACGCGATCGTGGACCTCACCGAGACCGGCTCGAGCCTGCGCAAGGCCGGCCTGAAGGTGATCGCCACGCTGCTGACGAGCCGCACCGAGCTGATCGCCAACCGCGCGTCCTGGGAGGACCCGGCCAAGCGGGCCGCGATGGAGGACATCGTGGTGCTCATCCAGGGCGCGCTGCGCGCCAAGGGGCACGTGCTGCTCAAGCTCAACGTGCCGGCGGACCAGCTCGAGGACGTCATCGCCGAGCTCCCGTCGATGGCGGCGCCCACGGTCATGACGCTGGCGCACAGCGAGATGCGGGCGCTGGAGACGGTGGTGCCGAAGAAGGGCGTCAACACCCTCATCCCGGCCCTGAAGGCCGCGGGGGCCCGCGACATCCTCGAGCTGCCCATCTCCAAGATCGTCGAGTGACAGCGGCGCACCCCGCTGCAGAAGACGACCCGACGGCCGGACCTCAGCACCACCTGCGCACGGCCGTCCCGCTCGCCGCGGCGGTGGTCTCGGGCTCGCTCGTCGCGCTGCAGCAGCGCATCAACGGCGAGCTCGGCACCTCCCTGCACGCCCCGCTGCTCGCCGCGGTGGTGTCCTTCGGCACGGGGCTGGTCGCCGTGGCCGCCGTCGTGCTGCTCCGCGGCAGCGCGCGCGGCCGGCTGCAGAGGGTGCGCAGCCTGCCG
>JBAVRG010000397.1:0-10900 GCA_049694795.1 Mycobacteriales bacterium
CCTCGGCGGTGCGCTCGCCGAGCATCAGCGAGTACTCCTTCTTCACGTAGGAGATGATCGCGCTGTCGAGCTCGTCGCCGCCGGTGCGGATCGACTGGCTGGTGACGATGCCGCCGAGGGAGATGACCGCCACCTCGGTGGTGCCGCCGCCGATGTCGACGATCATGTTGCCGGTCGGCTCGTGCACCGGGAGCCCAGCGCCGATCGCGGCGGCCATCGGCTCCTCGATGATGAAGACCTTGCGGGCACCGGCCTGGTAGCCGGCGTCCTTCACGGCGCGCTGCTCGACGCCCGTGATGCCGCTCGGCACGCAGATGACGATGCGCGGCTTCGCGAAGTGACGACGGCGGTGCACCTTCTGGATGAAGTAGCGCAGCATCCGCTCGGTGGTGTCGAAGTCGGCGATGACGCCGTCCTTCAGCGGCCGGATCGCCACGATGTTGCCGGGGGTGCGGCCGATCATGCGCTTGGCCTCGGTGCCGACGGCAAGGATGCCGGTCGTGCTCGTGTTGATCGCCACGACGCTCGGCTCGTTGAGCACGACACCGCGCCCACGGACGTAGACCAGCGTGTTCGCGGTCCCGAGGTCGACGGCCATGTCACGGCCGAGGAACGACATGTTGTTGGCGTTCTTCGCCATCAGCGGGGAGAGCCCTTCACCATCGGGGTTGGCACGGCGGCGCACCGGTCAGGGTGCGGCGGAGGTCCCACTGTAACCGGGATGACCCGCTTCGCCGAAACCCCCTGTCCACCTCCAGTCGAGGTCGAGGGGCCCTGCCGAGCGTGACACGCCGACGGCCCGGGCGCCTTCTGTGAAGTGCGCCACGGGCCGTCAGTCAGGCTGGGGTCAGGCTGGGTTCAGGCTGGGGCCAGGGTTGCGGCCGGTTCCGACGGGGTTCTAGAGCCCCGGGAAGAAGATCGCGATCTCGCGGGCGGCCGACTCGGGGCTGTCCGAGCCGTGCACCAGGTTCTGGCCGATCTCGAGCGCGTAGTCGCCCCGGATCGAGCCGGGGGTGGCCTCGACGGGGTTCGTGACGCCCATCAGGCGGCGCACGCCGGCGACCGCGTTGGGGCCCTCGACGACGAGCGCGACGAGCGGGCCGCCGGTGATGAACTCGACCAGCTCGCCGAAGAACGGGCGCTCCTTGTGCTCGGCGTAGTGCTCCTCGGCGGTCTCGCGGGCCAGCGTGCGCAGCTCGAGGGCGACCAGGGTCAGGCCCTTCTGCTCCAGCCGGCTGATGACCTCGCCGGCGAGGCCGCGGCGGACGCCGTCGGGCTTGACGAGGACGAGGGTGCGCTCGGTGGCCACGGTGTGCTTCTCCTGGAGTTCTGGCGCGGCGGCTCTGCCGCGGTCGGCCGTCAGGCTACCGGCACGCAGGGCGGATCCAGGCGGACCGCAGGGGCGACGGCAGGCGTCGGGCCGGTACGGCGGTCAGCGGGCGCGCAGGAGGGTGCGGGCCTCACCGGCGGTGACCACCGAGCCGGTCACGAGCACGCCCGCGCCGCCGTACTCCGCCTCGGCGTCGGCCAGGGCGATCGCGGTGTCGAGGGCGTCGTCGAGGCGGTCCTCGACGCGCACCCGGTCCTCGCCGAACACCTCCTCCGCGATCGCGCGCAGCTCGTCGACCGGCAGCCGGCGGGGCGAGGAGCTCTCGGTGACCACCACCGAGGCGACCGCCGGTTCGAGCAGCTCGAGCATCGTCCGGGCGTCCTTGTCGCCGAGGCAGGCGACGACCGCCACCAGGTGCGTGAAGGCGAACGCGTCGGCCAGGGCCGCCACGGTCGCAGCCATGCCGTGCGGGTTGTGGGCTGCGTCCACGATCACGGTGGGCGACGTCCGCACCACCTCCAGCCGGCCCGGGCTCGTGACCGTGGCGAAGCCGGCCCGGACCGTCTCCACGTCCAGCGGCTCGCCGGCCCCGAAGAACGCCTCCAGCGCAGCCAGCGCAGCCGCGGCGTTGGCCGCCTGGTGCGGCCCGTGCAGGGGCAGGAACACCTCGTCGTAGACCCCGGCGAGGCCGCGCAGGGTGAGCAGCTGGCCGCCGACCGCGGTCCGCCGGTCGATGACGCCGTACTCGAGGCCCTCGCGCGCCACGGTGGCGCCGACCTCCACGCAGTGCCGCAGCAGCACCTGCGCCGCCTCCGGCTGCTGCGCCGCGAGCACGACCGTGGCGCCCTCGTGGACGATGCCGGCCTTCTCAGCCGCGATCTCGGCGAGGGTGCTGCCGAGCAGCGGCACGTGGTCGAGCCCGACCGGGAGCACCACGCAGGTCGCCGCGTCGACGACGTTGGTGGCGTCCCACCGGCCGCCGAGCCCGACCTCGAGCACGGCGACGTCGACCGGTGCGTCCGCGAACGCCGCGAAGGCCATCCCGGTCAGCACCTCGAAGAACGTCATCGGGTGGGGGGATCGGGTGTCGACGAGCTCGACGTACGGCGAGATCTCGTCGAAGACCTCGGTGAAGCGCTCGTCGGTGAGGGGCTCCCCCTGGAGGGTGATCCGCTCCGTCACGCGGTCGAGGTGCGGGCTGGTGTACCGACCGGTCCGCAGCCCGAAGGACTGCAGCAGGCTGTCGACCATGCGCGCGGTGCTGGTCTTGCCGTTGGTCCCGGTCAGGTGCACCGCGGCGAAGGAGCGCTGCGGGTCGCCCAGCAGGTCGCACAGCAGCCGGATCCGGTCGAGGTCGGGCACCATCCGGTCCTCGCTCGGGAACCGGCCGGCGAGGGCCTGCGTGACGCGCTCGAGCGTCACGCCTGCGCCAGGGTCACCTCGACGCCCGGCTCGCCCTCCTCCAGCAGGAGCTCGCCGGTCACGACGCCGGCGTTGACGAGGTCGACCTGCGCCTCGCGGACCAGGGCCAGACGCGCGGCGGTGTCGCGGACGACGAGGCGGCTGACCTCCGTCTTCATGGACACCTGGGCGCTGCTCTTGGCCTTGCGCACCTGGCTGAGGACCGTGCCTGCGACCTCGAGCACGGCAGGGTCACCGCCGGTCTTGAGGCCGTCGGTGGTCGGCCACGACGCGCGGTGCACCGAGCCCTCGCGCCACCACGACCAGACCTCCTCGGTCGCG
Organism: Mycobacteriales bacterium; assembly: GCA_049694795.1. Taxonomy (GTDB): domain Bacteria; phylum Actinomycetota; class Actinomycetes; order Mycobacteriales; family SCTD01; genus RYN-111. Next base: position 3,074 of record JBAVRG010000397.1, read on the forward strand.
AACGGCAGCACCGGGGCGAAGAGCTTGAGCAGAACCTCCAGCGCGATCCGAAGCGTGCGGCCCGCGGACTCGGCCGCCGGGCCCTCGCCGTAGGCGCGGCCCTTCACGAGCTCGATGTAGTCGTCGCAGAAGGCCCAGAAGAACGTCTCGGAGCGTTCGAGCGCCCGGCTCGGGTCGTAGCCCTCGAACGCCGCAGTGGCGTCCTCGACGACCTTCGCGAGGGCGGTGAGCAGCGCCTTGTCGACCGCCTCGGTCACCTCGCCGGCCGGCGCCTCGGGGAAGCCCAGGGCGAACTTGGAGGCGTTGAGCAGCTTGGTCGCCAGCCGCCTGCCGACCTTGATCTGGTTCTCGTCGAACGCGGTGTCGCTGCCCGGGCGGGCGCTCGCCGACCAGTACCGGACGGCGTCGGAGCCGTGCTTGTCGAGGTGCTCGAGCGGCGTGACGACGTTGCCCTTGGACTTCGCCATCTTCTTGCGGTCCGGGTCGAGCACCCAGCCGCTGATCATGGCGTCCGACCAGGGCAGCGAGCCGTGCTCGTGGTGCGCCCGCACCACGGTCGCGAACAACCAGGTGCGGATGATCTCGTGCGCCTGCGGCCGCAGGTCGTACGGGAAGACCCGGGAGAACAGGTCGGGGTCGTCCTCCCACTGCCCGGCGATCTGCGGGCTGAGCGAGGAGGTGGCCCAGGTGTCCATGACGTCCGGGTCGCCGACGAAGCCGCCGGGCACGCCGCGCTGCTCCTCGGTGAAGCCGTCCGGCACGTCGCTGGCCGGGTCCACCGGCAGCCGGTCCTCGCTCGGCACGATCGGGGCGTCGTAGACGACCTCGCCGTGCTCGTCAAGGCGGTACCAGAGCGGGAACGGCACGCCGAAGAAGCGCTGCCGGCTGATCAGCCAGTCGCCGTTGAGGCCCCCGACCCAGTTGTCGTAACGGGCCTGCATGTAGCCCGGGTGCCAGTCCAGCTCGCCGCCCCGGGCGAGCAGCCGCTCGCGCAGGTCGGCGTCGCGACCACCGTTGCGGATGTACCACTGCCGGCTGGTGACGATCTCGAGCGGGCGGTCGCCCTTCTCGAAGAACTTCACCGGGTGCGTGATGGGCTTGGGCTCCCCAACCAGGTCGCCGCTCTCGGCGAGCAGCTCCACGATGCGCTTCTGGGCCTGCTTGGCAGTCTTGCCCGCCAGCTCGGCGTAGGGCGCGGGCGCGACGCCCTCCGGCGGGGTCGGGAGCAGACGACCGTCCCGACCGACGATGGACCTCACCGGGAGGTCGAGCTCGCGCCACCACGTCACGTCCGTCGTGTCACCGAACGTGCAGATCATGGCGATGCCGCTCCCCTTCTCGGGGTCGGCCAGGTGGTGCGCCACGACCGGCACCGGCACGCCGAACAGCGGCGTGGTGACGGTGGCGCCGAACAGCGGCTGGTAGCGCTCGTCGTCCGGGTGCGCCACGAGGGCGACGCACGCCGGCAGCAGCTCCGGCCGGGTGGTCTCGATGAAGACCTTCTCGCCGTCGGCCCGGTGGAAGCCGATGCGGTGGTAGGCGCCGGGCTGCTCGCGGTCCTCCAGCTCGGCCTGCGCGACCGCCGTACGGAAGTCGACGTCCCACAGCGTGGGCGCCTCCTGCGCGTAGGCCTCCCCGCGCGCGAGGTTGCGCAGGAAGCCGCGCTGGGCGGCGCGTCGGGAGCGGTCGTCGATGGTGGCGTACTGGTGGTTCCAGTCCACGGACAGGCCGAGCTGGCGGAAGATCTTCTCGAAGACCTGCTCGTCCTCGGCCGTGAGGACGTGGCACAGCTCGACGAAGTTCTGCCGGCTGAGGGGCACCTGGTCCTTGCCCGGCTTCTCGGGCGGGGTGAAGGACGGGTCGTAGTGGACGCTCGGGTCGCAGCGCACGCCGTAGTAGTTCTGCACCCGGCGCTCGGTGGGCAGGCCGTTGTCGTCCCAGCCCATCGGGTAGAAGACGGCCTTGCCGGTCATCCGCTGGAAGCGGGCGACGAGGTCGGTGTGCGTGTAGCTGAACACGTGACCGACGTGCAAGGAGCCGCTCACGGTCGGCGGCGGGGTGTCGATCGCGTAGACGTCCTCGCGCGCGGCGGTGCGGTCGAACGCGTAGGTCTGCTGCTGCTGCCATACGGCGTCCCACTTCGCCTCGAGGCCGTCGAGGGTGGGGCGCTCAGGCATGTTGGCAGTCACCCCGTTGAGTCTAGGGAACGCCTGCATAGGGTTTCCGACCATGCAGCTCGATCTCGACGGACGCTGGGCCATCGGCGGCAAGATCCATGGCGGCTACCTGCTGCGCCAGCTCGCCGCCGCGGTGGTGACGGAGCGGCACCCGCACCCGCTGGCGGTGAGCGCCCACTTCCTGCGCGCCCCCGACGCGGGAGCGGCGAGCATCGAGACCCAGGTGCTGCGCGACGGGCGCCGGGTGACGCAGTCGCGAGCCGTGCTGTCGCAGGAGGGCACCGCCTGCGTGGAGAGCCTGGTGACCACCGGTCTGCTGCACGCGGGCGCCCAGCCGTTCTGGTCGCGCACCGCTCCCCCGGAGCTGCCGCCGGCGCAGGACTGCGTGCACATGGTCCCCGAGCCCGCGCCGGGCTTCCGGATCGGGCACCTGGAGTTCGTCGACGTGCGGGCCGACCCGGCGACGGTCAGCTTCGCGAGCGGGGTCCCGGGCGAGGGCGGCCGGGTGGCGGCCTGGGTCACGGTGCCCGGCATGACGGTGCTCGACCTGCTCGTGGTCGCGGACGCGCTCGCCCCCGTGACCTTCGACCTGGGCGTCCCGGGCTGGGTGCCGACCGTCGAGCTCACCGCGTACGTGCGTGCCGTGCCGGCGCCCGGGCCGCTGCGGGTGGAGCAGCGCGCGCGCCTGCTCGAGGACGGCTGGCTCGACGAGGACTGCGACGTGTGGGACAGCACCGGGCGCCTGGTCTGCCAGGCCCGCCAGCTCGCCGGCTACCGCGCGCCGGGCTGAGCTGCGCCGGGCCGGAAGCGACGGGAGCTACGCGGACTTCTCGCGGCGCTCGCGGCGCGCAGGGGTGGAGGCGTCGCGCGGCACGAGGGTCGGGTTGACGTGCTCGAGCACGACCTCGCGGGTCACGACGCACTTGGCGATGTCGCCCTGGCTCGGGATCTCGTACATCACCGAGAGCAGCACCTCCTCCATGATCGCGCGCAGGCCGCGGGCACCGGTGCCGCGCTTGATGGCCTGGTCCGCGATGGCCTCGAGGGCGTCGTCGGTGAACTCGAGGTCGACGCCGTCGAGCTCGAACAGCCGGGAGTACTGCTTGACCAGGGCGTTCTTGGGCTCGGTGAGGATCCGGATGAGCGCCGTGCGGTCGAGGTTGTTGACGCTGGTGAGCACCGGCAGCCGGCCGATGAACTCGGGGATCATGCCGTACTTCAGCAGGTCCTCGGGCATCGCGTCGGCGAAGACGCTGCCCGGGTCGACCTCGTGCTTGGAGTGCAGGACCGCACCGAAGCCGACGGCCTTCTTGCCGATCCGCTGCTCGATGACCTTGTCGAGGCCGGCGAACGCGCCCCCCACGATGAACAGGACGTTCGTGGTGTCGATCTGGATGAACTCCTGGTGCGGGTGCTTGCGGCCGCCCTGCGGCGGCACCGACGCGGTGGTGCCCTCGAGGATCTTCAGGAGCGCCTGCTGGACGCCCTCACCGCTCACGTCGCGCGTGATCGAGGGGTTCTCCGACTTGCGGGCGATCTTGTCGACCTCGTCGATGTAGATGATCCCGGTCTCGGCCTTCTTGACGTCGTAGTCGGCGGCCTGGATCAGCTTGAGCAGGATGTTCTCGACGTCCTCACCGACGTAGCCGGCCTCGGTGAGCGCGGTGGCGTCGGCGATGGCGAACGGGACGTTGAGCATCTTGGCGAGCGTCTGCGCGAGCAGCGTCTTGCCGCAGCCGGTGGGACCGAGCAGCAGGATGTTGGACTTCTGCAGCTCGACCGGGTCGCCGTTCTTGTGGTTGTCGCCCGCGCCGGCCTGGATGCGCTTGTAGTGGTTGTAGACCGCCACCGCGAGGGTGCGCTTCGCGGTCTCCTGGCCGATGACGTAGCCGTCGAGGAAGTCGTAGATCTCGCGGGGCTTGGGCAGCTCGTCCCACTTGAGCTCGGAGCTCTCGCTGAGCTCCTCCTCGATGATCTCGTTGCACAGGTCGATGCACTCGTCGCAGATGTAGACGCCCGGCCCGGCGATCAGCTTCTTGACCTGCTTCTGCGACTTTCCGCAGAAGGAGCACTTCAGCAGGTCGCCGCCGTCCCCGATGCGTGCCACCAGCTACCTCGTCCCGTGTCGACCCAGCGCGCTGGGCGTGCCCCGCTCCCGACGGTACCGCCTGGGAGCGCTCTTCCGTACTGCTATCGGCGGACTCGCCGACGTCTCCAGCGGGTCAGGTGGAGGACAGCTGCGCGGTCTTGCGCGTGGAGACCACCTCGTCCACCAGGCCGTACTCGACAGCCTCGCGCGCGGTGAGGATCTTGTCGCGCTCGATGTCGACGCGGATCTGCTCCGGCGTGCGACCCGTGTGCCGGGCGAGCATCTGCTCGAGCAGCTCGCGCATCCGCAGGATCTCCCGCGCCTGGATCTCGATGTCGGAGGACTGCCCCTCCCCACCGCCGCTGGGCTGGTGGATCAGCACCCGGGCGTGCTCGAGCGCGAGCCGCTTGCCCTTGGTGCCGGCGGCGAGCAGGACCGCGGCCGCGGACGCGGCCTGCCCCATGCAGATCGTCTGGATCTCGGGCTTGACGAACTGCATCGTGTCGTAGATCGCCGTCAGGGCCGTGAACGATCCGCCGGGGCTGTTGATGTAGATGCTGATGTCGCGGTCGGGGTCCTCGGACTCCAGGTGCAGCAGCTGCGCCATCACGACGTTGGCGACCCCGTCGTCGATCGCGGTGCCCACGAAGATGATGCGCTCCTTGAGCAACCGGCTGTAGATGTCGGACACACGCTCGCCGCGGGAGGTCTGCTCGATGACGGTCGGGATGTAGTAGTTCGTCGGGTCCGAGAAGTGCGATCCGTAGCTCATGGCGGTCTTCTTTCCCTAGGCCCGGGTGCCGGCGCCCGACGGGACGTCCTTGGCAGCGGTGATCACGTGGTCGATGAAGCCGTACTCCTTGGCCTCCTGCGCGGAGAACCAGCGGTCGCGGTCGGAGTCCTTCTCGATCTGCTCCTCGGTCTGGCCGGTGTGGAACGCGATCCGCTCCGCCATCTGCTTCTTGACGTAGAGCATCTGCTCGGCCTGGATGGCGATGTCGGCCGCGGTGCCGCCGATGCCGCCCGAGGGCTGGTGCATCATGATCCGCGCGTGCGGGGTGGCGTAGCGCTTGCCCTTGGCGCCCGCGCAGAGCAGGAACTGCCCCATCGAGGCGGCCAGGCCCAGACCCACGGTGGCCACGTCGTTGCTGACGAACTGCATCGTGTCGTAGATCGCCATGCCCGCGGAGATCGAGCCACCCGGGCTGTTGATGTAGAGGAAGATGTCGCGGTCGGGGTCCTCGGCGGCGAGCAGCAGCAGCTGGGCGCAGATGGCGTTGGCCATGGAGTCCTCGACCTGTGAGCCGAGGAAGATGATGCGCTCCTTCAGCAGCCGGTTGAACACCTGGTCGTCCAGGCCGCCGTTGCCGCCCGGCATGCGGGCGGCGGGTGCCGCAGGGGTGACGGCGGGGTTGGCGCTGCCGAGCGAGGTCGGCACGACCAGACCGGAGTCGGTACGGGTCACGGGACAGGCCCTTCCCTCGAGGTCACGCGGGCCAGGTGCGGCCCGTGTCTGTGACGGACACTAACCCCGTGGGGCGTCACGACACCCCGGACCGGCGCAGGCTTCGCCGTGGGCGTAAGCCGCCGGCACCACCCAGGACCGGCCAGACCCCCGGTACGGCGACGGCCGGCCACCCCGTGAGGGGCGGCCGGCCGTCGGTGCCGTGCGGGAGCTGCTCAGTGCTCGTGCTCGTCCTCGTCCAGGTAGTGGACGGAGCCGTCGCCGTGCACGTGGAACGGGCGGCCGTCCTCGTCGGTCTCGACCTCGGCCTCGGGGCTGGCCATGTCGTCGCGCAGCTGCTCGAGGTCGACGGTGTTGCCGGAGGCGTCCTTGATGGTGGCGGACTCCATGACGGTGGCCAGGGCCTTGCCGCGGCGCACCTCCGACACCAGGCCGGCGAGCTGGCCGCTCTGCACGATGCGGTTGGCGTAGTCCTGCGGCGCCAGGCCGGCGCGGGCCGCGCGGCGGATGAGCTGGTCGTTGAGCTCGGCGTCGGTGATCTCGAGCTCCTCGGCGTCGGCGACAGCGTCGAGCACGAGCTGCGCCTTGACGGCCTGCTCGGCGCCCTCCTTGAGCTCGGCCTCCCACTCCTGCGCCGTCTTGCCCTGGTCGGCGAGGAACGCCTCCTTGGTCTGACCGGCACGGGCGAGCTGGTCCTCGGTCGTGTGCGTGCGCCACTCGAGCTCGGACGCGAGAACCGTCTCGGGCAGCGGCACCTCGACCTGCGCGAGGAGCGCCTCGAGGACCTTGTCGCGGGCGTCGACGCCCTGCTGCAGCCGCTTGACGCGGTCGATGCGGGTGCGGATGTCGGCCTTGAGCTCATCGAGGGACAGCCCGGCGGCCTGCTGCGCCCACTCGTCGTCGGCCTCGGGCAGGGTGCGCTCGTTGACGGAGCGGACCGTGACGGCGACGTCCGCCGCCTTGCCCTCGAGGTCACCGGCGACCAGGGAGGTCTGGAAGCTGCGCGCGTCGCCGGCCGAGGCACCGCGGACCGCGTCGTCGATGCCGTCGAGCAGGGTGCCGGAGCCCACCTCGTAGGACAGGCCCTGCGCGGTGCCGCCCGGGACCTCGTCGCCGTCAACGGTCGCGACCAGGTCGAGGGAGACGTAGTCGCCGTCAGCCGCGGGGCGCTCCACCGGGCTCAGCGAGGCGAACCGCTCGCGCAGGCCGGTGAGCTGCTCCTCGACGTCCTCGTCGGTCACGACCACGTCGTCGACGGTGACGCTCAGCCCGTCGAAGGCCGGGAGCGCGAACTCGGGCCGGACGTCGACCTCGGCGGTGAACGCCAGCTTGTTGTTGTCGTCGAGCTCGGTGACCTCGATCTCCGGGCGGGCGACAGGCGCGATCTTGGACGACTCGACGGCCTCGCCGTACAGCCGCGGGATGGCCTCGTTGACGGCCTCCTCGAGGACGACGCCCCGGCCCACGCGCTGGTCGAGGATGCGCGGCGGCACCTTGCCGGGCCGGAAGCCCTGGACCTTCACCTGCGAGCCGATGGTGCGGTAGGCCTTGTCCAGCTCGGGCTTGAGCTCGTCGAAGCCGGCCTCGACGGTGAGCTTGACCCTCGTCGGGCTCAGGGTCTCGACGGAGCTCTGCACAGACGTGTTCCTCTCAGGTGGAGCAGTTCAGGGTGGAGCGGTTCAGGGCGGTGGGACGAGGTGGAGCGGTGCTGTCGGGGCGGCGGGACTCGAACCCGCGATCTCCTGCTCCCAAAGCAGGCGCGCTAGCCACTACGCTACGCCCCGCGTGCGCCGGCCCACTCTAGAGGTGAGCGCAGCGCGCGGGCGTAGCTCAATGGCAGAGCCTCAGTCTTCCAAACTGATGGTGCGGGTTCGATTCCCGTCGCCCGCTCCCTCGCCCGCTCCCTCCCTGCCGCTCTGACAGGGTGGTCGCGTGCTCTTCGACGACCTCGACGTGGCGGCGGCGCCGTACGAGCTCGTCGCGCTCGGCGGGGTCCTCGACCCGGCGACCCTGCGGGCCGCCTACCGCAACGGGGTGTTCCCGTGGCCGCCGTCGCCGGACGCCGCCGCGGCGCACGAGCGCCAGGTGCGCCGGAT
>JBAVRG010000398.1:0-2213 GCA_049694795.1 Mycobacteriales bacterium
TGTCAACGGCGGCTGAAAACTGACCCCCCTTCGGCATCTGAAAGTTGACCCCCTCAGTCGTTGTCGTTGGTCTTGTTGGCTGTCGGGACGCGGCCGAGGTCGCGGTCTTTGAGGCGGTAGCTGTCGCCCTTGAGTGAGATGACTTCGGCGTGGTGGACGAGCCGGTCGATCATGGCGGCGGCGACGACCTCGTCGCCGAAGACTTCGCCCCACCGGCCGAAGGGCTTGTTGCTGGTGACGATCAGGCTGGCGCGTTCGTAGCGGCTGGACACGAGCTGGAAGAACAGGTTCGCGGCCTCGGGCTCGAAGGGGATGTAGCCGACCTCGTCGACGACGAGCAGCGGGTAGCGGCCCAGGCGGCGGAGCTCGTCTTGCAGCCGGCCGGTGTGGTGGGCGTCGGCGAGGCGGGTGACCCACTCGGCGGCGGTCGCGAACAGCACACGGTGGCCGGCTTGGCAGGCGCGGATCGCCAGTCCGGTGGCGAGGTGGGTCTTGCCGGTGCCGGGTGGTCCGAGCAGCAGCACGTTCTCCTTCGCTGTGACGAAGTCGAGCGTGCCCAGGTGCGCGATGAGGTCGCGCTTGAGGCCGCGGGCGTGGTCGAAGTCGAACTCCTCCAGGCTCTTGCGGCCGGGGAACCGGGCGGCGCGGATCCGGCCCTCGCCGCCGTGGCTCTCGCGCGCCGACACCTCGCGCTGCAGACACGCGATCAGGAACTCCTCGTGCGTCCAGGACTCCGCCCGGGCGCGCTCGGCCAGCCGTGGGACGGCCTCGCGCAACGTCGGTGCCTTCAGCGCCCGGGTCAGGAACGCGACCTCGCTGGTGACGTCGCGGGACTGGGCAGTGGTCTTGCCGGCGGTGCGGGTCGTCATGCGACACCGCCCTCGGCGGTGTCGGCGGCCTCTGTCAGGCCGAGGGCGGTGTCGTAGTCGGTCAGCGCCCTGGTCTGGACGTCGTGATCCGGCGCCGGCCGGAGCAGCCCGACCCGGGAGGTGCGCAGCGCCGCGGCCGCCGCGACGTGCTCGGGCGCGCTGATCGTCTGATGCCGAGCCCAGAGGCGTTCGTGGTCGGCGACGAGGTTCCCGTCGCTGAACACCCGCACCCGTCCCAGGTCGGCGTGGATGTCAACGCGCCGGCCGATGACGGCCGGGTGCACCGAGTAGTCGTTGCTGTCCAGGCGGACGTAGTGGTCACGCGCGAGCCGGGTCGTGCTGCGCCAGCCGGTCACCGGCGCGACCGGCGGCAACGCGAGCATCGCGGCGCGGTCCGCGGCGATCCGATCGGTCGGGGCGCACCCAAGCGCCCGCCGCGGCCGGCCGTTCACCAGCTGCAGCCACGCCTGCAGCTGCGCGTTGAAGTCCGCCGGGCCGGTGAAGGTCCTCCCGGGCAGGAACGAGCGCTCGAGGTAGTCGTGGAACCGCTCGACCAGCCCCTTCGCCTCCGGGTCGCGGGGCTTGCAGATCAGCAGCTTCGCACCCAGCGTGCCGCGGAACCCCTGGCAGTCCTCGGTCAGCTCCGGCTTGCCGGCCCGCCACCTGCCGACCGCACCTTCGCCGTCCCAGACCAGCACCCGCGGGACAGCTCCCAGCGCGACGAGCAGCTGCCACGACCCGGCGAACAGGTCCGGAGCGCCGCGCGTCGGGACCAGCAGCGCGCTGGCCCAGCGGGAGTAGCCGGTCACCATGGTCAACACCGGCAGCTGCGTCGCAGGGCGGGTCTGCCCGAACCCGACCGGCAACGTGATCGGCGGGAACCAGAAGTCGCACTGCGCGATCTCCCCGGCCAAGTACGTCGTGCGCCCAGCCGGGTCCGGTGGCAGATAGACCGGCCGCAGCTCCGCGACCCGATCCGACAGCACCCGGATCGACCGGTCCCACCCGATCCGCTCGGCGATCACCGTCGCCGGCATCGTCGGCCATGCCTGCAGCAGCTCCCGGATCCGCGGCTCGACCCCGTCCACGATCGAGCCGGGACCGGACCGCTCGTACTTCGGCGGACCGTCGCTGCGCAACGCCGCCCGGACCGTGTTCCTACTGACCCGCATCACCCGCGCGATCGTCTTGATCGGCATCCCCTCGGCCCGATGCAGCCGACGGATCTCCGCCCAGTCCTCCACGGAAAGCACCCCCACCCCCCAGCTCGGTTAGAGCCAGGGTCTCGGGAGGGGGTCAACTTTCGCGTGCCGTCAGGGGGTCAGTTTTCACGTGCCGCCGACA
>JBAVRG010000399.1:0-2220 GCA_049694795.1 Mycobacteriales bacterium
GAGCGGGCGACGCCGTACGTCATCCGCGCGGCGCGCACGGGGTGGCCGGCGAGGCTCACGGCGGAGCGGGCCAGCATCGACAGCGACCCCGGCTCGGACTCGCCCTGCCACGGCTCCGGCGGCACCACCCCGCGCCCCTCGGGTGAGAGGTCGAGGACCGCGGTGAGCATCTCGTTGCCGGACACGCCGTCGATCGCCGCGTGGTGGACCTTGTTGTAGACGGCGAGACGCCCTCCGGACAGGCCGTGGATCAGGTAGAGCTCCCAGAGCGGCCGGCTGCGGTCCAGCGGCCGGGCGTGCAGCCGGGCGCACTGCTCGGCGAGCTGCCGGTCGTCACCCGGTGCGGGCAGCGCGAGCTCGCGCACGTGGTACTCGATGTCGAAGTCGGGGTCCTCGATCCAGTACGGCTGGTCGAGCCCGAGCGGCACCTCGACGAGGCGCCGCCGGAACGGCGGGATGAGGTGCAGGCGCTCCTCGATGAGCCGGGTGACCGTCTCGAGCGTCACCGGCCCCGGCGCGGTGGACGGGTCGAGCACGCAGACGCTGCCCACGTGCCCGAAGACCGCGTGCGTCTCCATCGCGAGGAAGGCGGCGTCGAGACCGCTGAGCTGCTGCACGGGCGGCTAGACCTGCTGGGGGGACGGCGTGAGGACCTGCTCGATGCGCTCCAGGGTGCGCTCCATGTTCTTCCTGGTCGTCGGGCCGAGCGGGCGCACCGCGCTCTTGCGCTTCTCCTGGGTGATGTTCCAGCTCTCGCGCACCAGCGTGCCGCCCTCGACCGGCTCCAGCTCGTAGCGCCAGATGCGGCCACCCACGAAGCGACCCACGATCGGCAGCGGCGAGGTCGTCTGCCAGGCGAGCCGACGGTCCTGCTCGTACTCGATGACGGTGCTCACCATCGAGTAGGGCAGGCCCAGCTTCATGTCCATGCCGAACCGCGCGCCCAGCTCGAGGCGGTCCGGCACGTTCTTGGCCTCCCGGACCGTGCCCGAGCCGTCGAACTCCTGGTGCCGACGCGGGTCGGAGATCAGGGCGAACACCTGGTCGGCAGGGACGGGGATGACACGTTCCACGGAGATGACGTCGCTGCTCATGAGGACAAGGTTGTCATGATGTGTCCCGACGGGCACATCGGGGTTCGCTGTCGCAGCGCACCTCCGGCTGCCAGAGTGGTCCGGTGCCTGACGTCACCTACGCGTCGTACCTGCGCGTCCCCGAGCTCCTCGCGCTCCAGCAGGAGCCGCGCGCGCACGACGAGCTGCTGTTCGTCGTGCTGCACCAGTCGCACGAGCTCTGGTTCAAGCTGGTGCTGCACGAGCTCGACGAGTCCACCCGGCTGATCGCCGACGACCGCTTCCCCGAGGCGGAGACCCGGCTCCGGCGGATCGTCACGATCATGCGCCAGCTCGTCGCGCAGTGGGACGTGCTGGGCACCATGACGCCCGCGGGCTACCTGGAGTTCCGGCACGTGCTGGAGGGCGGCAGCGGCTTCCAGTCGGCGCAGTTCCGCGAGCTCGAGTTCGCCTCGGGCCTCAAGGATGCCGGCTACCTGCAGTCGCCCTGGCTGTCCGACGACGAGCGCGCCCGGCTGCAGGCCCGGCTCGACGCCCCCACCCTCGCCGACGTCTTCGGCCAGGCGCTCGCCCGGTACGGCGTCGCCGACGTCGTCGACATGCTGCGCAGCGGACCGTCGCTGATCACCATGCTCGCCGAGACGCTGCTCGACTACGACGAGGCGGTCGGGCACTGGCGGCACCGGCACGTGCTCGCGGTCGAGCGGCAGATCGGCCTCAAGCCCGGGACGGGCGGCTCCTCGGGCGCGGCCTACCTGCGCTCGACGCTGACCCGGCGCTTCTTCCCTGCGCTCTGGGAGGCCCGCACCCGGCTGTAGCGGCCGGGGCCCTCCCGTCTACGCCACGCGGCTGACCGTCCCGTCGCTGCCGAAGGTCACCCGGGAGGTGCCGCCGGGGCCGCAGTAGCTGAACACCGAGCCCTCGCGGGTGTGCGGCTGGCCGAGCACCGCCAGGACCTGCTCCCAGGTCATGCCCCGCTTGACGGCCTTCAGGTCACCGGAGGTCAGGTCGGCGACGTCGGAGCGGCAGCTGTCGCCACCCACGCCGGTGGCCCGCTCCCACATCTGCAGGTAGGCCTCCGTGCCGTTCTCGAGGTCGCGCGTGAACGCCGCCTCCTCGTCCTTGCTGATGAGGCCGGCCTGCACCT
>JBAVRG010000400.1:0-3022 GCA_049694795.1 Mycobacteriales bacterium
GTCGCCCGCACCGCTCGCTACCGCACTCCGCGACCCCGGCGACCGCCTACACCGCTCGCCCGAAGGCCACCCCACCCGGCCAGCACCGCACCGACACCCACGACCGGGTCCGCGAGGACAAGATCGACAAGGACGGAAAGCTCACCCTGCGCGTCAACGGCCGACTGCACCACATCGGCATGGGCCGAACCCTCGCCCGAACCCCCGTGATCATGCTCGTCCAGGACCTGCACGTCCGCGTCGTCCACGCCGCCACCGGCGAGCTCCTCCGCGAACTCACCATCGACCCGCAGCGCGACTACCAGCCCACCGGCAAGCCCCGCTACCCCAGAAAAGCAAATGGCTCCGAACCCCCGTGAGGGTTCAGAGCCATTCCGATCTCGTGAGAGATCACACTGGTGGGCGAGGGGGGAGTTGAACCCCCACGTCCTTACGGACACACGGACCTGAACCGTGCGCGTCTGCCATTCCGCCACTCGCCCGAGTTGCGAGTGCCAACGGTAGCAGGGCGTGACGCAGGTCGCGGATACGATCACGTCGGCGAGGGAAGGGGAAGCAGCGTGGGCGTCCTGCAGCGCTTCGAGCGACGGCTCGAGGGCCTCGTTCAAGGCGCCTTCACGCGTGCCTTCGGTGGGTACGTCGAGCCCGTGGAAGTCGCAGCTGCACTCACCCGCGAGGCGGAGGACAAGAAGGCCATCGTCGCCGCCGGCCGGGTGCTCGTCCCCAACAGCTACGTCGTCGAGCTCGGCGAGGCCGACAGCGAGCGGTTGCGCGAGTACGACGAGCCGCTGCGCCGGGAGCTCGGCGCGATGGTCTCCGAAGCCGCCCAGGAGCAGGGCTGGTCCTTCGTCGGTCCGGTGGAGGTGCAGTTCGAGCAGCACGACGAGCTCGGCACCGGGGCCTTCCGGATCCGGTCCGCAGTCGTCGCGGGCGAGGTCGCGGGGGCCGCGGCCGGTCCTTCCGCGGCTGCCCCCGCGGAAGGAGACGCCGCACCGCACCTGGTCGCAGACGGTCGGACGATCCCGCTGGGCGCGACCACGGTGATCGGCCGCAGCCCCGAGTCGGACCTGCAGCTGCCGGACACCGGGGTGTCCCGGCGGCACGCCGAGCTGCGGCAGGTCGACGACCGGGTCGAGCTGCACGACCTGGCGTCGACCAACGGCACCCGGGTCAACGGGCAGCGGGTGTCGTCCGTGACGCTCACCGACGGCGACCGGATCACCGTCGGCAGCACCGAGCTCGTCTACCGGTCGGGACGCTGATGGGCAGCGCCCTCGTCGTCGCCGTCGTGAAGTACGGCCTGCTGGCACTGCTGTGGGTCTTCGTGCTGCTCGCGGTCCGCGCGGTGCGGGCCGACCTGTGGGGCACCAAGGCGGCCCCCAAGCCGGTCCCGACCGCGCCGCCCCAGGCCGCTGCGAAGCCGGCCAAGACCGCCAAGCCGGCCCGCAGGAAGGGCGCCGCCCGCGCGCTCGTCGTCACCGAGGGGGCGCTGCAGGGCACGCGCGTCACGCTGTCCGACACCCCGGTGACGCTCGGCCGGGCGCACGACTCGACCCTCGTCCTCACCGACGACTACGCCAGCAACAAGCACGCGCGTCTGGTCCCCTCCGGCGACGACTGGCAGCTCGAGGACCTCGGCTCCACCAACGGCACCTACCTCGGGTCCGCGAAGGTCACCCGGCCCACGACCGTGCCGGTCGGCACTCCGATCCGCATCGGCAAGACCGTGCTGGAGCTGCGTTCATGAGCACCCGGGCCCGCTCGTGACCCTTGCCCTGCGCTTCGCCGCGCGGTCGCACGCCGGGCTGCTGCGCAGCATGAACGAGGACTCGGTCTACGCCGGGCCGCGCCTGCTCGCGGTGGCGGACGGCATGGGTGGGCACGCGGCCGGTGAGGTGGCGAGTGCAGTGGCCATCGCGTCGCTCGCACCGCTCGACGAGGACGCCCCGGGTCCCGACCTGCTGGCCGCGCTGCAGGACGCCGCCCGGTCCGCCAACCAGCACCTGCGCGACATGGTCGCCGCCGACGGTGCCCTGCACGGCATGGGCACCACCTTGGTCGCGCTGCTGTTCTCGGGAGCCCGGCTGGGGCTGCTGCACGTCGGTGACTCCCGCTGCTACCTGCTGCGCGGCGGCGAGCTCAGCCAGATCACCCACGACCACACCCTCGTGCAGACCCTCATCGACGAGGGCCGCATCAGCGAGGAGGAGGCAGGCAGCCACCCCCAGCGGTCCGTCATCACCCGGGTGCTCGACGGCCGCGACGACGTCGAGCTCGACCTGTCGGTGCGCGAGTCCCGGCCGGGCGACCGCTACCTGCTGTGCAGCGACGGCCTCACCGGACCGGTCGGGAGCCTCGACACGCTCCGCGAGGCCCTGCAGATCACCGACCCGCAGGAGTGCGTCGACCGGCTGGTGGAGCTCGCCCTGCGCGGCGGCGGCCCTGACAACGTCACGGTGATCGTGGCCGACGTGGTCGACGAGGACGTCCCGGCGTCCGACCCGGTCGTGGCCGGTGCCGCAGCCGAGTCGCCGCAGGAGGCTCCCCCCGGGTTGGCCGACAGCCCGGCCGGCCGGGCGCGGGCGGCGCAGGGCCGCGACGAGGAGCCACCCCCGGTTCCCGTCGCCTCCGAGCAGGTGGCGCCGCGCAGCCGGCGGCGGTACCTCGTCGCCGGGGTCGGCGCCCTGGTCCTGCTGCTCGCCGGCAGCGCCGCCGGCTGGGCCTACGTCCGCTCGCAATACTACGTCGGCCTCGACGGCCGCAACGTCGCGGTCTTCCGGGGGGTCACCGGCCACATCGCCGGACTGCCGCTGTCGAACGTCGAGATGCGCACCGACCTGACCACCGACCGGCTCTCCGAGCTCGAGCAGGCCCGGCTCGAGGACGGCATCGTGGCCAGCGACGCCCGCGACGCGCGCGCCATCGTCGAGCGGCTGCTCACCTCGGTGGAGTGCAGCACCCCCGCGCCCACGACCCCGCCGACACCGGCCGTGGCGGCGCCGACACCCCGGCCCGCCCCGAG
>JBAVRG010000401.1:0-1921 GCA_049694795.1 Mycobacteriales bacterium
CGGCCCGACCTGCTGCTCATGGACGAGCCCACGTCAGGCGTCGACGTCGCCACCCGGCACGAGGTGCTGCACCTGCTCGACGACCTCAACCGCGAGGGCCTGGCGATCGTGCTCACCACCCACGACCTCAACGGCATGGCCTCGCACCTGCCGCACCTGGTGGCGCTTCAGCAGCGCGTCATCGCCGCCGGCAGCCCGGCCGAGGTCATCGTGCCGGACGTGCTCGAGCGGGTCTTCGGGGCCCGCATGGAGGTGCTGCAGCACCTCGGGATGCCGGTCGTGGTCGACGCCGACGGCGGTCGGCTCGGGGTGGCGTGATGACCGGCTTCCTGCACCCGTTCCACTACGCGTTCTTCCAGCACGGCATGGAGGCGGCCGTCATGGCGGGCGCGCTGTGCGGCCTCATCGGGGTCTTCATCACGCTGCGCGGCATGAGCTACATCGGCCACGGGCTCTCGCACGCCATCTTCGGCGGCTTCGCGGCCGCGCCGCTCTTCGGCGTCAACGTGCTGCTCGGCGCGGGCGTATGGGGCCTCGCCTCGGCGCTGGCCATCAACGGCGTCACCCGCCGCCGGCGCATCGGCGCCGACGCCGCGATCGGCGTCATCACCACCGCGTCCTTCGCGCTCGGCGTCGCGCTGCTGACCAAGTTCGGCAACCGCGGCAAGAGCTTCGACGCCGCGCTGTTCGGCAGCATCCTCGGCGTCGACACCAGCGACCTGGTGCTGCTCGCGGTCGCGCTGGTGCTGGCGGTCGTGGTCTTCACGGTGCTCTACCGGCGGTTCCTGTTCTCGACGTTCGACCCCGAGGTGGCCGACGTCTCCGGCGTCAACGTGCGCGCCATGGACGCGCTGCTCATGGCCATCCTGTCGCTGTCGATCCTGGCGACGCTGACCATCATCGGCGTCACGCTGGTGGCGGCGACGCTGGTCATCCCGGCCGTCGTGGCCCGCATGCTCACCGACTCGTTCAGCCGGATGCTCTGGATCTCCTCCATCCTCGGCGCGCTGTGCGGCGGCATCGGGATGTACGCCTCCTACGACCTCGACATCCCCTCCGGCACGACGATCGTCCTCGTGAACGCCGCGGTCTTCGTGCTCGTGCTGGCCCTCACCGGCGGCCGGCAGCTCCGCCGTACCAGGGGGATGCACGACCATGCGGACGCGCCCCTGTCCGTCGCGGCCTGACAGACTGTCGACATGGCTGCCACTCCCCGCCTGTCCCCCGGTGACAAGGCCCCCGCGTTCGCCCTGCCCGACGCCGACGGCAAGACCGTGCAGCTGTCGGACCTCGCGGGCAAGAAGGTCGTCCTCTACGTCTACCCGGCCGCGATGACTCCCGGCTGCACCAAGCAGGCGTGCGACTTCCGCGACAACCTGCAGCGCTTCGTGGACGCCGGCTACGCCGTGGTCGGGCTGTCGCCCGACAAGCCCGAGAAGCTCGCGACGTTCCGTGACGCCGAAGGGCTGACGTTCCCGCTGCTGTCGGACGTGACGAAGGAGACGCTCACCGCCTACGGCGCGTACGGCGAGAAGCAGCTCTACGGCAAGACGGTCGTGGGCGTGATCCGGTCGACGTTCCTGCTCGACGAGAAGGGCACCGTGACGACAGCCTCGTACGGCGTCAAGGCGACCGGCCACGTCGCCAAGCTGCTGAAGGACCACGGCCTGTAGGGCCCTCTGGACGCACTCCCCCTGCCGGGTGGACAGTGGCCCCATCGGTCGCACCCAGCGAGAGGCACCGCCATGCCGACGTTCATGGACTACCACGACGATCTGAAGCTCCCGCCCGAAGCCATCGCGCAGCTCGGCCAGGACACCCGCGACGGGGCGGTCGACGCCTTCGGCGTCCGGCAGCTCGAGCTCTACCACAACCCGGCCGGCAAGGTGTACTGCCTGCTGGAGGCCCCCGACGAGGAGGC
>JBAVRG010000402.1:0-5839 GCA_049694795.1 Mycobacteriales bacterium
CGTCGGCGCGGGTGCGGGCGAGCACCCGGCGGGCCACGACCAGGACCCGGGCGAGGTCGGTGCGTGGCAGCAGCACGGCGAGCTGGTCGAGCCCCAGTCGGCCGAGGACGTCGCTGCGCCGGGAGCTGCGGGTCAGGACCTCGCTCAGCCGGACCACGAGCAGGTCCGCCGCGAGGTGGCCCTGCGCGTCGGCGTACCCGGTGAGGCCGTCGAGGTCCGCCACCAGCAGCGACGGCGGCCCGAAGCGCTCGGCCGAGTCCACCTCGTGCCGCAGCGCCTCCTCGAAGACGGCGCGGCGCAGCATCCCGGTGAGGGGGTCGCGGGTCACCAGGACGGGAGCGACGTCGCTCTGACGACTGTCCATCAGCACCGGCCCCCATCGGCAGATCTGGGACGAAGTTGACCTCGAGGCCGCAAGACGTGAGGATCGTTCATGTCTTCGGGGAGGCTGACATGAGCACCTGGTCGAACTGGGCAGGCAACCAGGCGATGTCCCCTGCGCGGGTGGCGCACCCCGCCGGCGCCGAGGAGATCTCCGCGGTCGTCAAGGAGGCCGCCGCCGGGGGCCGTCGGGTGAAGGCCATCGGCTCCGGTCACTCGTTCACCGGGATCGGCCTCACCGACGGCGTGCTGGTCCAGCTCGACCGCCACGACCAGCTGCTGTCGGCGGACACCACCACCGGCCTGGTCACCGTCGAGGCCGGCCTCCCCCTGCACCGGCTCAACGCCCTGCTGGGCGAGCACGGGCTGGGGCTGACCAACATGGGCGACATCGACGTCCAGACCGTCGCGGGAGCCATCTCCACCGGCACCCACGGCACCGGCCGTGCCAGCGCGTCGCTCGCCGCGCAGGTCGCCGCCCTCGAGCTGGTGCTCGCCGACGGGTCGGTCGTGAGCTGCTCGCCGACCGAGCGCCCCGAGCTGTTCGAGGCGGCGCGGGTCGGGCTCGGCGCCCTCGGGATCGTCTCGGCCGTGACGTTCCAGGCCGAGAAGTCGTTCGCGCTGCACGCCGACGAGCGCCCGATGCCGCTCGAGGACGTGCTCGACGGCTACCACGAGCTGGTCGCCGACAACGACCACTTCGAGTTCTACTGGTTCCCGCACACCCGGCTCGCCCTCACCAAGCGCAACAACCGGGTGGGCGACGGCCCGCTGCAGCCGCTGTCGCGTACCCGCGCCTGGGTCGACGACGAGCTGCTGTCCAACGGCGTGTTCGGCCTCACCTGCCGGCTCGGGGCGGTGGCACCGCGGCTCGTCCCGGCGATCAACAAGGTGGCGGCCCGGGCGCTCAGCGCCCGCGCCTACACCGACGTCGCGCCGCACGTGTTCACCTCGCCGCGCCGGGTGCGCTTCTGCGAGATGGAGTACGCCATCCCCCGCGCCGACCTGCCGGACGTGATGCGCGAGCTGTCCACCCTGCCGGAGCGGATCGGCGAGCTCATCAGCTTCCCGGTCGAGGTGCGCGCCGCGCCCGCCGACGACATCCCGCTGTCGACGGCCTCGGGCCGTGAGTCGTCCTACGTCGCCGTCCACACCTTCCGCGGCACCCGCTACGACCGCTACTTCGACGCCGTCGAGAAGCTCATGGGCTCGGTCGGTGGCCGCCCGCACTGGGGCAAGCTGCACAACCTGGGCGCCGGGCAGCTGCGCGAGCGGTACCCGCGCTTCGACGACTTCCGGGCAGTACGCCGGTCGGTGGACCCGGAGGGGTTGTTCCGCAACGCCTACCTCGACAAGGTCCTCGGGCCGGTCTGACCCCCGGACACGCTGAGGGCCGGCTCCCATGGTGTGGGAGCCGGCCCTTCCTTGCGTGGTCCGGGACCGTGCACCCCCCTCAAGGGCACGGGCCCGCGTGACCGCGTCCTCGCCAGAGTGCAGTCACAGAGGGTGTCGGCGCGCGAGAACACCTGCAGTTGGTCCGAAAGGAGGGGGGCCGCATCCTCCGAGTGGAGGACCCCCTCGGTTGTCACCCGGTTGGCCCGGCTCGGGGCGTCCGCACGTGGGTACCGTCGGGCCATGAGAGCCCCGACCGCCGTCGAGCTGCGCCGCGGGGTGCTGGCCGTGTCGGTCCTGCACGACCTCGACATCGAGCCCGCGAAGCTCGGCGTGACCCTCACGGGCACCCCCAGCGTATGGGTCTCCTGGGGCGAGTGCCGACGGGCGCTGGCGGGTCACGACCCCGAGGCCACGAGCGGCCGCGAGCGGCTCAGCCGCTGGCTGCTCGCCCGGCGCTGGGCCGCCGACCTGCCGACGGCCGGCCTGCGCGAGCGGCTGCGTCCGGTCGGGCTGCCCGTCGACCACGTGCTGCACCCCGGCCTGGACTGGGTGCGCCACCGGGTCCTGGGCAACGCCCTCGACCTCGGCCTCGGTGCCGTCGACATCGACCCGCGAGACCCCGACCAGGTGGTGCTGCTCCCCCAGCCGCTGCTGCACGCGGCCGGCCTCGACGCGGAGGCCGAGTGGCAGCAGGCCCACGACTACCTGGACCGCATGGGTGCCGTCGCCGCCGAGCGCCTCGCCCTCGACCCCAAGGGCCAGCTGCGCCCGATCGGCGACTGCGACGTCGTCACGCTGCTCGGCTCCCCGGCGCTGCGCACGGCCATCGCCACCCGCGCCGGTGGGATGGGTGCGGTCGTCGCGCCGATGCGCAGGCGCGGCTGGACCGACCTGGCGCTCATCGACCCCGCCTTCGGCCCGGCGGCTGCGGCCGCGACCTCTGCCGTGGAGCGCGGCTTCACCCGGCCGCTCCTCGTCACCCCCGAGGAGCTCGCGCTGGCCTCCGAGGGCGGCCACCCGGAGGTGGTGGCGCTGCGCGACCCTGCGGCCGACGACGCACCGTGGGTGACGGACGTGCTGTACCGCTGAGCGCGCCTCACCCGTGCTTCTTGGCAGAATGGCGTGTGCCCTCACGTCGACTCGTCCTCGCCTCCGCCTCACCCGCACGGCTGCGGCTGCTGCGCGACGCCGGGCTGGCACCCGAGGTCGTGGTGAGCGGGGTCGACGAGGACGGGGCCACCGGCACCCCCGCGGAGGTGGCGCTCACGCTCGCCGAGCACAAGGCGCGTGCTGTCGCCGGCACGCAGCAGGACGCCCTCGTCGTCGGCTGCGACTCGGTGCTCGAGCTCGACGGGCAGGCCCTCGGCAAGCCCGCCTCGGCCGAGGAGGCCGTCGCGCGCTGGCACGCGATGCGCGGGCGGTCGGGCGTGCTGCTCACCGGGCACTGCGTCATCGACACCCGCACCGGTGCCTCGGTGTCGGACGTGGCCGCGACGGTGGTCCGGTTCGGCGACCCGACGGACGCGGAGGTCGCGGCGTACGTCGCCTCCGGCGAGCCGCTGCACGTCGCGGGGGCGTTCACCCTCGACGGGCGGTCTGCGCCCTTCCTCGCGGGGATCGACGGCGACGCGGGCAACGTCATCGGGCTGTCCCTGCCCCTGCTGCGCGCCCTCCTCGCCAAGCTCGACGTGTCGCTGGTGGACCTGTGGTCCTGAAGATCGGGTCGCTGGCCGTCGACCCGCCCGTGGTGCTCGCCCCCATGGCGGGGGTGACCAACGCCGCCTTCCGCCGGCTGTGCCGCTCCTACGGCGCCGGCCTGTACGTGAGCGAGATGGTCTCCGCCCGCGCGCTCTGCGAGCGCAACGAGCGCACCGCCGGCATGGTCGCCTTCGCGCCGGACGAGGAGATCCGCTCGGTCCAGCTGTACGGCGTCGACCCCCACTGGGTCGGCGAGGCGGTTCGCCGGGTCGTGGACCTCGGCGTGCACCACATCGACCTCAACAGCGGCTGTCCGTCCCCGAAGGTGACGCGTCGTGGCGGCGGCGGTGCGCTGCCCGCGCACCACGTGCTGTTCGGCAACGTCGTACGCGCCGCGGTGCAGGCCGCCGGCCCGGTGCCGGTCACGGTGAAGATGCGCAAGGGCATCGACGACGACAACCTCACCTACCTGGAGGCGGCGACGGCTGCGGCCGACGCCGGCGCCGCGGCCGTCGCGCTGCATGCGCGCACCGTCGAGCAGCTGTACTCCGGTCGGGCGGACTGGTCCGCGATCGCGCGCCTCAAGGAGCACCTCCCGTCGGTGCCGGTGCTCGGCAACGGTGACATCTGGGCGGCGCCCGACGCGCTGCGGATGATGACCGAGACCGGCTGCGACGGTGTCGTGGTCGGCCGTGGCTGCCTCGGCAAGCCCTGGCTGTTCCGCGACCTGGCCGACGCCTTCGCCGGTCGTCCCGTGCAGGGGCCGCCGCTGCTGGGTGAGGTGTGCGCGGTGATGGCACGGCACGCCAGGCTGCTGGTGGAGGCCATCGGGGACGAGGGCTTCGCCGTACGGGACTTCCGCAAGCACACCGGCTGGTACCTCACCGGCTACCCCGCGGGCGGCGAGATGCGCCGCAAGCTCGCGATGGCCGGCTCGCTCGCCGAGCTCGACGACCTGCTCGGTCAGCTCGACCCGACGGTCGAGCTGCCGGCCGGGGCGGAGCACCTCCCGCGCGGCCACCTGCAGGGACCCCGGCCGGTCACGCTGCCCGACCGCTGGATGCAGACCCGTGACGACCCGACCCCGCCGAGCGGGGCCGACCGCGCCTACTGCGGCTGACCCCCTCCCTCTTCTCTTCCCGACTCCGCTGAGCAGCCGCCCGCCCGCGGCGCCGTGGTGAGCGTGCACCGTCACTCCTCAGGGCCGCAGAGCGTGCACCAGCTCAGCGAAGTGGGGCAGGGCGTGAGAGTCAGGCGTCCTTGCGGGTGCGGGTGTCGCCGGCTTCGAGCTGGGGCTCGAGGCGCGCCACCATCTCGACGACCTTGCGCGCGACCTCCTGCGCCGTGAGGCCGATCTCGGCGTGCACCTCGGCGCGGCTGCCGTGGTCGAGGAAGCGCCGCGGGATGCCGAGGTCGCGGGCCGGTACGTCGACGTCCGCGTCACGGAGGGCCTGCGACAGCACGCTGCCCACCCCGCCGGTGCGGCCGTTGTCCTCGACTGTGACGACCAGCCGGTGCTTCGCGGCGAGCGACACCAGCTCCGCCGGCACCGGCACGACCCAGCGCGGGTCGACGACGGTGACCGAGATCCCCTGCGCCGCGACGCGGTCCGCCACCTCGAGAGCGATCCGGGCCATCGCGCCGACCGCCACGAGCAGGACGTCGGTGCCGCGGCGCAGGACGTCGACGCCGCCGCGCCGCTCGAGCGCGGGCAGGTCGTCGCCCACGGCCCCCTTCGGGAACCGCACCACGGTGGGGCCGTCCTCGACGGAGACCGCCTCGCGCAGCTCCTCGCGCAGGGTGGCGGCGTCGCGGGGCGCCGCGATCCGGATGCCAGGGACGACCTGGAGGATCGACAGGTCCCACATGCCGTTGTGAGAGGCGCCGTCCTCGCCCGTGATGCCGGCCCGGTCGAGCACGAAGGTCACCGGCAGCCGGTGCAGCGCCACGTCGAGCAGGGTCTGGTCGAAGGCGCGGTTGAGGAACGTGGCGTAGATGCAGACGACCGGGTGCAGGCCCCCCATCGCCAGCCCCGCGGCGGAGGTGACGGCGTGCTGCTCGGCGATGCCGACGTCGATCGTGCGCTCGGGGAAGGCGACCGAGAACTTCTGCAGCCCGACCGGCTGGAGCATCGCCGCGGTGAGGGCGACCACGTCGGGGCGCTCCTCGCCCAGCCGGACCATCTCGTCGGCCAGGACGTTGGTCCACGACAGCGCGCCCGCGGCGGCCCTGCCGGTCAGCGGGTCGGTGCCGGGGCCGACGCTGTGCAGGCAGTCGTTCTCGTCGTCGACGGCGGGCTGGTAGCCGAAGCCCTTCACGGTCACCGCGTGCACGATGACCGGGCCCCCGAACTCCTTGGCCTTGC
>JBAVRG010000403.1:0-8016 GCA_049694795.1 Mycobacteriales bacterium
AGCTCGGTGTCGACCTGACCGGCCTGCACGGCAGCGGGCCGCAGGGCGCGGTGACGGTCGCAGACGTCGAAGCCGCGGCCACTGCGGCACCCGTTGCGGCACCCGTTGCGGCACCTGCCGCGCCGCGGGCGCCCGCGGGGCAGCCCACGACAGCGGACCGCGCCGCCGCGATGCGCCAGGCGATCGGGCAGCTCATGGCCCGCTCGAAGCGCGAGATCCCGCACTACTACCTCAGCGCCACGATCGACATGTCACGGGCCACGGCCTGGCTGACCGAGCAGAACACCCGCCGCGACGTCGCGCACCGGCTGGTCCCGGCGGTGCTGCTGCTCAAGGCGTCCGCGCTGGCCTGCCGCACGGTGCCGGAGGTGAACGGCTGGTGGGCCGAGGACCGGTTCGCGCCGAGCGAGCAGGTGCACCTGGGAGTCGCGGTCGCACTGCGCCCGTCCGGGCTGGTCGCGCCGGCGATCCTCGACGCGGACACGCTGGACCTCGACACCTTGATGCAGCGGCTGCGCGACCTGGTGGCACGCGCCCGCGCAGGCACGCTGCGGGCGTCGGAGATGAGCTCACCGACCCTCACCGTGACCAACCTCGGGGACCAGGGCGTCGACGCGGTGTACGGCGTCATCTACCCGCCGCAGGTGGCACTCGTCGGGTTCGGCCGGGTCGCGGAGCGCCCGTGGGCGCAGGACGGGATGCTCGGGGTCCGGTCGGTCGTCACCGCCACGCTGTCCGGCGACCACCGCGCCAGCGACGGGCACCGCGGCGGCCGCTACCTGGCGGCGGTCGCCGACCTGTTGCAGAGACCGGAGGAGCTGTGAACACCGAACAGGCCCGTGCCGCCGTCGCGGACGCCCTCGCCACGATCGCTCCCGAGGCCGAGCTGTCCGACGTCGACCCGGAGGCGCGCTTCCGCGACGAGCTCGACCTCGACTCGATGGACTTCCTCGCCCTCGTCCAGGCCCTGCACGACAGCACGGGCGTGGACATCCCCGAGGCGGACTACCGGCAGGTCGACACCCTCGACGGCCTCATCGGCTACCTCGCCGCCGCGGTGTGAGTGTCAGGACGACTGGACGACCTCGAAGGCCCAGATGGTGGAACCGCTCGCTGCCGGCGCGGCGCCCTCGGGACGCTGCGAGGCGTGCCCCTCGGCGAAGCGCTGCCCGTCGCGCCAGGCGAGGAAGTCCTCCTTGGACCGCCAGCGCGTGTAGACGAGGTAGTCACTCGTGCCCTCCACCGGACGAAGCAGCTCGAAGTGCTCGAACCCAGGAGCCTGGTCGACCGCGCCCTGGCGGCCGGCGAACCGCTCCTCGAGCGTGGCGCCGGCTCCTTCAGGGACGGTCAGGACGTTGATCGCGACGTACGGCATGCGACGAGTCTGCCTCGCAGCGACACTGGTGTCGTGACGAGCCAGCCGACCGCCGACCGCGACCCCGGTCTGTTCGGGCCCGACAGCATCACGTGGCGGGTGCACGCGGACCCGTCGATGGCCCTCGCCGGGCTGCGCGCCCTGCTGCTGCAGGCCGTGCACCCGCTGGCGATGGCGGGCGTCTCCCAGCACTCCGACTTCCGCAGCGACCCGTGGGGCCGGCTGTTCCGCACCGCCGAGTACGTCGGCGTCACGACCTACGGCACCTCGGCCGAGGCGGAGCGCGCCGCGGCGCGGGTGCGCGGCATCCACCGCAAGCTGCGCGGCATCGAGCCAGAGAGCGGCCGTACCTACCGGGTGGACGACCCGCACCTGCTGCTGTGGGTGCACTGCTGCGAGTCGGAGTCGTTCCTCACCACCGCGGTCCGCTCCGGGCTGCGGCTGTCACGCGCCCAGCAGGACGCCTACTACGCCGAGCAGGTCACCAGCGCGCGGCTCGTCGGGCTGAGCGAGGCCCCCTCGTCGGTCGCGGAGATGGCCGACTACTTCACCTCCATCCGGCCCGAGCTCCGGGTCACCGAGGCGGCTCGGGCGACGGCCCGCTTCGTGCTGTTCCCGCCGATGCCCACCAGAGCCCTGCCCGCGCGGCCGGCCTGGGCCGCCCTTGCCGGCGCGTCCTTCGCGATGCTGCCCCGCTGGGCCCGCCGGCTGTACCGACTTCCCGGTCTGCCGACCACGGACCTGGGTGCCTCCGCAGCCGCGCTGGCCCTCCGGACCGGGCTGCTCGCCGTACCGGAGGGACTGCGGCACGGACCGCACCTCAAGGACGCCCGGGCGCGACTGGGGCTCTGAGCGGCATCATCGCGGTATGACCTGGCCGCTGCACGCCCTCGTCCTCACCACCCCGACCGTCGAGCTGCGCGGCATGACGGAGGCCGACGCGCGTGCTCTCAGCGGGGTGGTGCCCGAGGGCCTGGAGCACCACCCCGACCTGCCGGACCTCGGCTCGCCTGCCAAGGTCCTGCAGGCCTACTGGCGGCAGATGGGCCTGTGGACCCCGCAGGACTGGGTGCTGCCGTTCGCGGTCCACCTCGACGGCGAGCCCATCGGCGTACAAGCCTTGGAGGCCAAGGACTTCGCCGTGCGCCGCACCGTCGGCAGCTACTCGTGGCTGATCGCCTCCGCCCGCGGCCGGGGTCACGGCAAGGCCATGCGCGCGGCCGTCCTGGAGCTGGCCTTCTCGCACCTGGGGGCGCAGCACGCGATGACCGAGGCCTGGGAGGACAACGCCTCCTCGCTCGGTGTCTCGCGCGCCCTCGGCTACCAGGACAACGGCATCGACCTGGTACGGCGAGGCGACCGCGTCGGGAGGATGCAGCGGCTGCTGCTGCCGGCCGAGGCCTGGCGGGCACCGTTCCCCGTGGAGGTCAGCGGCCTCACGGCCTGCCTGCCGCTGCTCGGGTCGTAGCGGGCGACAGGCCTCGAGCAGGAGCGGTGAGCCGGGTGGCGAACACCCCGGTATGTCCTCACGACTCCTCTCGCGGCTCTCCAGCCCCCGCGCAGCGCTGCTCGGCATCGCGGTGCTGACCCTCGCCGCCCTGAGCGGTTCCGGCTCGGCGACGACGGGCGTGCCGCTCCCGAGTGACGACGGCTTCTACCGCTACGCCGGCAGCACGCCGCTCAGAGAGATCGCCCCCGGCACGCCCCTGCGGGAGCGCACGGTCACGCTGGGCGCGATGACCAACGAGACCCCGCTCACCGCGACGCAGGTCCTGTACCGCACCACCGACACCACGGGCCACGCCGTGGTGAGCGTGACGACCGTCGTGCTGCCCGTCACCGCGGCTGCCGTCCCCAGGGTCGTCGCCTACCTGAGCTTCTACGACGCGTTCACGTCGCAGTGCGACCCGAGCTTCACCTTGCGCGGGGGCGAGCCGGGCTCGGCGAACGACGGGCAGGCCGAGGCAGAGCAGGCGGTCGTGCAGAGCCTCCGCGCGCAGGGCTACGTCGTGACCGTGCCCGACTTCGAGAACGAGACCCTCGACTTCATGTCGGGCACCGAGTCCGGCATGAGCGCGCTGGACGCCGTCAAGGCGACGCTCGTGGTGCTCAAGCTCGGGCGTTCCACGCCGGTCGGGGTGATGGGCTACTCCGGCGGCTCCCTCGCCGCCGACTGGGCGAGCGAGCTCGCCCCCCGCTACGCGCCGCAGCTCAACCTCGTGGGCGTCGCCGAGGGCGGCATGCCGGTCGACCTCGCGCACATCCTCAGGTACGTCGACGGCAGCCCGAAGTGGTCGAGCATCACGCCGGCCATCCTGCTCGGGCTCGCGCGGGCCTACCACGTCGACCTCACGCCGTACCTCTCCGCCTACGGCGCGAAGGTCGTCGAGGCAGACTCGCACGAGTGCATCGGCCAGTTCGCCGGGAACCTCACGCTCAAGCAGCTCCTCAAGCCGCAGTACGTCGACGTCGTCCACGTCCCGGTCTTCAGGAAGCTCTTCGACGCGCTCGTCATGGGCTCGGCCCCGGGGCACCCGACGGAGCCGCTGCTCGTGGTGGCGGGCAACCTCGACGGCACCGGCGACGGGGTCACGATCGCGGGCGACATGCAGGCCCTCGCCCGCGAGTACTGCCGGCAGGGCGTACCGGTGGACTACGAGGAGGTGACGCACGGAGAGCACACGCAGACCGGCTTCGCGTTCATGCCGGAGGCGTTCGCCTTCCTCGGCGCACGCTTCGCCGGTGCGCCGCCGGTGAGCAGCTGTGGCCTCATCGGAGCCGGCAGCCCTCTTGCGACGGCGCGCGCCGGCTAATCGGCGTCGAAGCTCCCCAACAGCGCGCTCGCGCCCTCGGTGAAGCGCGGGGAGAAGATCACGGCCGTGATGCGGAAGAAGGCAGAGTCCACGTCGTCGTTCCACGCGATGACGGGGGTGGGGACGTTCAGCTGGCTCTCGCTCATGACGGGCTCCTTCGGGCCGCTCGTGCCGCGGGGCCCGCTTCCACAATCCGGAAGCGCATCAGCCCCACCCAGAAGGTGCTTCTCGGACGACCGCGCTTCCAGAGCCCATCAAGGCCATCTTTCTGTCAAAGCGGACACAACGCCTGACTACCCCGGCTGGTCACTTCACGTCAGTGCCTCCATGGCCGATGGGGACCGGCCGGGCGGGACGGGCGCGGTGTATCCGTCGGGACTCGGCGGTGCTCACGACAGGCATGAGGGGTGGCGAGCAGGTCATGCGCGACAGGGAGCACCGGACCAGCGAGGGCCGCTTCTCACCGCACCTGCGGGCCAGGCAGCGCCAAGGGAGGCCCACGGCCGTAGCACTGATCGTCGCTCTGCCCATGGCCGCCGTCATGATGGTCGCCCTCCTGAGCGCGCACGCCGAGGCGGCGCCCCCGACGATCCGGCAGACCCTGGCGCAGCTGATCCAGCAGAACGGCAGCGTCGTCAGCACCGAGCGGCACGGTCGGCAGACCACACCGGCCACGACCTACACGACGGGCCGCTGCTCGATCCGGACCCCTCGGCTCGACAACGCCTGGCAGTACGCCCACACGAGCACCATGAGCTCCGGCGGCATGGAGATGGTCTTCCGCACCACCGCCGACGCCCAGGCCTACCAACGGGCGATGTTCGCGTGGAACCGCTGCACCGCAGGCCTCGAGCGTCGCGCCTGGCGAGGGTGGCTGACGACGGTCAGCTCGCACGGCCGCACGGTCCAGCTGTGGACCGTCGAGGAGGCCGCCAAGGACAACAGCGGCACCCGGAACCAGGCCGAGACCATGGCCCGCTACGGCACCGTCGTCGTCCTCGTCGGCATCCGGAACGCGACCGCGACGCCGCTCGTCCAGCGCTACGCGGCGGCGACGACGGCCATCAGCCTCGCGCTGCTCGACTACGCGAGCAGTTACGGCTTCGACGCCCTGGTCCGGCGCGCCTGAGCACGGCCGCCGAGAGATCATCGTGTGCCCGGCTGCGCTCGGGAGCGTCTGCTCGCGGACACGATGATCTCCACGCTGGCGCGGGGCACCGCCGTACCAACATCATCGTGTCCGGAACGCCGCGGGGAAGCGCTCGCTCACCGACACGATGATCTCCATGCTGGCGCAGGGCACCGTCCGACCAAGATCATCGTGTCCGGGACGCCGGGACGCCGGCGACGGGCGCTGGAGGTGGGCGGCGCACCGCGTCGAAAGATCCGGAACCCGGCCCAGCCAGCGGTACCGTGATACACGTGATCAGAGTCATCAACGACTTCCTCACGGTCCTCGGGACGACGAACGGTGGGGGCCGCTGGTACCTGTGGTGGTCCGGGATGTTCAGCAACCTGACCATCTTCGCCGCGGTGGGCGTCTTCTACCGCAAGCACAACTGCCACATCCACGGCTGCTGGCGCATCGGCTCGCACAAGGCCGTGGACCAGCACGGCGTGGAGCACGTGGTCTGCCGGACCCATCACCCCGACCTCGGCGGCAAGCACCGGCTGCAGTTCCATCACCTCGTCAGCCAGCGCGCGCAGGAAGCCGTGTCCTCCTAGCGGTCTGCCGCTGCACGGACGGGGGAGGCAGCTCCTTCTCCAGCAGGACCGCGCTGAACCACGGTCCGTCGAAGTCGCGCCGTCCCACCTCCGCGAAGCCCTGCGCGGCGTAGTAGGCGCGCAGCCTGGCGTTGGACTCGACGCAGTCCAAGCGGAGGCACGGAGCCCCTGCCGCCCGCGCCTGCGCTTCGGCCCACCGCAGCAGCCCTGCACCCACACCACGGCCGGCGTCGGCCCGGTTGACCATCAGACCGTGGACGTACGCGGCCGGTCCGTTGTCGCGCTGCCAGACCGGCTCGTCCGACCACAGCAGACGGAGAGCGGCCAGCAGACCCTCGTCGTCGGCGCGCACCACCCACCACTCGCCTTCGGCCACCTGCCGTACGACGTCGCTCAGGACGACCTCGCCGCGCCCCCACTGCTCGACCCCCAGAGACTCCAGCCATGCCTCGAGCGCATGACGCAGGGCGAGGAGGGACGGGGCATCCTGCGGACCGGCCTTCTCAACCACGAGCAGCTCCACCAGCTCGACCCTAGGGTGCTTGCGATGGGGGTTCTCGCGCAGGTGGGCCGCCGCTCAGCTCAGGAAGCGCCCCATCACGACGACCTCGCCGTCGACGTACCCGAGTGCCTCGTAGAAGGCCACGGCGTCCTCATTGGTGTGCCGGACCATGAGCTGGATCTTGGGGATCCCTCGGGCGCGCACCCACTCCTCACAGGCTCGCAGGAGCGCCCCGCCGAGGCCCCGGCGCCGGCTGCCGGGCCCGACCGCCAGGTAGTAGACCCAACCTCGGTGCCCGTCGTGGCCGACCATCGCCGTACCGAGCAGGGCGCCCGCCTCGTCCCGCGCCGCGAGAACAGTCGACGTGCTGCCGGCCATGGCCCGTCGCAGGTCCGCGTCCGGGTCGTTCCACGGCCGGGTCAGGCCGGTCTCGTGCCACAGCACAACTGCGTCCGGGAACAGGGCCTCCGGGAGCTCCTCGATGTTCACAGCAGGAGGCTAGGGGGCGGCGAGGTACGACGTACTGACGGAGGGGCGTGCTGGAATCGGGGTCGTGACCGATGACCTCAGCCCGGCTCGCGCCGCCCTCGTGCGCGGCGCCCACCACGTCGCCACGATGCTCGCCGACCCCGCCGTCGCCGCCGCGTGGAGCACCCCCAGCGCGTTGGCCACCTGGCCCGTGTCCACGCTCGCCGGGCACCTGGCCAGCCAGGTGCTGAACCCGCGCCAGAAGCTCCAGCCCCGGGGCGTTGATCCCGACCGCCCGGCCATCCCGCTGGTGCAGCACTACCAGCAGGTCGCGTGGATCGGCGCCGACCCGGAGACCGGTCCCAACGTCGGCATCCGCGCGTTCTCCGACGACTTCGCAGCGCCCGGCCCGACCGCGCTGGCCGCGCAGGTGCAGGCCGAGGTGCCGTTGCTCGAGCAGTGGCTGCGCGCGGCGCCGGCTGATGCCGTGGTCGACCCGCCGTGGAACGGGTGGGCCGTCACGCTCGACAGCTTCGCCACCACGCGCCTGGTCGAGATCTCGTTCCACGCCGACGACCTCGCGGTCAGCCTGGGGCTCCCCACGACCACGCCCGACGAGGTGACCGCCCCGGTGCTCGCGCTGCTCGTGCAGCTGTCCGCTGCACGACACGGCGCCTCCGCCGTGTTGCGGACGTTCGGCCGCACCGAGCGGGCCCCCGCGACCATCGCGACCTTCTGACCCGCCTTGGCGATCCGGGCGCATCGTTCCGCAGCTGACTGACGATCACCTACCCCACGAGCTATGAGGCTGGGGAGAACCGCAGGCCGGCGCAAGCACGTTCGAGTGCTTGCTTCGTGGTCTCGGCGAAGGCCGGCTGCGAGGCCCCGATCCTATGGAGGACTACAGATCGGCCTGCTGCGAGTGCGGCCGTGATCCCGTACGTCCCCGCGGCGTCAGGGCTACGGACGTTGAGGATCCAGTACTCGTGGTTCTGGCCCAGTCGGTCCTGCAGGGTGACAGGGAGCCAGTCGTACGCATCGGCGTCCACTCGCCGCGCGTCGACGGTGGCGCGGAAGCGTGACGAGTACAGGTAGATCTCACAGCTCTCCGCCATCACCACGTCGGTCAGCTC
>JBAVRG010000404.1:0-12084 GCA_049694795.1 Mycobacteriales bacterium
GAGCAGCAGGGGGCCCGTTACGAGGCGGCCCTGAGCCGCCTCGCCGTCGCGCAGACCGAGCTCGACCGCGGCGGGGACGCCGCCGCCGTCGAGCTCGCACGCGCCGAGGTGCGGTCCCTCGAGCCCATGGCCACACCCACCGCGGTCAGCGACAACGCCGCCCACTCGGTGTCCGTGCTCGACCGCTTCACCACGCTGCTGTCGGCCGGCCGCACCATCGCCGCCGCACCCACCCCGGCCGCCGTCGAGCACGCGGTCCGGGAGGCCGCCCTCGCGCTCCTGCGCGGCGAGCGCTGCCACGTGGTGGGGAGGGCGGAGCTGGACGACGACCACCTGGTCTCGCAGTCCGGCGAGTCCGTGGACGCAGTCAGCCGCACCCTCCTGAGGCGGGCCGTCGAGGCCGGCCAGCCGGTCGTGGCCAGCGACCCGACGGCCGACGAGAGCGAGAGCCTGCTGCTGTCGGGCATCCGGTCGGTCCTCGCCGCGCCGGTCGTGGTGCACGGCCAGACCGTCTCCTGCTTCTACGTCACGCACCGCCAGGTGGGCCAGCTGTTCGGTGACGAGGAGGTGCAGCTGGCCGCGTTCGTGGCGATGCTCGCGGGCGCCGCCTTCGAGCACCTGGAAGGCACCGAGACGCGCTTCCGCTCCCTGGCCCAGAACTCCAGCGACGTCGTGACCCTCGTCGACCGGTACGGCGTCGTCAGCTACCAGAGCGCAGCTGCCGGGCGTGTCTTCGCCCTGCCCTCACCGGGGCTGGTCGGCCGGCCGGTCACGGAGTGGGTGCACCCGGACGACCTGACGCGGTTCAGCGAGGCCCTCGAGCGGTCAGCGCAGTCGGACGGCGTGCGCGTCGAGTGCCGCTTCCGGCACGCCGACGGCACCTTCCGCCACGCGGAGACCGCCCTCACCAACCTGCTCGCAGACCCGACGGTGGGCGCCCTGGTCCTCAACACGCGGGACGTGACGGAGCGCCGACGGCTCGAGGACGAGCTGCGCGAACGGGCCCTGCACGACACCCTCACGGGCCTGCCCAACCGGGCGCTGTTCCTCGACCGCGCCCAGCAGGCCCTCGACCGCCCGTTGCGCGGCCCGCTGGTCGTCTGCTTCCTCGACCTCGACGACTTCAAGGCCGTCAACGACACCTTGGGGCACGGCGCGGGTGACGAGCTGCTGTGCACCGTCGCAGAGCGCCTCACCACCTGCCTGCGCCCGGAGGACACGGTGGCTCGCTTCGGAGGCGACGAGTTCGCCGTACTGCTCGAGGACACCGACCTGCAGACCGCCGTCACCGTGGTCGAGCGCATCCTCGCCGTCACGGCGGAGCCGATCTCGCTCGGCGGCACGGACGTGGTGGTGCACACGAGCATCGGCCTCGCCCCCGTGGACACGGCGGCGAGCACCACGCCCGACCGGTTGCTGGCCCAGTCCGATGCCGCGATGTACGCCGCGAAGGCACGGGGCCGGCACTGCTACGAGGTGTTCGCGCCACAGATGCGGCAGGCCGCGGAGGTGCGCGCCCGGGTGCGCAGCGAGATCGACCGGGGGCTGACGCAGTCGGAGTTCCTGCTGCACTACCAGCCGATCGTCGAGATCACGACCGGTCAGCACCGCGGGGCCGAGGCCCTGGTCCGCTGGGAGCACCCCGAGCGCGGTCTGCTCTCCCCCCTGGACTTCATCGACCACGCGGAGGACAGCGGTCAGATCCTGGCGCTGGGGCGCTGGGTCTTCGACACCGCCTGCCGCGACGCCGGCCTGCTCCCCGCCCAGGCCCACATGAGCGTGAACGTGTCCGGACGCCAGCTGCAGCAGCCGGACCTCGTCGGGCTGCTCAGCGACGCCCTGGAGGCCGCGGGACTGGCACCGCACCGGCTCGTCCTCGAGATCACAGAGACCGCCGCCGTCCGGGACATCGAGACCGCCATCACCCGGCTCGGACAGCTCAAGGACCTCGGCCTGCAGCTGGCGCTGGACGACTTCGGGACCGGCTACTCACCGCTGAGCCACCTGCGCCGGTTCCCCGTGGACTACCTCAAGATCGACCGGTCGTTCGTGCACGGGCTGGCGCGCAGCGAGGAGGACCGCGCGATCGTGCGCGGGGTCATCGACATGGCGCACGCCCTGGGGCTGCAGGCCGTCGCCGAGGGGGTCGAGCACGACGACCAGCACGCCATCCTGGCCGAGCTGGGCTGCGACCTCGGGCAGGGCTACCTGTGGCAGGAGCCCGGACCGGTCTCGGCCCTCCTGCCGTGGTCGCCCCCGCAGCCGCGCCGGGCCCGCGGTCAGGCCGAGGGGACCCGCTCGACGCACGTGGTGCCGGCCCGCGAGTAGATGGTCGGCGCGCAGCGGTTGCAGTGGATGCACACGCCCTGCTCGACCTGCGACGACTGCAGCCGGTTGATGAGATCGGGCTCGCGCAGCAGCGCCCGGCCGAGGGCGAGGAAGTCGAAGCCCTCCTCGCGCGCCGACGTCATCGTGTCGAGCCGGTTGATGCCGCCCAGCAGGATGAGCGGCAGGTCGAGCTCGGCCCGGAACTGCCGCGCGAGCGGGAGGAAGAAGCCCTCCTCGAACGGGTACTGCGGCATGATCCGCTTGAGGAAGAAGCGCACGAACGGCGCAGCGGCCTTCGGCTGGGTGGCGACGAACTCCTTCAGCGGCACGTCGCCGCGGAAGAAGTACATGCCGTTGAGCAGCGAGCTGCCGCCGGTGAGCTGCAGCGC
Organism: Mycobacteriales bacterium; assembly: GCA_049694795.1. GTDB lineage: Bacteria > Actinomycetota > Actinomycetes > Mycobacteriales > SCTD01 > RYN-111. The sequence continues at coordinate 2,718 of JBAVRG010000404.1, forward strand.
GTCGACGGCGCCGTCGTCCTGGAGCATCCGGCCGACCGCGAGGCTGTCCTCGACCTGCAGGCCCCTCTCGACGCCGTCCACCATGTTGAGCTTGGCGATGACGGCGACCCGGTCGCCCACGGCGTCCCGCACCGCGCTCACGACCTCGCGGGGGAAGCGGGCGCGGTTGTCGATGCTCCCGCCGTGGTCGTCCTTGCGCCGGTTGAGGTTCGGGCTGAGGAACGAGCTCAGCAGGTAGTTGTGCCCGAGGTGCACCTCGAGGCAGTCGAAGCCGGCCTGGACGGCGTTCTTGGCCGCTGCGGCGAAGTCGCCGCGCACCCGGGCCATGTCCGCCTTCGTCGCTCCGGGCACGAACCCCTTGCCCACGGGGCTGAAGCGCCGGCTCGGGGCCAGGGACTTCGCCCGGTTGGACCGCATGTCCGCGACCAGGCCGGCGTGGCCGAGCTGCGCGGACGCCTTCGCGCCCTGCGCGTGCACGGCGTCGGTGAGGCGGGCCAGGCCCGGCACGCTGGTGGCATCGAGCACCAGGCAGTCGCGGAAGACCCGGCCCTCGGGGGCGACCGCGCAGTAGGCCACGGTCGTCATGCCGACGCCACCCGCGGCGACCTCCTCGTGGAACGCGATGAGCTCGTCGCTCACAGCGCCGCGCCTGCTCCGACCCTCGAAGGTGGCCGCCTTGATGGTGCGGTTCCGCAGGGTGATCGGGCCCAGCTTGGCGGGCTCGAAGACGGTCATCGGCGCAGCACGTCCTTGGTGACCTTTCCGGTGGCGTTCTTGGGGAGCGCGTCGAGGAACTCGACAGAGCGCGGGACCTTGAAGTTGGCGAGGCGCTCGCGGCACCACGCGATCAGCTCGGCCGCGTCGACGTCCGAGCCCGACCGCCGGACGACGAAGGCCTTGCCCACCTCGCCCATCCGCTCGTCAGGGACCCCGATCACCGCGGCCTCGCTCACGCCATCGTGCCGGACCAGCACCTGCTCGATCTCGGCGGGGTAGGCGTTGAAGCCGCCGACGACGTACATGTCCTTGAGCCGGTCGGTGATGCGCAGGTTGCCGTCTTCGTCCATCACGCCGATGTCGCCGGTGTGCAGCCACCCGTCGGCGTCGATCGCCTCGGCGGTGGCGGCGGGGTCGTCCCAGTAGCCGCTCATCACGCCGTAGCCGCGCACGAGCACCTCACCCGGCTGGCCGGTCGCGGCGGCGACGCGCACCTCCACGCCGTCGACTGCCCGGCCGCTGGTGAGGGAGATGACCTCGTCCGCGTCGCCGGGCCGGCAGGCCGTCGCGACGCCGCCGCACTCGGTGAGCCCGTAGGCGGTGATGACCTCGCGGAACCCGAGCTCGCTGCGCATCCGCGCGATCAGCGCGGTCGGTACGACGGCAGCACCCGTCACGGCGAGGCGCAGCGAGGGGAGGGCCCCGCGGCCGGGGTGCTCGAGCAGCGAGCTGTAGAGCGTCGGTGGACCGGGCACGACGTCGATGCGCTCCTCGGCGATGGTGCGCAGGGCCGCGTCGACGTCGAGGACCTTCAGCGGCACGAGCGTGGCGCGCTTGAGCAGGCAGGCCAGCAGCCCTGCCTTGTAGCCGAACGTGTGGAAGAACGGCGCCACCACGAGCATCCGCTCGCCGTCGCGCAGCCCGACCGTGTCCGCCCAGGTCTGGAACAGCCCCAGGCTCTGCCCGTGGGTGGCCACCGCGCCCTTGGGGCGCCCGGTCGTGCCGGAGGTGAAGATGATGTCGCTGGGGTCGTCGGGCCGAACCGCCTCCGCGGCCTTCTCGGCGTCGTCGAGCGGGACCTCCTCCGCGCGCGCGAGGAACTCGCCGAGCGCGGAGGTGCGCAGGACCGCGACGTCCGGGTCCCCCAGGGCCGCCACCGGGTCCGCCCCCAGCAGCTCGGTGAGGAACACGTCGTCCACGAGGAGTGCCCGAGCCGTGGTGCGGTCGAGCAGGTAGCGCGCCTCCTCGCCCTTGTAGCGCGTGTTGACCGGCACGAGCACCGCACCGATGCCGGTCAGGCCGAGGGCGGCCACGACCCAGTCGGCGGTGTTGGGTGCCCAGATGGCGACCCGGTCCCCGGCCGACAGCCCGCTGGCCAGGGCGGCGCGCGAGAACGTGCGCACCCGGTCCAGCAGGTCGGCGAAGGTCAGCCGCACCTCGGGGGTGACCACGGCCTCCCGGTCCGGGGTCGCCGCGGCGGCGGACCGGAGGACCGCGGGGATCGTGAACATGCCGTCCCTTCTAGCAAGCGCTTGGTCGGGACAGTACGATCGCGCCTCGCTCGGCGTCAACGAGAGGACGGGCATGGGCACACCGCTGGACCGCCGCGAGGTGATCCTCGAGCGCGCCGCCGACCTGTTCGCGAAGCAGGGCGTCGCCGCCACCACCGTGCGCGAGATCGCCGAGGCGGTCGGCATCCTCTCCGGGAGCCTGTATCACCACTTCGCGTCGAAGGACGACATCGTCGACGCGATCGTCTCCGGCTTCATGGACGACCTCGTGACGCGCTACGACGCCGTACTGGCGTCCGGGACCGACCCGGCGTCGCGGCTGGTCGGACTGGTGCGGGCGTCGGTCGCGACGTCGGCCGAGCACCCGCACGCGACCGAGATCTACCAGAACGACGCCCGCTACCTGCAGGCCGCCGACGGCCCGACCGTCGTGCGCCAGTCGGCCCGGGCCGTCCGCAGCGCGTGGATCAAGGTGCTCGAGGAGGGTGCGGCAGCGGGCGTCTTCCGCGACGACGTCCCCGTGAAGGTGATGTACCCCCTGCTGCGCGACGGCCTGTGGCTCACCGCGCGCTGGTTCGTGCCCACGAAGGCCTACGGCTACGACCAGCTCGCCGAGGACTACGTCAAGGTCTTCCTCGAGGGCATCGCGCGCTGATCCGGGCAGGCGGCGTTGTTGCCCAAGCGCTTGCTTGGTAGCGTCCTCCTGTGGACCTGAGGGAGACCGAGGCCGAGCAGGAGTTCCGTGAGCAGGCGCGCGCCTGGCTGAGCGCGAACGTCCCGCGCGGGCTGCCGTCCGGCGACACCCGCGAGGGCTTCGCCGCGCACCTGCTGTGGGAGAAGCAGCTCTTCGAGGCGCGCTGGGCCGTCGTGTCCTGGCCCGAGGAGTACGGCGGCCGCGGCGCGTCGGTGTGGGAGTGGCTCGCCTTCGAGGAGGAGTACTACCGCGCCGGTGGGCCGCAGCGCGTGACCCAGAACGGCATCTTCCTGCTGGCGCCGACCCTCTTCGAGTTCGGCAGCCAGGACCAGCAGGACACCCTGCTCCCGCGGATGGCCGCCGCGGAGGACCTCTGGTGCCAGGGCTGGTCGGAGCCCGGGTCCGGGAGCGACCTGGCCTCGCTGACCAGCCGTGCGCACAAGGTCGACGGCGGCTGGCGGCTCAGCGGCCAGAAGACGTGGACCACCCGCGGCGCCTTCTGCACCCACCTGTTCGGGCTGTTCCGCTCCGACCCCGAGTCCGAGCGGCACCACGGGCTCACCTACTTCCTCGTCCCCCTCGACACCCCGGGGGTGACCGTCCGCGGGTTCGCCCGCCTCGACGGCGACGAGGGGTTCGCCGAGGTGTTCTTCGACGACGCCTTCGTCCCCGACAGCGCCGTGCTCGGCGGGGTCGGGAAGGGCTGGTCGGTCGCCATGGCCACCACCGGCTCCGAGCGCGGGCTCACCCTGCGCTCCCCCGGGCGCTACACCGCGACGGTGACCCGGCTGCTCGAGCTCGCCCGCACCCGCCCGGTCGACGACCGGCAGCGGGAAGCACTGGCGCAGGCCTGGATGGACGCCGAGGCCTACCGGCTCTTCACGCTCCGGCAGGTCAGCGACGAGCGCGCCGGCCGCGGCCGCGTCGGGGAGTCGTCGCTGAACAAGCTCTTCTGGAGCGAGCTCGACATCCGCCTGCACGAGGTCGCGAACGACCTTCTCGCCGAGGAGGCCGAGCTCGAGGGCCCCTGGAGCAAGGGCTTCCAGTTCTCGCTCTCGGGCCCCATCTACGCCGGCACCAACGAGGTGCAGAAGAACATCGTCGCCGAGCGCCTGCTCGGCCTCCCCCGGAAGTGATGCGTGTACTTCGGCCTGCCTGACGACGCCCTCGCCCTTCGTGACGGCCTGCGCGAGCTGCTCACCGCCGCCTGCCCGCCCGCGACGGTCCGGGCCGCCTGGGACGGCTCGCCGTGCGAGCCCCTCTGGAAGGAGCTCGGCGCGTTCGGGCTGCTCGGCCTGCTGGCGCCCGAGGAGCGCGGCGGGCTCGGGCTCGACGAGCTGTCGTTCGCCGCGGCCATGGAGGAGGCCGGCTACGCGGGCGTCCCCGGGCCGCTCGTCGAGACCGTCGTCAGCGCGCCCCTGCTCGACCTCCCGCTGGACGGGAGTGCGCGCATCGCGCTGAGGCGCAGCCTCGGGCCGGTCGCCTACGCCGGGACCAGCACGCACCTGCTCGACGTCGCCTCGGGGCCCGGCCTCCTCGACCTCGCGACCTGCGAGGTCGACCCGGTGGAGACCGTCGACCGCTCACGCCGGATGGGCGACGTCCGCGGCCTGGGCGCACCCGTGGCCCTCCCGGGCGACCAGCGCCGGCTCCTGGAGCTGCGCGGCACCCTCGGGACGGCTGCGTTCCTGCACGGCCTGGCCCGGCGGCAGGTCGACCTCACCGTCGCCTACCTCAGGACGCGCAAGCAGTTCGGGGTGCCCATCGGGTCGTTCCAGGCGCTCAAGCACCCGCTGGCCGACGCGGTCGTGGGCACCGAGTTCGCCTGGCCGGTCGTGCTCCACGCCGCCCACGCGCTCAGCCAGGGCGAGCCCGACGCCGACGTGCGCGTGAGCCACGCCAAGGCAGCGGCGAGCGAGGCGGCGTACCAGGTGTCGCGGGTGTGCCTGCAGGCGCACGGCGCGATGGGCTACACCGTGGAGTACGACCTGCACCTGTTCGCGAAGCGGACGTGGGCACTGGCCAAGGACTGGGGCACCGCGTCCCAGCACAGGGACCGCGTGGCCGCGGCCCTGCGGATCGAGAGGACCGCCCCGTGAGCGAGGAGCAGCCCGTACGGTACGAGCGCCGTGGACCGGTGGCGGTCGTCACCATGGACCGGCCCGAGTACCGGAACGCCCAGAACAGCAAGATGACCTACGCGCTCGACGAGGCCTACTACCGGGCGGCGGCCGACGACGACGTGAAGGTCGTCGTACTGGCCGGCGAGGGCAAGCACTTCAGCGCGGGGCACGACATCGGCACCCCGGGCCGCGACATCGACGAGTCCTTCGAGCGCAAGGCCACGCTGTGGTGGGACCACACCACCCACCAGGGCGGCGCGTCCCGCTACGCCCGTGAGTCCGAGGTCTACGTCGGTATGTGCCGGCGCTGGCGCGAGCTGCCCAAGCCCACCATCGCGATGGTCCAGGGCGCCTGCATCGCGGGCGGGCTGATGCTGGCCTGGTCGTGCGACCTCGTCGTGGCCTCCGACGACGCGTTCTTCGCCGACCCGGTGGTGCGCATGGGGATCCCAGGCGTGGAGTACTTCGCCCACCCGTGGCAGATGGGCCCGCGGTTCGCGAAGGAGTTCCTGTTCCTGGGCGAGCGGGTCGGCGCCGCGCGGGCCCGCGAGCTCGGCATGGTCAACCGGGTCGTCCCGCGCGAGTCGCTGGAGGCCGAGGTGATGTCGATGGCCGAGAAGATCGCCGAGATGCCGGCGTTCGGGCTCGCGCTGACCAAGAAGGCCGTCAACCAGTGCGAGGACCAGATGGGCCTGCGCGACGGCATGGACAGCGTCTTCGGCCTGCACCACCTCGCGCATGCGCACAACGCCGAGGTCGGCATCGACTCGCTCGCGGGACAGGACGCGCGGAGCATGCGGGACGCCGCGACGTGACCTCCTTCGAGGACGTCTACGCCATCGAGCAGCTCAAGTACGCCTACTGCCGCTTCCTGGACACCAAGGACTTCGCCTCGATGTGCGCCCTCATGACCGAGGACGTCACCGTGACGTACGGCGGCGGGGCCATCGCGCTCACGGGCAGGCAGGCCGTGCAGGACTACTTGTCGGACGCGATGGGCTCGCCGAGCATGCTCACCTCCCACCTCGTCTCCCACCCGGAGATCGAGGTCGGAGGGGACCACGCCACCGGGCGCTGGGCGCTGCAGGACGTGGTCGTCCTGGACGACCACGACATGGTGATCCGCGGGGCCTCGCTCTACGAGGACCGCTACGTCCGGGTCGGCGGGCACTGGCTGATCGCGCACACCGGCTACAAGCGGCTCTACGAGGAGCTGGGCCCTCGCCCGGAGGGCACCCGCACGACGGCGTCGTGGTTCGGCACCGACGGGCGCTCGTCCCTGGTCTGAGGCCCTCAGGGGCGCAACGGCGCCAGCCCCAGGTCGGCCTGGTGAGGGCGCTGCGCAGGCACCGGAGCCGGACCGTCGAGCCACCGGCCCAGCTCGTCGATCGGAACCGGCTTGCTCCACAGGTAGCCCTGGCCGGCGACGCAGCCCAGCTCCCTCAGGGCCTTCGCCTGCGCCCCGGTCTCGACCCCCTCGGCGACGACCGTGGCCTGCAGCGCCGTCGCCAGCTGCGTCATCGCCGCGACCAGCGCCTGCAGGTGGTCGCTGGTGTGCACGTCGGTGACGAAGCTCCGGTCGATCTTGATGGCGTCGACGCCCAGGCCGTGCAGGCGCGACAGCGCCGAGAAGCCGGTGCCGAAGTCGTCGATGGCGACCTTCACCCCGAGCTCCTTGACCATCGCGAGGAGCGCGGAGAACTGCTCCCCTGACAGGTCGGCCGACTCGGTGACCTCGACGGTGAGCTGACCGGGACGCAGGCCGCCCTCGCTCAGGCCCTGCAGCAGCGTGCTGCGCAGAAGGGCGCTCGACAGGTGTCGCAGCGAGATGTTCACGTTGAGCCGGAGCGAGGACGACTCCGGGTGCTCCGCGAGGAACTGCCCGAACTCGCGGCACGCCGTGAGGATGACGGCCCGGTCGAGCGCCCCCACCTGGCCGGTCTCCTCGGCCAGGCCGACGAACTCGTCCGGAGCCAGCAGACCGCGTTCGGGGTGCCGCCAGCGGACCAGCGCCTCCACCCCGAGGGGGAGGTTCGTGGCCAGGCTCAGGATCGGCTGGTAGTGCACGCACAGCTGGCCCTGCGCGATGGCGTCCCGCAGGCCGCCGGCGGTGGCCAGCCGGGAACGGATCTCGGCGTGGATCTCGGGCGCGAAGAACGCCGTACGGTCGCGGCCCTGCTCCTTGGCGCGGTACATCGCGGCATCGGCGTCACGCAGCAGGGCGGCCGGGTCGGCCTTCGGGTCGGCGGTGGTCGTGAGCCCGACGCTCAGGGTCGGGACGACGACGTGACCCTCCTGCAGGGTGACGGGAGCAGACACCGCGACCCGCAGCCGCTCGGCCATCGCAAAGGCCTCGCTCCCGCTGCCGAGCCCCTCGCTGAGGACCACGAACTCGTCGCCGCCGAACCTCGCCACCGTGTCACCGGGACGGACGGCGTGCGACAACCGGTCCGCGACCGTCCGCAGCAGGGTGTCGCCGGCGTCGTGCCCGAGGCTGTCGTTGACCCACTTGAAGCGGTCCAGGTCGAGGAAGACCACCGTCGTCAGGCGGCCGGGGTTGCGCTGCAGGCCGGCGACCGCCCGTGCCAGCCGGTCCCCCAGCAGCACGCGGTTCGGAAGGCCGGTCAGAGCGTCGTGCAGACCCCGGTACGCCAGCTCGTCCTGCTGCTGCTTGCGGTCGGTGACGTCCCGGATCGCCGCCGAGATCAGCGTCCCCTCGTCGGTCTCGAGCGGGGACAGCGAGATCTCGACCGGGAACTCGCTGCCGTCGCGGCGGCGTGCGTGCAGGTCCAGGCCTGCGCCCATCGGGCGCAGCGTCGGGTGGGCGACGAAGTTCTTGCGGTAGTGCGGGTGGACCGCCCGGTAGCGCTCGGGGATGAGCATCTCCAGGTGCTGCCCGACGAGCTCGTCCTTGGAGTAGCCGAACAGCGTCGCGGTCTGCAGGTTCACCTGCGTGATGACTCCGTCGCCGTTCACGAGGACCATGGCGTCGGGAGCCATCTCGACGAGCTGCTGGAAGCGGCGCTCCGCCGTCTTGCGCGCGTCGACGTCCGTCACCGTGCCGCGCACCCCGGTGATGGTCCCGTCCTCGCCGTAGACCGCCTGCGCGTGCGAGCTCAGCCAGCGGTAGCTGCCGTCAGCGCGTCGCATCCGGTGGTCCAGGGTGAAGGGCTCGCCGCTGACGACGAGCCGCTCGAGCAGCTCCTGGGCCTGGGTCCGTTCCTCCGCGTGGCAGCGGGCCAGGCACGCGTCCAGCGAGATCGGCGAGTCCAGCGGCAGCTGCAGCAGGCGGTAGACCTCGTCCGACCACTGGCCCTCGCCGGTGTCGAGGTCGAAGTCGAACGAGCCCATCCGGGCGATCTGCTGCGCCTGCGCGAGCTGGTCGAGCGCGCGGCGCAGCTCCTCGGTGCGGTCCGCCACGAGGCGCTCCAGCTCGCCCCCTTGACGGGCGAGTGCGTCGTGCGCGCGCTCGCGCTCGGCGGTCAGCCCTGCGAGCAGGTACGCGGTGAGCACCAAGCAGGCGTTGAACAGCTGGAGCGCCAGCATCGCGCGGGTCTCGCCGATGCCCGTGAACGGTCCGATGCCCTCCGCGGCGGCCCGCGTCGCGGCGAGCGACGCGATCAGGGTCGCGGGCGCCGCTCCGCGCACCTGGAAGCGGACGGCGGCGACCGCGAGAGCGGAGAACACCAGGAAGCGCAGCCCGATGGCGGACTGGAAGCCCAGCGTCGCGGTCGCCGCCGTGAGGGCGAGCAGCCCGGTCGCCTCCACGGCACGGCGCAGCGTCGGGGCGGGCGAGAGCCGCTGCTGGTGGAGGCAGAGCAGGAAGGGCGAGATGATGACCGCGCCCATCGCGTCGCCGGTCCACCAGGTGAGCCACACCGGGACGGCACGCCCGACCGCCAGGCCGTCCAGCAGCAAGGCGCCGGTGCCGACAGTCGCGCTCACCAGCATGGCGAGGCCGCCTGCGGTGACCAGCGCACCCACGTCCCTCAGCTGCGTCATGGTGGGACGGAACGACAGCCGGCGCAGCAGCGTGACGGCGACCACCGGGGCGAGCGCGTTGCCGACGGAGATGAGCCCCGGCGCCACCAGCCCGTGGCTCAGTGGCGCGTTCACCGCGAAGGCCGCGATCGCGACAGCGGGCCACAGGGACCTGCCCCAGAGCAGCAGCCCGACCACGGCGATGCCGGTGGGAGGCCAGAAGGGCGTGACCTGGCTGTGGTAGATGGCGAGGGACAAGCCGAGCCGCGCCCCGCCGTAGTAGGCGATGGCGAGCACGAGCAGGCGCCCGCACCAGCGTCGCGTCACCCGATCCCCTCCCG
>JBAVRG010000405.1:0-1528 GCA_049694795.1 Mycobacteriales bacterium
CGCAAGGGGCAGTCGCAGGTCTGCGACCTCGGCGCGTTCCTGCTCGGCGGCCGGCAGTTCACCGACCAGACCGCCCGGCACCACAGCAAGGACGGCAAGGACCTGGGCACGATGGTCGCGCTGGGCACCTTCTCGCCGTACACCGTGGTGGCGGTCGAGTCGTGCGTGAAGATCGACAAGGACATCCCGCTGGAGAAGGCCGCGCTCGTCGGCTGCGGCGTCACCACCGGCTGGGGATCGGCCGTCAACGCCGCGGACGTGCAGCCGGGCGAGACCGTCGTGGTCTACGGCGTCGGCGGCATCGGCACCGCGGCGGTCCAGGGCGCGGTGCTCGCCGGCGCCCGCCAGGTCGTCGTGGTCGAGCCGGTCGAGTGGAAGCGCGAGAAGATCCTCGAGTTCGGCGCCACCCACACTGCTGCCTCGCAGGAGGAGGCGTTCCTGCTCGTCCAGCAGCTGACGAACGGCGCCATGGCCGACAAGGCGATCCTGTGCGTCGGCACCGCCAAGGGCGAGCACGTGGGCCAGATGATGTCGATCATCAAGAAGTGCGGCCGCGCCGTCGTCACCTCGGTCGCACCGATGCTGGACGACCAGGTCACGATGAACCTGTTCGAGTTCGCCATGCAGCGCAAGGAGCTCGTCGGCTGCATCTTCGGCAACGCCAACCCGGCCGTCGACATCCCGATGCTGCTGGCGCTCTACAAGGCGGGCAAGCTCAAGCTCGACGAGATGATCACGACCGAGTACACCCTCGACGAGATCAACCAGGGCTACCAGGACATGCGCGATGGCAAGAACTTCCGCGGTCTCATCAAGTACTAGCCCCGGTACGACGGAAGCGGCCGGTCCCCTGAGGGGGGCCGGCCGCTCTGCGCTGCCAGGGTCAGTCGACAGCTCTCTCGAGCTGGGCCTTGGTCATGGTCGACCGGCCCTTGACGCCCTTGCGCCGGGCCTCCGCGTAGAGCTGCGCCTTCGTCCGCCCACCGGGCCCCTTGTGACTGCGCAGCCCCCCACGGCGACCGCTCGAGATGTCCTCCGTGGAGCTGCGGCTGGCCGTGCGGGACTCGCCGGCGCGGGCGCGCTCCTTGTTCACCGTCCGGGCCGCGATCTCCTCCGCGGTCCCTTCCTTCTCGCCGCGCTCGAGCAGGCCGGCCTTGATGTGGTCGTACTGCCGCTCACGCTTGGCGCTCCACGTCGTCCGGGGCATGTGGCTCGCCTCCTTCTGGTGGGGTACCACCGCGGGCGTACCCCGTTCGCCGGGTACCAAGCGCCCCGCTCCTGCTCGCTGCGGCGTCCCTGCCGTCCGCGGCGACGAACGCCGCACCGACGGCGATCAGGGCCAGCGCGACCATGGCGGCCAGGCCGACACCGGCACCGGTGAAGGGCAGCCCGCCGCCCGAGGTGTCCGTCGCGCCGCCCCCGCCGAGGGTCGGGCCGCCACCACCCAGGGTGGGGCCTCCACCTCCGCCGCCACCTCGGCCGCCACCCCCGCTGAGTGCGCCACCGCCGCCGGTGAGGGGACCGGGGG
>JBAVRG010000406.1:0-2218 GCA_049694795.1 Mycobacteriales bacterium
GCCCAGCGGTTGGGCGCGGGCGGCCCGTCGCCCGCCGGCACCGGCTGGGGGAGCTCCTCCTCCGGCAGCTCCGCGGCCGAGCGGAGGGCCCGGAACCAGGTGTCGGCGTGCCGGCGCGTCGAGCGGCCGCCGAAGACCGGCAGGGCGGTCAGCTCCGCCGGTGAGGCCGGGGAGGCGCTCACCGCGCTGATGATGGCCGCATCCGGCAGGATCCGGCCGGGCGCGGTGTCGCGCCGCCGGGCCATCTGGTCGCGGACCTCCCACATCGCGCGCACGCCCGCGAGCTGACGACGGGTGCGCAGTCGGTGGATGCCGCTGGTACGACGCCACGGGTCGGTGCGGGGGAGCGGCGCCGGGGCGAGGCGGACCGCCTCGAACTCCTCGTGTGCCCAGTCGAGCTTGCCCTGCCGGTCCAGCTCTTCCTCGAGTGCGTCCCGCAGCTCGAGCAGCACCTCGACGTCGAGGGCGGCGTATACCAGCCAGTCGTGCGGCAGCGGGCGGGTCGACCAGTCGGCGGCGCTGTGACCCTTCTCGAGCCGGTAGCCCAGGACGTTCTCGACCATCGCGCCGAGCCCGACGCGCTCGAAGCCGGCGAGGCGGCCGGCGAGCTCGGTGTCGAAGACGGCCGGCGCGACCATGCCCACCTCGGCGAGGCAGGGGATGTCCTGACTGGCGGCGTGCAGCACCCACTCGGCGCCCTGCAGCACCTTGCCGAGCAGCGAGAGGTCGGGGCAGGCGATCGGGTCGATGAGGGCGCTGCCGGCGCCCTCGCGCCGCAGCTGCACCAGGTAGGCGCGCTGGGAGTAGCGGTAGCCGGACGCGCGCTCGGCGTCCACGGCGACCGGTCCGGTGCCGGCGGCGAAGCGCGCGACGACCTCGGCGAGCTCGGCCGCGGACGCGGTGACGGGCGGGACGCCCTCGCGGGGCGTGAGCAGCGGCGTCACCGCGGGCTGCTCGCCGGACACCTCCCCGTCAGGACCCGGCAGGGTCTGCGTCACCGGCCCAGCCTACGTCCGGGCGTGTCGCAGCGGCCGTTCCGGCTCGCCGGAGGGGTCTAGCGGATGACGCCGGCGCGCATGGCGAGCGCGACCATCTCGGCGCGGTCGCCGGTGCCGAGCTTGCGGGCGATGCGGGCCAGGTGCGACTTGACCGTGAGCGCGGACAGGCCGAGCTCGTCACCGATCTGCTTGTTGGACTGCCCGTCGGCGACCAGGCGGAGCACCTCGACCTCGCGGCCGGACAGCTCCGAGACACCGGTCTCGACCGGGCCGCCGCGCAGGCCGGCGGCCAGCAGCGACGCGACGGACGGGTCGGCGTAGACGCCGCCGTCCAGCACCCGCCGCACGCCGTCGGCGACCACGACGGGCGAGGCCGACTTGAGCAGGTAGCCCTGAGCACCCGCGACGAAGGCGGCGCGCACGCTGTAGGGGTCGTCGGCTGCGGACAGCACGACCAGCCGTTGCCAGCCGGCGGCGCGCAGGTCGGCGAGCAGGTCCAGACCGGAGCCGTCCGGCAGGCCGAGGTCGAGCACGCACAGCTCACGGGGACCGGAGACGTTGGCGCGGGCGCGGGCCTCACCGATGGTGGCGGCCTCCACGACCTCGCGGGCCCCCATCATGCGGAGCCGGTTGACCATCGACTCGCGTACGAGCGGGTGGTCGTCCACGACCATGGCGGAGAAGCCGGGGTTGTCCTGGCCCACTGCCTGGGCCGGGACGCTTGCCAGGGCGCTCTCGAGACCGGCTGCCACCGCGTCCTCCACCTGCTGCCTCAATCCCTACGGCGGGGTCGTCCCCGACGTTCATGACAGTCCTTCGGCGCGACAGGGCCCTGGCTGTAGCGGCAAGTTGCTCCGACTGGCGCAACGCAGGGCATTAGGCCGTTCGGCTGACAAGACCCCTCGATGCTGCAGTCGGGCCACTCCGGTGCCGAAGGCAGGACGTACCCCTCGAACAGGAGGCCACCTTGAGCCCAACCGCCGCACGCCGCGCCACCGCCGGCAGCGCGCTCGCCGCCTTCCTCGGCGCGAGCGCTCTCGCCGCGGTCCCCGGCGGTCCGGTGCTGCAGGCGGTGGTCTCGTACGACGGCCGGCCGGCCCCGCTGCCGGGGATCCACCTCGTCGCCTCCCTGCCGGCGCTGCACATGGCGGTGGTGCGCGGCTCCGCCGCGGCGCTGGCGCAGGCAGCCGGCACGCCCGGCGTCCGGGGCATCGCCCCCG
>JBAVRG010000407.1:0-4080 GCA_049694795.1 Mycobacteriales bacterium
CAGGGCTGCGACCTCACCGGCGGCGTCGACGGTGATCTTCTGCGTGAGGTCGCCCTTGGCGACAGCGGTGACGATCTGCGCGATGTTGCGCACCTGGCTGGTGAGGTTGCCGGCCATGGAGTTGACGGACTCGGTGAGGTCACGCCACACGCCCGACACCCCACGCACCTGGGCCTGGCCGCCGAGCTTGCCCTCGGTGCCCACCTCGCGCGCCACGCGCGTCACCTCGTCGGCGAACGACGACAGCTGGTCGACCATCGTGTTGACGGTGGTGCCGATGCGCAGGAACTCGCCCTTGACGGGCTGCCCCGCGATGTCGAGCGCCATCTGCTGCGACAGGTCGCCCTCGGCCACCGCGGCGATGACGCGGGCCACCTCCGTGGTGGGGCGGACCAGGTCGTCGATCAGGCTGTTGACCGCCGCGGCCCCGGTGCCCCAGTCGCCGTCCGCACCGACCTCGTCGAGGCGCTCGGCCATGCGGCCCTCGCGGCCGATCACCCGGCTGGCGCGGACCAGCTCGCGGGTCCGGCGCTCCTGCAGCGCGGCCAGCGCGTTCAGCCGCTCCGCGATCTGCCCGACCACCCCGGAGGTGGGCTCGACCCGCACCCCGAAGTCACCGGCGATGAGCGCGTTGAGCGCCGCCAGCACGGGAGCGAGGTCGGGTCCCTCCTCCGACGTGGTGCGCTTGCCTCGGGGCGGCGCCGACGTGCGCTTGGCGGGTGCAGCGCCCACAGCCATCAAGACCCCCTGAGAGGGCCCCCGGGGGGTGATCCGGGGGGAGGTCGGGTGCGCTCAGGACAAGGAGCGCGTTCGTCCGGCCACTCTAGGCACAGCAGCCCCGCCGGACAGCCGCCCCGCCGGATCCTCACCTGACCGGAGGCACGCCCTGTCCCGAGCCCCCGTACGGCGACGGCCCCGGTCCGCTGCTGCGGGCCGGGGCCGTGAGCCTGGTGGCGGGTGAAGGGTTCGAACCTTCGTAGGCTGTGCCGACAGATTTACAGTCTGCTCCCTTTGACCGCTCGGGCAACCCGCCGTGGTGGTGCGGGGAGACGATAGCAAGGAGCGCAGCGTGGCTGATCCGTCGTTCGACATCGTGAGCAAGGTCGACCGGCAGGAGGTGGACAACGCTCTCAACCAGACCGCCAAGGAGGCGACGACGCGCTACGACTTCAAGGGGACGGGCGCCGAGATCGCCTGGTCCGGGGAGAGCATCCTGCTGAAGGCAGAGAGCGAGGAGCGCGTCAAGGCACTGCTCGACGTCTTCAAGGAGAAGCTGGTCAAGCGCCAGATCTCCCTCAAGACGCTCGATGCGGGCGACCCGGCGCAGTCCGGCAAGGAGTACCGGATCACCGCGAAGGTCTCCGAGGGCATCAGCCAGGACAACGCCAAGAAGGTCGCCAAGATCATCCGGGACGAGGGCCCCAAGGGCGTGCAGCCTCAGATCCAGGGCGACCAGCTGCGCGTCACGGCGAAGAAGAAGGACGACCTGCAGGCCGTCATCGCCTTGCTCAAGGGCAAGGACCTCGACTTCGCGGTGCAGTTCACCAACTACCGCTGAGCCGAACGACGAAGGCCGGCGCCTCCGGGGGGAGCGGAGGCGTCGGCCGTCTCGTCTGCCCGCCTGCAACCGGGCCCGACGCGCCTAGCGGTACTCCCCTGCCATCGCCTCGAGGCGGGCGATGCGCTCCGCCATCGGCGGGTGCGTGCTGAACATCCGGGCGAAGCCCTCGCCGCGGAACGGGTTGGCGATCATCAGGGAGCTGGTGGGGGCCAGCTTGGGGTCCTCGACCAGCGGGTGGGCGACCACGCCGCGCTCGAGCTTGCGCAGCGCGCTGGCCAGCCCGAGCGGGTCACCGGTGATCTCGGCGCCGCTCTGGTCCGCCTGGTACTCGCGGCTGCGGCTGATGGCCATCTGGATGATGCCGGCCGCCACGGGGCCGAGGATGGCGAAGGCGAGCATCTGGAAGGCGTTGGGCCCGTTGTCGTTGTCGTTGCGCCCCCCGCCGAAGATCGCCGCGAACTGGGCCATCTGCGCGAGGTAGGTGATGATCGTGGCGAGCGCGCCGGCCACGGAGCTGATGAGGATGTCGCGGTTGCCGACGTGCGCCAGCTCGTGCCCCAGGACGGCCCGCAGCTCGCGCTGGTCGAGGATGTCCAGGATGCCGCTGGTGAAGCACACCGCGGCGTGCTCGGGGTTGCGCCCGGTCGCGAAGGCGTTGGGCGCCGCCGTGGGGCTGACGTAGATGCGCGGCATCGGGATCTGCATCCGCGTCGTGAGCTCCTCGACGATCGCGTAGATCTCCGGGGCCTGCTCGCGGGGGATCGGCTGGGCCTGCATCGAGCGCAGCGCCATCTTGTCGCTGAACCAGTAGCTCGCGGCGTTCATGCCGAGGGCCAGGACGAGCGCGATGAGCAGGCCGCCGCGGCCGCCGAAGATGCCACCGACGAGCAGGACGAGCGCCGACAGGCCGCCCAGCAGGACGGCGGTCCTCAGACCGTTGTGGTGCTTGTGCACCGTGGTTTCCTCCCAAGTAGGTCGTGCACCTCGTGAAACGCGCGCACCGGGCCCGGCGTTCCCGTCAGCCCTCGACGGCCGGCGGGGGCGGCACCGTGGCCAGCCACTCGCGCAGCTGCTCCCGCTCGTGCACCAGGGCGGCGGCGTCGGTGGTGCTGTGCTCGACGTCGGGCGACCAGAACAGCGCGTCGAACGGGCACACCTCGACGCAGATGCCGCACCACATGCACAGCGCGTAGTCGATCGCGAACCGGTCGAGCACGTGCAGCACGCGTGGCCGGCCGCGCTCGGTGCGGGGCGGGACGGTCTCCTTGTGCGAGTCGATCTCGATGCACCAGTCCGGGCACTCCCGGGCGCACAGCATGCAGACGGTGCAGTTCTCCTCGAGCAGGGCGATGACCCCTCGGGACCGCGGGGGCAGCGCTCCCTGCGCGGCGCGAAGCACCGCCAGCCCCTGCTCGTACGGCGTCACCCGCCCCACCCCTTCGGCACCCCCGGCGGCTGCGGCCGGCGGCGGTTGGGTGTGGTCAGGTCGCTGTCGGACTCCCCCGGCTCCTTGGCACCGGGCCAGGGCTTGGCCACCCGGGCCGCGAGGACGAAGTCCTTGCGCAGGGGGTGCCCGGGGAAGCCCTCGGGCAGCAGCAGGTGCGCGGTGGCGTGGCCGTCGAAGGCGATCCCGAACAGCTCCGCGGTGGCCCGCTCGTGCCAGGCGGCGCCCGCGAACAGCCCGGTGAGGGTCGGCACCCGGGCGTCCTCGCGCGGGCACCTGGTGCGCAGCACCAGGCCTTGCCGGCGCTCCGGGTCCCAGAGCCGCAGCACGACCTCGAAGCCCTCGGCCTCGAGGTCGACCGCGGTCAGCAGGTCGAAGAACGCGAAGCCCTCGTCGCGGGCCTGCCGGGCCAGCAGCGGCCACTGGTCGCGGGCCACGTCGGCGTGCTGGACGCCGTACGAGGTCTGGGTGGGGATCACGAGGGAGGCCTGACGACCGGCGCCTGCGGGTCCCGGGCGCCCCCGGCCGCGGGTTGCAGCTGCAGCAGTGCGTGCAGCAGGGCTTCGGGGCGCGGCGGGCAGCCGGGTACGTAGACGTCGACCGGCAGCAGCTGGTCGACGCCCTTGGTGACGCTGTAGCTGTCCCAGTACGGACCGCCGCAGTTGGCGCACGCCCCGAAGGAGATGACGTGCTTGGGGTCGGGCAGCCGGTCGTAGAGGTCCAGGACGGCGGGGGCTGTGACGTCGGTCAGGGTGCCGCTGACGACGAGGACGTTCGCCTCCTCCAGCGGCGCGGTGCAGGCCCCGAGGGCGCGCAGGGCGTCCTCGCTGAGGGAGGCGGCGACGAACTCCACGGCGCAGCAGGCGAGCCCGAGGTCGAACAGCGACAGCCGCAACCTCGGTCCCCAGTCGAGGACCACCTCGGTCGGGACGGGCGCGGTCACCCCGTCCGCGCGAGCACGAAGTCGGTCAGGGCGACGAGGGCGTCGCGGGCGGCGCCTTCGGGCAGGGTGCCGGCGATGGCGCGGGCGTGGTCGGCGTAGGCCACCAGCCGGGCGCGGGCCTGGTCCATGGCC
>JBAVRG010000408.1:0-2603 GCA_049694795.1 Mycobacteriales bacterium
GCCGTGGGCCGAGCCGCCCCGGCGCAGCGGGAAGGGTCGGTCGTGACCGACTGGAGCACGCCGCGCGTCTCGCCGGTCCCGTTGCGGCCGCGCGAGCTGTCCCTGCGCGAGCGCGCGCTCGACCGCACCTCGCCGCTGCGCCGCCTCGACTGGGTGCTGATGCTGGCGGTCCTGGCGCTGGTCTCGGTCGGCGGCCTGCTCGTCTGGTCGGCCACCCGGGAGCACGAGATCGCGCTCGGCGCGGACCCCCAGGCCTTCCTGAAGAAGCACGTCATCAACGCCGTCATCGGGCTGGCGCTGGGTACGGCCGCCGCGCTGGTCGACTACCGCGCGCTGCGCGCCTACGCCCCGATCGTCTACGGCGCGTCCTGCCTGGGCCTGCTCGCGGTGCTGTCGCCGCTGGGCTCGACCATCAACGGCGCCCACTCCTGGATCGTGCTGCCGGCCGGCTTCCAGATCCAGCCGTCGGAGTTCGCCAAGCTCGCGATCGTCGTCGGCATGGCCATGCTGCTCGGGGAGAAGCGCGACGGTGAGAGCGGGCCGCGCGACTCCGACGTCGTGGCGGTGCTCGCGCTGTGCGCGCTGCCCATGGGCCTGATCATGCTCCAGCCCGACTTCGGTACGACGATGGTGTTCATCTTCGTGATCCTCGGTGTGCTGTCGGTGGCTGCCGCGCCCGCCCGGTGGATCGCCGGGCTGCTCATCGCCGGCGTCGTCGTCGGTGGCGGAGTCGCGCCGCACGTGCTGAAGGACTACCAGCTCAACCGCTTCCGGGTGGTCGCCAACCCCACCACTGATCCGCGCGGCGTGGGCTACAACACCACGCAGGCACGGGTCGCGATCGGCTCCGGCGGCGTGTGGGGCAAGGGGCTGTTCCACGGCTCGCAGACCCAGGGCCGGTTCATCCCCGAGCAGCAGACAGACTTCGTGTTCACCGTCGCGGGCGAGGAGCTCGGCCTCGTCGGTGCGGGGGGAGTCATCCTGCTCATGGGGCTGGTGCTCTGGCGAGGGCTGCGGATCGCCGCGCTCGCGACCGACTCGTTCGGGCGGCTGGTGGCCGCCGGGGTCGTGTCGTGGTTCGCGTTCCAGAGCTTCGTCAACATCGGGATGACGCTCGGGATCATGCCCGTCACCGGTCTGCCGCTGCCGTTCGTCAGCTACGGCGGCTCGGCGATGTTCGCCAACCTGATGGCCATCGGGCT
Organism: Mycobacteriales bacterium; assembly: GCA_049694795.1. Taxonomy (GTDB): domain Bacteria; phylum Actinomycetota; class Actinomycetes; order Mycobacteriales; family SCTD01; genus RYN-111. The sequence continues at coordinate 1,203 of JBAVRG010000408.1, forward strand.
GCTGCAGAACGTCCACATGCGCGCCGACCTCTGACCTGACGACTGACAGCGCCCGGCCGCCGGCGCCCGCCGCGCCCCCCTGCACCCCGCCGGGGCGGCGGGTGATCGCTCGGCGACACACCCGCGCGCCCGTCGAGTGATCACCTGAGCACGCGGGCTCCCGGTGATCGCTCGGCGACACGCCCGCGCGCCCGTCGAGCGATCACCGGCGGCCGCGCCTGCGTTCCGCCACGGCCAGCACCCGCCGTACGAAGGCGTCCCGGTCGCGGCGCAGCTCGAACCAGGTCACCCGCTCCGTGCGCCAGCCGTAGACCTCGGTGCGGCGGTCCCGGCGCCGGTCCTTGGCCACCATCACGCTGCCCGCGTGCCCGCGCTTGCCGTCCGACTCGACCGCCAGTCGCAGCTCCTCGTCCCCGAGGTCGAAGCGCGCGACGAGCCGGGCCGCGTCGTCGTACAGCTCGACCTGGCAACGCAGCCCGGGCAGGTGCGGCTTCAGGGCCAGGCGAGCGAGGGTCTCGGCCGGCGACTGCGCGCCGCCGTCCGCGACCCCGACGGCCTGGACGAACGACCGCGTCCACGGCAGGCGCCGCCGGTGCTCGGCCTGGGCCAGGAGCTCCTCGCGCCGCACCAGCCCGCGGTTCAGGCAGTGGTCGAAGGCACAGACGAGGGCGTCGGGCTGCACCAGCGCGGCGAGGTCGAGCAGCGTGCGGGGTGGGCTCGTCAGCCACAGCCCGCTGACGTGCCGGACGAGCTCCGACCTGTCGGGCGCCAGCTGGTGCCGGTGCAGCGTGTCCAGACCGCTCCTGCTCCTGACGGTGCGCAGGTGCTGCCAGGTGGCGACGTCGTGCGCGTGCCTGTCCAGCGCGCCCGTGGCCGGGTCGTCGTCGTCGATGAGCGGGATGCCGAAGGCCCGGGCCGCGGTCCGCGCGCAGGCGACGGCTCTCAGCTCGCAGACGTCCTGCGTGCGCGCGAGCCGCTTCGGCTGCTCGGCACCGCCGCTCGCCAGGACGGCCGCGAAGCCCCACTGCACTGCAGCCAGCTGACAGCCGCCGTCTCCGTAGACACCCCGGAAGGGGCTCTGCCAGGAGCCGTCGTGCAGGAAGGAGGAGATCCGGTCCGACGACACGAGGGCGAGGGCCTGCGCGCGCGTCCACAGCCCGCCGGTGCCCTCGCCCAGGGCGCTGAGGTCTGTCACCGAACGCAGGCTGGGCCACCCTGCCCGTGCGTGCCGCCGCGGGCGCACATCTGTGGACGGCCGGCGGCAGCTTGCTGGGGACACGTCAGGCGGCATCCGGCCGCAGCGGCCCGTAGCCTGGAGGCATGCCTGTCGAGAGCCTGTTCCCCCGCCTGGAGAAGCTGCTGCCGCAGATCAGCAAGCCCATCCAGTACGTCGGAGGCGAG
>JBAVRG010000409.1:0-2022 GCA_049694795.1 Mycobacteriales bacterium
CCGCGCTGGGGGGTGGCCCTGGCGGCCGCCGCAGCCGTGCTCGTCGCGATCACCGTGATCGGCTACCTCAACTCCGGCGGCTCCTCGCCGCAGCCGAACGACCTCGCCGGCAACGCGCCGAGCGCCACGACGGCCCCGACCCAGCCTGCCGCGCGCACGCCCGAGCCCGGGCTGGTGGCCTCCAAGCCGCCCGTCACCGGCGCCCAGCTGCGGCTGCGGGTCATCGGCGGCGCGTCGTGGGTGAGCATCCGCAACGCGAGCACCACCCTGTTCGAGGGGGTGCTGCGCGACGGCGAGTTCAAGGACTTCACCGACCCGACGCGGCTGCGGGTCGTGGTCGGCAACGCCGTCGCGGTGAGCCTCAACTGCGGTGGTCGCGACAGCGGCCCTGCGGGCGCCTCCGGTGCCGTCAAGCGCTTCGAGTGCACCGCCGCCGGTCTCAAGTCGCTCTGACGCGCCCGGACCTAGACTGATCCGGTGTCCCGTCGCCTGTCCCTCGTCACGCTGGGCTGCGCGCGCAACGAGGTCGACTCCGAGGAGCTCGCGGGGCGGCTCGACGCCGCCGGCTGGGAGCTGACCGACGACGGTGCGGACGTGGTGGTCGTCAACACGTGCGGGTTCGTCGAGTCGGCCAAGAAGGACAGCATCGACACCCTGCTCGCCGCCGCCGACACGGGCGCGAAGGTGGTGGCCGTCGGGTGCCTCGCCGAGCGCTACGGCAAGGAGCTCGCCGAGCAGCTGCCGGAGGCCGACGCGGTGCTGGGCTTCGACTCCTACGCCGACCTGTCGAGCCACCTGCAGGCCGTGCTCGACGGGGCGCACCTGCCGAGCCACACCCCGGGCGACCGCCGCACCCTGCTGCCGATCTCGCCGGTCGAGCGTCAGCAGCCGGCCGCGGCCGACGTCGGCATCCCGGGCCACGCGGGCGGCCCCACGGTGCTGCGCAAGCGCCTCGACGACGCACCGGTCGCGCCGCTCAAGCTGGCCTCCGGCTGCGACCGGCGCTGCGCGTTCTGCGCGATCCCGAGCTTTCGTGGGGCCTTCGTCAGCCGTCGCCCCTCCGACGTCGTCGCCGAGGCCCGCTGGCTCGCCGACCACGGCGTCAAGGAGCTCGTGCTGGTCAGCGAGAACTCCACGTCCTACGGCAAGGACCTCGGTGACCTGAAGCTGCTCGAGGCGCTGCTGCCGGAGCTGGCCACCGTCGTCCCGCGGGTGCGGCTGTCCTACCTGCAGCCCGCCGAGATGCGGCCCTCGCTCGTGCAGGTCCTCACCTCCACGCCCGGCGTCGTGCCCTACTTCGATATGTCCTTCCAGCACAGCTCGCCGACGGTGCTGCGCCGGATGCGGCGCTTCGGGGGCACCGACAGCTTCCTCGCGCTGCTCGAGCAGGTCCGGGACGCCGTACCGGCAGCGGGGGTGCGCAGCAACGTGATCGTCGGCTTCCCGGGTGAGACCGAGGCCGACGTCGAGGAGCTCGAGCGGTTCCTGGTGGCCGCCCGCCTCGACGCGATCGGGGTGTTCGGCTACTCCGACGAGGACGGCACGGAGGCCGCCGACCTGCCCGGTCACCTGCCTCAGGACGTCGTCGACGCGCGGGTCGCCCGGCTCACCGCGCTCGCCGAGGAGCTCACCGCCCAGCGCGCCGAGGAGCGGCTCGGTGAGGTCGTCGAGGTGCTCGTGGAGTCGGTCGACGGCGAGGTCGCGGAGGGACGTGCCGCGCACCAGGCCCCCGAGGTCGACGGCAGCACCACCCTGTACGGCGCCGGGCTGCGCGTGGGGGACCTGGTCCGGGCCGTCGTGACGGGCAGCGAGGGCGTGGACCTGGTGGCCGAGCGGCTGCCGGCCGGCGCGACGGCCTGAGCCGATGAGCAGCCGATGAGCAGCCGATGAGCACTGTGGACCCGCTGCTGCCGGAGCACCCCGAGCTGGAGCCGATGGCGGTCCCGGCCTCGCCGACCGCGAGCGTCTGGAACATCGCCAACGCCCTCACGGTCTTCCGGCTGCTGCTGGTGCCGCTGTTCG
>JBAVRG010000410.1:0-10108 GCA_049694795.1 Mycobacteriales bacterium
GTCGGGGAGACGCTGTTCTCCCCGGGTGCGGAGGAGCGCTCGCTGTACCTGGTGGTCGAGGGGGAGCTGGAGGTCCTGGTCCCGGCGGCACGCGGGCGGTGGCGACGGGTCGCCACGGTCGGTGCCGGCAGCGCCATCGGTGAGCTGTCGTTCATGGACGGCGGCCCGCAGTCGACGCTGGCGCGGGCCCTCTCGCCGCTCGCCGTCGCCGAGCTGAGCCACCAGGCGTTCACCCAGCTCGCGGTGAGCCGCCCCGACCTCGCCCTGCTGCTGGCCATGGACCTGGGCCGGCTCGTCGCCCAGCGGCTGCGGAGCCTCGAGGTGTCCGAGCGGACGCGCCGATGACCGAGTCGCCCCTGATCGAGGTCCGCGAACCGGGTCGACCGGTGCGGCGCGTGGCCGTCGACCGCGCGCTGGAGGTGGGGCGCGAGTGCGACGGGGAGCTGCTCTCCGACGAGGGCGTGTCCCGGCGCCACCTCAAGCTGGTCCCCAGCCCGCTGGGGCTGTCCGTGGTCGACCTGGGCAGCCGGAACGGCACGCTGGTCAACGGCGAGCCGCTGGTGGGCCGGGCCAGCCTCGAACCGGGCGACGTGATCAGGCTCGGCCGCACCGAGCTCGTCGTGGTCCGGCCCCTCGCCGTGCGCGCTGCGCTGCCGGTCATCCCTCGCCAGACCATGCGGGCCGGCACCGCGGTCCTGGACGTCCCCCCGCCCCCACCGCCGCCGCCCCCGTCGACGGTCCCGCCCAGCCGTCTGTCCGCTGCCGTGAGGCGGCTGCTGGTCGGTGCTGACCCGATCGGCGACTCGCCCGTCTTCCGCAGCTACCTGGAGCTGCCGACGCGGGTGCCCCGCCCCGTCTGGCATGCCGTGCGGGTGGTCAGCGTGCTGGGCTACCTGACCCTGTGCGTCGCGATGTTCGTGCGACCGGCAGGAGCGCTCTTCGCGTTCTTCAAGGTCATCGTGCCGGTGCTCCCGCTCCTGTTCTTCGTGGCGCCAGGGCTGTGGCGCAACATCTGCCCGCTGGCGGCGGCCAACCAGACGCCGCGCCTGTTCGGCTTCACCAGGGGGCTGAGCACCCCGGGCTGGATCCAGCGGCGGGGCTACCTCGTGGCGATGGCCCTGTTCTTCGGCATCGCCTCGGCGCGGCTGGCCCTCTTCAACACCAACGCAGGCGCGACCGGCGTGCTGCTCTCGCTGACGGTCCTCACCGCGTTCACCGCCGGCGCGACCTTCAAGGGCAAGAGCGGGTGGTGCAGCAGCATCTGCCCGCTGCTGCCGTTGCAGCGCCTCTACGGCCAGACGCCCCTCGCGGTCGTCCCGAACAGCCACTGCACCCCGTGCGTCGCCTGCACCAAGAACTGCTACGACTTCAAGCCGCAGGTCGCCTACCAGGCTGACGTGCACGACCCGGACGCCCAGTGGAGCGCCCCGCGCCGGCTGTTCGCCGGAGCCCTCCCCGGCTTCGTGCTGGGGTTCTTCACCCTGCTGGGCCACCCGGAGATGACCCGGCCGCACGTGTACGGGCAGCTGGCCGTGTACCTGCTGGTCAGCGTCGGCTCCTTCTTCGCCGTGGAGGCGCTCCTCCCGGTCACTGTCGGGATGGTCACGGCGCTCTACGCGTCCGCGGCCATCAACCTCTTCTACTGGTACGGCGGGGTGGTGGCCGCCGACTCCCTGCGCACCATCACGGGGGTCGACGCCCCCTGGGTCCGCTGGCCGGTCCGGGTCGCGGTCGCCGCCCTGACCGTCGTCTGGCTGTCCCGGACCTACTGGGTCGAGCGCCGCTTCCTCGAGGAGACGGGAGCGGCCTCCGCCGACCTGATCCAGATCACCCCCAAGGCGGCCAAGGCGCTCCAGCAGCAGGCGGCGCCCGACGGGGTCGAGGTGCGCATCCTCCCCGAGGGCAAGGCCGTCCCTGCAGAGGTGGGCATGAGCCTGCTGGAGGTCGCGGAGAAGGACGGTCAGCAGATCGAGGCGGGCTGCCGGATGGGCGTGTGCGGCGCCGACCCCGTTGCCGTCCTGGAGGGCATGGACTGCCTGTCCGGGCCCGAGGAGGAGGAGCTCACCACCCTGCGGCGGCTGGGGCTCGCCTCCAACACGCGCATGGCCTGCTGCGCCCGGCTGCAGTCCGGTTCGGTCGCCATGAGCCTCACCCCCGAGGCCGGGCAGGGACCGGACGCGGGGGCGCGCCCGGCGCACTTCGACCGCTCGATCACCAGCGTGGTCGTGCTCGGGAACGGGATCGCCGGAGTCACCGCCGCCGACTTCATCCGTCGTGGCCACCCGGACTGCGAGGTGCACCTCGTCGGTCAGGAGTCGCACCAGCTCTACAACCGGATGGGCATCTCCCGGCTGGTCTACGGGCGGTCGGCCATGACGGGCCTGTACCTGCTCGGCGAGCAGTGGTACGCCGAGCACGGTGTCACCGCCTGGCTGAACACGATCGCCACCCGGATCGACCTCGAGGGCTCGCGGGTGGTGCTCGGGACCGGCGACGTCCTGGTCTTCGACCGGCTGATCCTGGCGACCGGCAGCAGCAGCGTCGTGCCGCCTGTGGAGGGCTTCGGCGCTCCCGGCAGCTTCGTGCTGCGGTCGGCAGAGGACGCGATGCTGATCCGCAGCTACGCCCAGCAGCACGGCAGCCGGGAGGCTGTCGTCGCCGGCGGCGGCCTGCTCGGCCTGGAGGCGGCCTACGCGCTGCACGAGCTCGGGTTGCAGGTGACGGTGCTGGAGCGCGGGAAGCGGCTGCTCTCCCGTCAGATCGACGCTCGCTGCAGCGAGCTGGTCCAGGCGCACTTCGACCGGCTCGGCATCCGGGTCCTGTACGGCGCGGAGGCGCAGTCGCTCACCGGCACGGACCGCCTCGAGATCCTGGCGCTGAAGGACGGGCGCTCACTGCCGTGTGAGGTCTTCCTCGCGTGCGTCGGCATCCGGGCCAACGCCGCACTTGCCGAGCAGGCAGGCATCGTGGTCAACCGCGGGGTCGTGGTGGACGACCGCATGCAGACCAGCGCCGCTCGCGTCTTCGCGGCCGGTGACGTCGCGGAGCACGACGGGCTGGTGCTCGGGCTCTGGCCCATCGCTGCCAAGCAAGGGGAGGTGGCGGCCGTCAACGCCCTGGGTGGCGACACGAGGCTGACCGCTGAGATCCCCGCCACCATCTTGAAGGGCGTCGGCCTGGAGCTGTCGTCGATCGGGCGGGTCGAGCCCGAACCGGGCGACGAGGTGATCGTCCTCGAGGACGCGACCGCGCCGTCGTACCGGCGTCTTGTCGTGTCACGCGGCGTGCTGGTCGGTGCCCTCGTGCTCGGTCACCACCCCGAGGACCTCGCTGCGGCCACGACCGCCGTGAAGAAGCGGCTGCTGCTCGAGCCCTCGCTGCTGCCCGAGCTGCGCGCCGGCAACTGGCAGGTGCTCAAGCAGGCCGGCAGGCAGGCGGCTACAGCGGCCCCGTGACGTGCGTGAAGACCCGACGGCCGAGCCGCATGCTCCAGCCAGGAGGCAGCACTGTGTCGCTGTCGCCGACCCGCACCCATTCCGTGGCGCCGGGCGCGGCGACGAAGGTGCCGTTGGCCGAGCCGTCGTCCCGCAGCGTCACGACGCCCTGGGCGTCGACCGAGACGTGCACCTGGACCCTGGAGACCAGGTTGTCGGGGTCCCGCACGACGATGGGGGAGGCGGCACCGCTCTGCACCGAGCTGTCCTGCTGCGGCTCCCGGCCGAGCACGTAGGACCGGTCGAGCGGGGTGCGGGTGCCGTCGTCCGCCACCAGCACACCGACGGAACCGAGCTGGACCGCCGTCGTCTCTGCAGGTGAGGCTGCACCTGCAGGCTGGGCGAGGTCGAGCGTCGACCGAGGGCTCACAGCCGGGGTGACGCGCGCCGGACCGGTCTCGCGCGCGGGCAGCGGGGCGGCAGGTGCGGCGTCCTCGAGGGCTCGCGGCGCCTCGGCCGTGGGCTCACCCGCAGCCTCGGTCATCGGCATCGCCGTCAGTACCACGGCGCACCCCGGGACCAGACCGGCCTGCAGGTTCGACCGCGGATCGGGCCGGACCGGTCCGGCAGCGGTCAGGGTCACCGCGAGGCGGCGGACGGGATCGGGCACGAGCCGGTCCAGCCAGGTCGCCGAGGCGCTGCCGGAGAGCTCGAGGTCGCCGTCGGAGCCGGTGATCTGCGCCCGGACGGGTCCGCGCAGCAGCAGCTGGTAGCCCTGGGCACGCCGTACGACCACCCCGAACGCAGGGGCCGTAGCCGCGTGGTTGACGAGGAGCTTCGCGAGCTGCCACGCGAGTGCGTCAGGGTCGCTCTCGCCTGCGCCCAGGACGGCCAGCAGGGCCTCCGTGAACGGCTCGTCGCCGGGGGCCACCACCGCGAGGGTGGTTCCGAACCGCCCCACCAGGCCGTCGCCCGGCTCGACGCCCGCGTGCGGGACCTGTGCGCCCACCTGCCACCCCTTCCACGACGATCTTCGACGTCGGGTGCGGGAGCGTACAGGCCGGCGCTCAGGGCGGCGGTGTTGCACGGCATCCGCCTTGCTGACTGGGTTCAGCCCAGCCCGACGAGGCCAGCGCTGTCCTCCCACAGCCGGGCCGCGAGAGCCGGGTCCTGCGCGCCGTTCTTGGTGGGGTGCACCTTGCCGTCGACGAAGTACTCACCACTCACGCCGACGTCGGAGGTCGCGAGCAGCAAGGAGGTGCTCGCCCCGTCCGCGGGCGACTTGATGAACGGCCGCGCCACCTTGAGGAACAGCGACCCGACCTTGTTGTCCCGACCGATGGAGGTCGAGACGAAGCCCGGGTGCAGGCAGTTGGCCGTCACGCCGGTGCCCTCGAGCTGTCGGGCCAGCTCCGAGGTGAACAGGATGTTGGCCAGCTTGCTGCGCCCGTAGACCTTGAGCGGCTTGAAGGAGCGGGTGCTCATGTAGTCGCCGGTGTCCAGCGGACCGAAGCCGTGCGCGTCGCTGGCGACCGTGACGACGCGTGCGGGAGCGGAGGCGACCAGGCGGTCGAGCAGCAGCCGAGTCAGCAGGTACGGCGCCAGGTGGTTGACCGCGAAGACCTTCTCGTAGCCGTCGACGGTCTCCTCCCTGCGCTGCAGGGCCAGGCCCGCGTTGTTGACGAGCACGTCGATGCGCGGCCAGTCCTCGAGCAGCCCGGCGGCGAGCCCGCGCACCTCGTCGAGCACCGCGAAGTCCGCCTTGTAGGTGCGCACGGATCCCGCACCGGCGTCCCGGCACCGGCCCGCGACGTCCTCCAGTCGGGCGCCGTCGCGTCCCACGAGGGCGAGATCGGCGCCCCGCTCTGCCAGCCCGAGTGCTGTCGCCGTACCGATGCCTGCGCTTGCCCCGGTCACGATGCATGCTTTGCCTGCCAAGTCCGTCACGCCCGCATCAAAGCACTGGCGCGCGATGAGAGGGTGCTCGCATGGCCCCCGCACCCTGGAAGACCTGGACCGCGCTGGGCGTGGTCTACGTCGTCTGGGGCTCGACCTACCTGGCGATCCGCTACGTCGTCGACGGCCTCCCGCCGCTGCTCACGGCCGCCTTCCGCTTCACGCTCGCTGCAGCGCTCCTGGCCTCCTTCGTCCTGGTACGGCGGGGACGCGCGCCGTTCCGGGCGTCACGGCGGCAGTGGGCGGGGGGCGCCGGCGTGGGGCTGCTGCTGCTCCTCGGGGGCAACGGGGGCGTGGTGCTCGCGGAGGACCGCGGGCTGCCCTCCGGGCTGGCGGCGCTGCTCGTCGCGGCGGTGCCGCTGTACGTCGTGCTGCTGCGGCTGCTGGCGCGTGACCGGCCGAGCGCCCGCACCCTCGTGGGGGTCGCCATTGGCTTCGCGGGACTGGGGGTGCTGCTGCTCCCGGGGTCGCGGCCGACCGGGGTGCCGATCGCCGCGGCGGCGATCGTCCTGGTCTCGAGCGGGCTGTGGTCGACGGGGTCGTTCGCGGCGTCGCGGATCGCGCTGCCGGCCGACCCGCTCGTCGCGACGGTCGCCGAGATGGCCGGTGGTGCGGTCGGTCTCGCCCTCGCCGGGCTCGCGCGCGGTGAGAGCGTGCCCTCCTCCGGGGTGAAGGCCTCAGCGGTCCTCGCGCTGGCCTACCTCGTGGTCTTCGGCTCGGTGGTGGCGTTCACCGCCTACTCCTGGCTGCTGGGCACGGCCCCGGTGAGCCAGGTCGCGACCTACGCCTACGTCAACCCGGTCGTGGCCGTGGTGCTCGGGGCGGTCGTGGCGGGCGAGCAGCTCACGAGCACGAGCGTGCTCGGCGGCCTGGTGACCGTGGTCGCCGTAGCGGTGGTCGTGTCGGAGACGACCCCACGGGTGGGGCTTCAGGCGCCGGCGGACCTGCAGGGACGGGTGCGCAGCTCGGCGACGTAGTCGTCCGGGGCCCCGGCCTTCTCGGCGGCGTCGGCCAGCACCCCCAGGTAGCGGGCTCCCGGGAGGCCGCCCTCGAAGCCGTCGAGCAGGTAGACCCAGGCGAGCTTGTCGCCGTCGAGGGTCGCCACGCGCACCCGCACCTTCCGGTAGAGCCCGCTGTCGGCACCCTCCCAGCCGTCGAGGGTCCGCTCGTCCTCGCGGGTGACGTCGTACAGGCTGACGAAGACGTGCTCGCCGGGTGACTCGACGATGGTGGCGAGCGAGCCCTCCCAGCCGAGGTCCTCGCCGCCGAAGGTGAGCCGCCAGCCCTCCAGCCAGCCGGTGCCGGCCACGGGGGAGTGCGGGCAGCGCTGCTGCATCTGCGCCGGGTCCAGGTTGCTGCCGTACGCGGCGTAGAGCGCCATGGGCCCAGCCTATCGATCAGCGACAATGGACGGGTGACACGCATCGCCATCATCGGAGGAGGCCCTGCCGGCTACGAGGCGGCGCTCGTCGCCGTCGAGCTCGGAGCAGAGGTGACGCTCGTCGACCGCGACGGTGTCGGAGGCATGTGCGTGCTCGCCGACTGCGTGCCGAGCAAGACGCTGATCGCCACCAGCGAGGCCATGACGCAGCTCTCGCACGCCGACCTGGTCGGGGTGCACGCCGACGGCTCCGTGACGACCCAGGTCGCCGAGGTGCACGCCCGGGTGAAGGCGCTCGCGCTCGCGCAGTCGCAGGACATCTCGACCCGGCTGGTGCGCGAGGGCGTGTCGATCCTGCACGGCAGCGCCCGGCTGCTGCCGGGCCGCAAGGTCCAGGTCGACGGCGAGATCGTGGCCGCCGACGTGGTGCTCCTGGCCACCGGTGCGCACCCGCGCGTGCTGGCAGGTGCCGAGCCCGACGGCGAGCGGATCCTCGACTGGCGGCAGCTGTACGACCTGCCCGCGCTGCCCGAGCACCTCGTGGTGGTCGGGTCGGGAGTCACCGGTGCGGAGTTCGCCAGCGCCTACCTCGCGATGGGCTGCCAGGTCACCCTCGTGTCGTCCCGCGAGCGGGTGCTCCCCTCCGAGGACCCGGACGCCGCCGACCAGCTGCAGCAGGTCTTCGTGCGCCGCGGCATGCGGGTCCTGCGGGGCCGTGCGGCCGGGGTCGAGCGCACCGACGACGGCGTGATCGTGCGGCTCGTCGACGGCTCGTCCGTCGCGGCGTCGCACTGCCTGATGACGGTCGGCTCCGTGCCCAACACCGCCGGCCTCGGTCTCGAGGAGGCGGGGGTCGAGGTCGATCCCGGTGGCTTCGTCAAGGTCGACCGCGTCTCCCGCACGACCGCGGACGGCGTCTACGCCGCGGGTGACGTGACCGGCGTGCTGATGCTCGCGTCGGTGGCCGCCATGCAGGGGCGGATCGCCATGTGGCACGCCCTCGGCGAGGCGGTCGCGCCGCTGCGCTTGTCCACCGTCGCGGCGAACGTCTTCACCGACCCCGAGGTGGCCTCGGTCGGGGTCTCCCAGTCGCAGGTGGACGCAGGCCTGGTGGTGGCGCAGTGCGTCCGCCTGCCGCTTGCGACCAACGCCCGTGCCAAGATGCAGGGCCTCACCGACGGCTTCGTGAAGCTCTTCAGCCGGCCCGGCTCCGGGCAGGTGCTCGGCGGGGTCGTGGTCGCGCCGCGTGCCTCGGAGCTGATCCTGCCCGTGTCGCTCGCCGTCCAGAACGGCCTCACCGTCGACCAGATTGCGCACACGTTCGCGATCTACCCCTCGCTGTCGGGCTCGCTCACCGAGGCTGCCCGCCAGCTCATGCTCCACGAGACCTGAGCCACTCTGCCGCGCACTCTCTCCGCGTTGATCAACGGAACCGGAAGGGGTGTGCGGCGCCGGCCGTTCACCCCTTCCGGTTCCGTTGATCACGGGGCATGTCGCGCACCCGAGCGGACGCAAGGCCCTCCGGTCAGTCCTTGATCTCGCAGATGACGCTGCCGGCGGGCACGACCTCGCCCACGGCGCTGGCGAGACCGGTCACGGTGCCGGCCTTGTGCGCCTGCACGGGGTTCTCCATCTTCATCGCCTCGAGCACGACGATCAGGTCACCGGCCGCGACGGTCGCGCCGTCCTCGACGGCCACCTTGACGATGGTGCCCTGCATGGGCGAGGTCAGGGCGTCGCCGGAGACCTGCGCGCCGGCCTTGGCGCCGGCCTTGCGCTTGGCCGGGCCCTTCTTCGCCGCGGGGGCGGCGGTGGATGCCCCGAGACCCGGGGGGAGGGTGACCTCGAGGCGCTTGCCGCCCACCTCGACCACCACGGTCTCGCGCGGCTCGGGGGCCTCCTCGGCACCGGCTGCGCCGCCGTACGGGGGGATGTCGTTGTCGAACTCGGTCTCGATCCAGCGGTTGTGGACCGTGAAGGGCTCGGAGGTGAACGCCGGGTCGCGGACGACCTTCTGGTGGAACGGGATGAGGGTGGCCATGCCGTCGACCTTGAGCTCGTCGAGCGCGCGGGCGGCCCGCTGCAGCGCCTGCTCACGCGTCGCGCCGGTGACGATGAGCTTGGCCAGCAGCGAGTCGAAGGCGCCGCCGATGACCGAGCCCGACTCGATGCCGGTGTCGACGCGCACGCCCGGGCCGAGCGGCGGGACGAACGTCGTGACGGTGCCGGGGGCGGGCAGGAAGCCGCGGCCCGGGTCCTCGCCGTTGATGCGGAACTCGAAGGAGTGCCCGCGCGGCTCGGGGTCGGTGATGGTCAGCGCCTCGCCCTGGGCGATGCGGAACTGCTCGCGCACCAGGTCGACGCCGGTGACCTCCTCGGTCACCGGGTGCTCGACCTGCAGGCGGGTGTTGACCTCGAGGAAGGAGATGAGCCCGTCGGCCCCGACGAGGAACTCGCAGGTGCCGGCGCCGACGTACTTCGCCTCGCGGATGATGTCCTTGGAGGCCTTGTAGAGCTGGTCGATCTGCTCCTGGGTGAGGAACGGCGCGGGCGCCTCCTCGACGACCTTCTGGTAGCGCCGCTGCAGCGAGCAGTCGCGGGTGCTCACCACCACCACGTTGCCGTGGGTGTCCGCGAGCACCTGCGTCTCGACGTGCCGGGGCTTGTCGAGGTAGCGCTCGACGAAGCACTCGCCGCGGCCGAAGGCGGCCACCGCCTCGCGGACGGCCGACTCGTAGAGCTCGGGCACCTCCTCCTTGGTGCGGGCGATCTTCAGCCCGCGGCCGCCGCCGCCGAACGCCGCCTTGATGGCGACCGGCAGCCCGTGCTCCTCGACGAACTCGAGCACCTCGTCGACGCCCTTGACGGGGTCGGCGGTGCCGGGCACCAGGGGGGCGCCGATCTTCAGCGCGATGTGCCGCGCGGTGGTCTTGTCGCCGAGCGCCGCGATGGCCTCCGGCGAGGGGCCGATCCAGGTCGCGCCCGCGTCGATGACGGCCTGGGCGAACTCGGCGTTCTCGGACAGGAAGCCGTAGCCCGGGTGCACCGCGTCGGCCCCGGACTCCTTCAGGGCCGCAATGACCTTGTCGATCCGCAGGTAGGAGTCACCCGGCGTGCTGCCGCCCAGGGCGTAGGCCTCGTCGGCGACGCGCACGTGCAGCGCGTCGAGGTCGGGCTCGGCGTAGACGGCCACCGACTGCAGACCGGCGTCCTTGCACGCGCGAGCGACACGGACGGCGATCTCGCCGCGGTTGGCGATGAGGACCTTGCGCACTGGTGGGGCTCCTGGGGTCAGCGGGGGAGGGCGGAGGCGCGCCAGGCGCCGGGACCGTGGGGG
>JBAVRG010000411.1:0-2021 GCA_049694795.1 Mycobacteriales bacterium
CTCACCGACCCCGCCGGCCGCTGGGGTCCCGCGGACGGCACCCGGCGCCGCTGGACCCCCGCCGGCATCACCGAGCTGGTCGTGCAGGCCGGCCTGGCCGTCGAGCAGCTGCACGGGGTGCGCACCGTCTCCGACCTGGTCCCCAGCGCCGTCCTCGACACCGAGCCCGGCGCCGCCGCGGCGCTGCTCGCGCTGGAGCGCTCCTTGTCCGACCGGGAGCCGTTCCGCGACATCGCGACCCAGCTGCACGTCCTCGCGCGCAAGGGGTAGGCGGTGAGCCGGGGGCGCGTCGCACCCGCCGGGCCGCCACCGGGCCCCGCGGGCGACGACACCGGCTGCCACGTGCTGCACGTCGACATGGACGCCTTCTTCGCCAGCGTGGAGCTGCGGGAGCGGCCGGAGCTGCGGGGCAAGCCCGTCATCGTCGGTGGCGGCGGCTCCCGCGGCGTGGTCCTGTCGGCCACCTACGAGGCCCGCGCGTACGGCGTCGCGAGCGCCATGCCGATGGTCCGTGCCCGTCGCCTCTGCCCCCAGGCCGTCGTCATCAACCCCACCCACAGCGCCTACGCGGAGGCGAGTGCCGGGGTCATGGAGGTGTTCCGCTCCGTCACCCCGCTGGTCGAGCCGCTCTCGCTCGACGAGGCCTTCCTCGACGTGCGCGGGGCCGAGCGCCGGCTCGGCAGCCCGCGGCAGGTGGGCGAGTGGGTGCGGGCGCACGTCCAGGACGAGCAGGGCATCACCTGCTCGGTGGGGGTGGCGACCACCAAGTTCGTCGCCAAGCTGGCGAGCGCGCACTGCAAGCCCGACGGGCTGCTCGTGGTCCCCGCGGGCGGGGTGGTGGCGTTCCTGCACCCGCTGCCGGTGGCCGCCCTCTGGGGCGTCGGGGAGAAGACCGAGGAGGTGCTGCGCAAGCTCGGCCTGCACACGGTCGGGGACCTCGCGGCCACCCCGGTCACGACGCTGCAGCGCGCGCTCGGCCCCGCGGTCGGGGCGCACCTGTCCGCCTTGTCCTGGGGGCGTGACGACCGGGTCGTCACGCCGTCGGAGCCCGACAAGAGCGTCGGCGCGGAGGAGACCTTCCCCGTCGACGTCGACGACCCCCGGGTGGTGCGGCGGGAGCTGCTGCGGCTGTCGGAGCGCACCGCCGCCCGGCTGCGCGCGGCCGGGCAGGTCGGCCGGACGGTGTCCATCAAGGTGCGGTTCGCCGACTTCACGACGATCACCCGGTCGCGCACCCTCAAGGAGGCGACCGACGTCGGTCGGGTGGTCTACGAGACCGCGGTCGGTCTCTACGACGCGCTCGGTCTCGAGCGGGCCCGGCTGCGGCTGGTGGGGGTGCGGGTCGAGCAGGTCGGCGACGCGGCCGGCCAGCCGCGCCAGCTGCTGCTCGGCGAGCGCGACAGCGGCTGGCGGGAGGCCGAGCAGGCGGTCGACCAGGCGGCCAGGAGGTTCGGCGCCGGTGCGGTCCGGCCGGCTGCGCTGGTGAGCCCGGCGCCGGAGGTGACCGCTCCCGTCCCCCGATCTGAGGACTCGTCGTGACGACTGGCCGTCCGGCTCGTATCCTCGGTGTGTGCCCCGGGCCCACCGCGGCACCCGAGCCCCCGGGCTCCGCACGACCGACGTCTGGGAGGGAGCGCCGTGCCGCTCTCTGAGCACGAGCAGCGTCTGCTCGACCAGATCGAGCGTGCCCTCTACGCCGAGGACCCCAAGTTCGCGACGACGGTGCGCTCCACCGACCTGCGCACCCACATGAAGCGCCGGCTGCGGCGCGCGGCCGCGGTCTTCGCCCTGGGGTTCGTCCTCCTGCTCAGCGGCGTCATCACCAACTTCGCGGTCGGTATCGCCGGCTTCGTCGTCATGCTGGTGGCGCTTATGATGGCGCTGTCGGCCTGGAACCGCCTGAACGGCTCCGGCCCCACCACGACCACGGCCCCGAGCCGCAGCAGGCGCGAGGGGAAGCAGAAGAAGCCGCACGGGTCCGCCAAGGAGCGCCTCGAGGAGCGCTGGCGCAAGCGCTGGGA
>JBAVRG010000412.1:0-4567 GCA_049694795.1 Mycobacteriales bacterium
GCCCGCTGCCGGCCGCGGCCCCCGTCGTGTCGCTGCCGGCCATCGGTCCCGCACCCGCTCCCATGCTCCCCGTCGCAGCGGCGCCGGTCCGGGAGGTGCTCCGGGCGACCTCGGCGGCCGCCTCCCCACTGCCGGGGACCTTGGCGGGCAGCTTCGCCCTCGTCGTGTTCGGGCTGCTCGCGCTGCCGCTCCTGCTCAGCTTCCTCGCCGGGCTCCGCCCGGCGGGCCACGCCGCACCGTCGTACGGAGGAACCGTGAACACCACCCGCACCCGCCTGTGGACCGGACTGGGCGTGCTGGCCCTCGCCGCCGTCGTGGGCGGCGTCGGGTGGTACCGGCTGTCGGGGGAGCCGCTGCTCAACCGCCAGATCCCGTTCCTCGCCAGCGCCGGCATCGTGGTGGTGCTGCTGTCCGTGCTCGGCGGCAGCCTGATCATCGCCGAGCAGCTGCGCGGGGACCAGCACCGCATCAAGGACCTCGAGGACGCCGTACGGGCGCTGACGGAGGCGCTCTCACCGGTGGTGGAGCAGCCCGCGCGGCGGGCCGAGGTGGGGTCGGCGCCTGGCTCAGCCCTGACCAAGGGCTGACCGGCGGCGTGCGCAGAAGCGCACGCCGAGCAGCCCCAGGACGAACCCGGACGCGCACATCACGATCCACCAGGTGTGGACGTCGGTGCCCGCTGCGCGGAGCGCGACCAGCACGACGAGCCCGATCGCCCACAGCGCGGTGCCGCCGGCGACGATCCTGACGTCGTCGGTCTCGAGGGGCGGCGGGTCGGGGCGCTGGGCGAGACGCATGCCCAGACGCTACGCGTCGTGCACGCGTGCGCGCACTCCGCTCTGGGAACCTGCGGTGTCATGAGCGTCCTGACCGACACCCCGACCCGTGCCGCCACCCACGTCGCGCGGCTCGACCGCTACTTCTCGATCACCGAGCGCGGCTCCACCGTGCAACGCGAGGTGCGTGGCGGCTTCGCCACCTTCTTCACGATGGCCTACATCGTGGTCCTCAACCCGATCATCCTCGGCAGCGCGAAGGACGTGAACGGCCACAGCCTCTCGCTGGCGCAGCTCACCACGTCCACCGCGCTGGTCGCCGCGGTGATGACGGCGATGATGGGGCTGGTCGGCAACCTGCCGCTGGCCATCGCGACGGGCCTGGGGCTCAACGGCCTGGTGGCCTTCACGATCGCGCCGACGATGTCCTGGCCGGATGCGATGGGCCTGGTCGTCATCGAGGGCCTCGGCATCGTGGTGCTCGCAGCCACCGGGCTGCGGGAGACGATCCTGAACGCCATCCCGCTGCCGCTCAAGCAGGCGATCAGCGTGGGCATCGGGCTGTTCATCGCGTTCATCGGCCTGGTCGACGCAGGCTTCGTGACGGTGCCGAAGTCCGGCGTCCCGGTCCAGCTCGGCGCGACCGGACGGCTGTCCGGCTGGCCGGTCGTGGTCTTCGCCTTCGGCCTGGTGATCATGCTGGTGCTGCTCATCCGCAAGGTCCGTGGCGCGATCCTCATCGGCATCGCGGCGGCCACCGCGCTCGCGGTCGCGATCGAGTCGGTCGCCAGCGTGACGTCGTGGGGACTGACGACGCCGAAGGTGCCCAGCACGCTGGTGGGGTCACCCGACTTCGGCCTGGTGGGCCACTTCTCGCTCGCCGGTGGCTTCGCCAAGGCGGGGGCGATGACGGCGGTGATCTTCGTCTTCACGTTGATCCTCAGCGACTTCTTCGACGCGATGGGCACGATCATCGGCATCAGCAACGAGGCCGGGCTGCTCACCGAGGACGGCCAGCTCCCCGGCATCGGCAAGGTGCTGATGGTCGACGGCATCGCGGCGGTCGCCGGCGGTGCGGCCTCGTCGTCGTCCAACACCTGCTTCATCGAGTCGGCGTCGGGGGTCGGTGAGGGCGCGCGCACCGGGCTGGCCAACATCGTGACGGCGCTGCTGTTCGTCGTCGCGCTGTTCCTGACGCCGCTCACGACGATCGTGCCCTCGCAGGCGGCGACGCCCGCCCTCGTCGTCGTGGGCTTCCTGCTGCTCACGCAGGTCAAGGACATCCCCTGGGACGACTGGGAGATCGCGATCCCGGCCTTCCTCACCATCATCCTGATGCCGTTCACCTACTCGATCACGAACGGCATCGGAGCCGGCTTCCTGGCCTACGTCGTGCTGAAGACCGCCAAGGGCAGGGCCGCCGAGGTCGGGGTGCTCCTGTGGGTGATCGCCGCTCTGTTCGCGGTCTACTTCGCGATCGACCCGCTGCAGCGCGCGCTGACCTGATCCCGCTTGTCGTTAGCAAAGGTAATGACCTATGCTCACGACATGCCTGCTGACACCGCGCTCGCCTCGGAGCTGCGTACGACCGTGATGCGGCTTGCCCGCCGGCTGCGCAACCAGCGGGCGGACACCTCGCTGTCGCTCGGCCAGCTCGCTGCGCTCGGGAGCCTGGACCGGCACGGCGCCATGACCCCGGGCGAGCTCGCCGCGCACGAGCGGGTGCAGCCGCCCTCCATGACCCGCATCGTGAACGCCCTCGACGCGGCCGGGCTGGTCACCCGAGCACCGCACCCGACGGACGGCCGCCAGGTGGTCCTCTCGGTGAGCGAGGCCGGCCGGGCGCTGCTGCGCGACGACCGCCGCCGTCGGGACGCCTGGCTCGCCCAGCGCATGCGCGACCTGCCCCCGGAGGACCTCGAGGTCCTGCACCGCGCCGCGGCCGTCCTCGACCGGCTGGCCGGCTCGTGAGCCCGACGTTCCGCTCCCTCGCGGTGCGCAACTACCGGCTGTTCGCCACCGGTCAGGTGGTGTCGCTGTCCGGCACCTGGGCGCAGCGGGTGGCGCAGGACTGGCTCGTGCTCCTCATCGCGCCCAACCCCGGAGTCGCGCTCGGTGTCACGACCGGCCTGCAGTTCCTGCCGGTGCTCCTCTTCGGCCTGTACGGCGGGGTGCTGGCCGACCGCTACGACAAGCGCCTGCTGCTCATCGGAGCCCAGAGCGTGATGGGAGTGCTGGCCCTCGCCCTCGGGCTGCTCGACCTCACCGGCGTCGTGCAGCTGTGGCACGTCTACCTGCTGGCGTTCCTGCTCGGGCTGGCCAGCGTGGTCGACACCCCGGTGCGGCAGTCCTTCGTCTCCGAGCTCGTGGGGCCCGACGACCTGCCGAACGCCGTGAGCCTCAACAGCGCCACCTTCAACTCGGCCCGCATCGTGGGCCCGGCCCTGGCGGGTGTCGCGATCAGCGGCGTGGGGACCGCGGTGGTGTTCCTCGCCAACGCCCTGAGCTACGTCGCCGTGCTGGTCGGCCTGCTGCGCATCCGCACCGAGGAGCTGCGGCCCAGCTCCCGCCAGCCGCGCAGCAAGGGGCAGCTGCGGGAGGGCGTCGACTACGTCCGGGCGCGGCCGGAGCTCTTCGTGCCGATCCTGCTGGTGTTCATGGTCGGGACCTTCGGGCTGAACTTCCAGGTGACCCTGGCGCTGGTGGCCAAGAAGGTCTTCCACACCGGCGCCGGGTCGTTCGGCCTGCTCACGTCGTCCCTCGCCGTCGGATCGCTCATCGGGGCGCTGCTGAGCGCCCGGCGCAGCGGTCCGCCGCGGGCCCGCACGATGCTGGCCGCCGCGCTGGCGTTCGGGCTGCTTGAGCTGCTGGTCGGCCTGGCGCCGACGTTCACGTCCATGGGGCTGCTGCTGGTGCCCACCGGCGCCGCGGTCCTGACGTTCACCACGACGGCCAACGCCCTGGTGCAGCTCGGGTGCGAGCCGCAGGTCCGCGGCCGGGTCATGGCGATCTACGTGCTGGTGTTCCTGGGCGGGACGCCGGTCGGAGCGCCGCTGATCGGCGTACTGGCCGAGCACTTCGGCCCCCGAGCCAGCCTGCTGCTCGGCGGCGCGGTGTGCGCCCTGAGCGCGCTGGCCGCTGCAGCCCTGCTCGCCCGGCTGCGCGGCCCGCGCGACGAGCCGTACCTCACCCTGCGCCGGTCTCAGGCCAGGGCTGGGGCCGCCGGTGCGGTGAGCCGGGTCAGAGGATGAGGTAGCGCGGGGCCTTGACGCGCATCACCGAGTAGGCGCGGCTGCCGCCGAGGTTGTACTGCTCGACGAGGACCGAGCCGTCGGCGTAGACCGACTTCACCCAGGCCACGTGGCCGTAGCCGCCGGCCGTGAAGTGGCCGTTTGCCGTGGCCGAGCCGGGCGCGTAGTAGGGGGAGGACTCGTCGGCGTTCCACTGCGCGATGGCACCGACCACGGGGTGGGTCGTGACGGTGCGGCCGAGGCGGCGCGCGGTGTCGTCCCAGGTGTAGGCGCTGCCCCAGTTGTCACGGCTGTTGCTCAGCGCGTGACCGTGCTGGGCCAGCCGCCAGGCGGCGAAGCTCACGCACTGCCGCTTGGTGAAGCCCCAGGGGTCGAAGCCGTTCGTGGCGTCCGTGCGGTAGGGGTAGTCGTCGACGCCGCTGCTCTGCGTGGTGGTCGGCCTGGCAGTGGGCTTGGCAGTGGGCTTGGCAGTGGGCCGGGGCGCGGGGGCGGCGATCGGGGCGGCAGCCGTGGTGTGGACCACGAGGTGCCGGACGGCGG
>JBAVRG010000413.1:0-5904 GCA_049694795.1 Mycobacteriales bacterium
CGCCGCGCCGGCCGGCGGGTGGTGCGCTGCGCCTTCAGGACCGCCTGGCGGCGCAGGTGGACGACGAACGCCACCAGGAGCGCGTCGCACAGCAGGTGCACCGCGAGCAGCACCCCGGACCCCAGCAGCCCGAGGCCGAGGGTGACGAGCGCGAGGCCGAGCAGCACCAGCAGGGTGCGGCGCCGGCGCTCCGCAGCGGTGCGCGGCGGGGGCGCGACGACGTCGTCGGGCTCCTCCACCGCCGGCCGCTCCTCGGGGATCCGGGGCGCCCGCGACGTGGTCTCGGAGACGACGAGCGAGCTGTAGGTGCGGCGCGGGACGAGGACGTCGCGGGCGCCGCGACGGGACAGCACCCGCATGGCGTCGCTGAAGCGGTCGGTCGAGCGGAGCGAGGTCGCGCTGTCGTGGCTCTTGAGCGCCATCGGCACCAGCACGGCCAGCCAGGCACCGACGATCACGAGGAGAATCAGACCGCTGCCCACGGGTGTCGACCGTAGTGAGGCGCAGGAGAAACACGTGGACGTCAGTCGGTGTGTCGCCTCATCACCTTGTGCCCGCTAGGCGATCTGGCGCGCCCGCCAGCGGGCCAGCAGCCCTTCCGGCACGTCCTCGACGGTCACCGCGAAGCACAGGTGGTCGCGCCAGCCCCCGTCGATGTACAGGTACCGAGGGTGCAGCCCCTCCTCGCGGAACCCCAGCTTCTCCACGACCCGGCGGGACGGGCCGTTCTCCGGCCGCACGTTGGCCTCGACGCGGTGCAGCCCGACCTCGGTGAAGCAGTGGTCCACCACCATCGCGAGCGCCGTCGGCATCACCCCGTGGCCGGCCAGCGCCCTGTCGACCCAGTACCCGACCGTCCCGCTCTGGAAGGCCCCGCGCACGACGTTGGCGATCGTCATCTGCCCGACCAGCTCCCCGTCGTAGGTCACCGCGAAGGGCAGGCTGCGACCCTCCTTCGCCTCGCGGCGCATGACCCTCAGCATCGCGGTGAACGCCGCCGGGCTGTGCCTGGCCTCCCAGGTGCTCGGCGGCAGGCCGGGCTGGCGACCGTCCCAGGGGGCCAGCCACTGCTCGTTGCGGATCCTCAGCTCGCTCCACCTCGCGGCGTCCCGGATCCGGTAGGGACGGAGCCCGACCCGGCCGTCGACCAGGACCGCGGGCCATCCCGGGGTGCCCACGTCAGTGGTCCCCGCCGCGCAGCTGCGCGAGGGCGTGACCGAGGACGGGCGCGAGCACGGCGACCCCGTCCCGCACCCCGCCGGTCGAGCCGGGCAGGGTGACCACGAGCGTCGCGCCGATCAGACCGGCGACGCCGCGCGACAGCACCGCAGTCGGTACGGCGGAACGGCTGTCGAGCCGGAGGGCCTCGGCGATCCCCGGCACCTGGCGGTCGAGCAGGGGCGCGACGGCCTCGGGGGTCACGTCGCGGGGCGCGAGGCCGGTGCCTCCTGTCGTCACGACGAGGTCGTGACCCTGCGCGCCGAAGCGCACCGCCGCGGCGATGGCGTCGGGATCGTCCGGCACGACGACGACCGGGCTCACCTCGAGACCGAGGCCGGTGAGCAGCTCGGCCAGCAGCGGTCCGGAGGTGTCCGGCCGGAGCCCGGCGTGCGACCGGTCCGAGACCGTGACGACTGCGGCCCTGGCGCCCGCTACCGCTGCCACGAGCCGGTCTTCCCTCCGGACTTCTGCTCGACCCGGATGCCGGTGATGACACCTCGCGGGTCGACGGCCTTGGTCATGTCGACCACGGTGAGGCAGGCGACGCTGACGGCGGTGAGGGCCTCCATCTCGACACCGGTGCGGTCCGCGGTGCGGATCGTCGCGGTCACCGCGACACCTTCGTCGTCGACCTCGAGGTCCACGGTGGCGCCGTGCAGGGCGATCGGGTGGCACAGGGGCACCAGGTCGGGGGTCCGCTTGGCGGCCATGATCCCCGCGATGCGGGCGACCGCCAGCACGTCGCCCTTGGGCACCCCCTCGCCACGCAGCAGCGCGACGCACTCGGCAGACAGGTCGACGCGTCCGGTGGCGGTCGCCGTCCGCAGGGTGACGTCCTTGCCGGCGACGTCGACCATCCGGGCCGCGCCGCTGTCGTCGACATGGGAGAAGCCGCTCATTGGCTGCGCCGCTCGAGCATCGCGACCTGCACCGGTGAGCCGGCGGGCACGTGCTCGACGCCCTCCGGCACGACCGCCAGTGCGGAGGCCCGGGCCATGCCCGCCATCAGGTGCGAGCCGGGGCCGGAGACGGGAGTGACGACGTACGCGCCGTCCCGGACCTCGAGCCGGACCCGCAGGAACGACCTCTTGCCGAGCGGCGAGCGCAGGTCGGCAGTGGTCAGCGCGGAGACGACCGGGCGCGTGATCTGGCTGGCGCCGAGCATCCGGCGCAGCGCCGGCCGCACGAAGGTCTCGAAGGACACCAGGGCGCTGACCGGGTTGCCCGGCAGGCCGAAGACGGGGGTGTGGTCGGGCCCGATCGTGCCGAAGCCCTGCGGCATCCCGGGTTGCATCGCCACCTTGTGGAAGCCCACGGTGCCGAGCCGCGACAGGACCTCCTTGACGACGTCGTAGGCGCCGACCGACACGCCGCCGCTGGTGATCAGCAGGTCGGCGCGCACCAGCTGGTCCTCGAGCGCGTCGAGCAGCCGGCGGCCGTCGTCAGGCACGATCCCGACGCGGTAGGCGATCGCGCCCGCCTCCTGGCAGGCCGCGGTGAGGGCGATGCTGTTGCTGTCGTGCAGCTGCCCGGGCTGCAGCGGCGCGCCGGGCTCGACGAGCTCCGAACCGGTGGACACCACGACCACGCGGGGGCGGGGGCGGACGTACAGCCGCGCGCGGCCCACGGCCGCAGCCAGGCCGACCTGGGACGCCCCGAGGTGGGACCCTGCGCTGAGAACCGTCTCACCGGGTCGGACGTCCTCCCCGGCACGGCGGACGAACGCGCCGGGCTCGGGCCGCCGGTCGATGCGGACCTGCTGCACCCCGCCGTCGGTCCACTCCACCGGAACGACCGCGTCCGCACCCGGCGGCAGGGGCGCCCCCGTCATGATCCGCACGCACAGGCCCGGCTGGACCGACAGGCCGGTGACGGGGCCGGCCGGCACGTCGCCGACGACCGGGAGCACGACCGGCACGGTGGCGAGGTCGGAGGTGCGCACGGCGTAGCCGTCCATGGCGCTGTTGTCGAAGCCGGGCAGCGGTGCGGTGGCGACGACGTCCTCGGCGAGGATGCAGCCGTGCGCGTCGAGCAGGCCGACCTCGAGCGGCGCGAGCGGCTGCACCACCGACAGGACATCGGCGAGGTGCTCGTCGACGGACCTCACTGGCTCGACAGCCACTGGCGCAACCACGCCAGGAAGGGCGGCCCGAGGTCGTCGCGCTCGCTGGCGAGCTGCACCACGGTCTTGAGGTAGTCGAGCCGGTCGCCGGTGTCGTAGCGCCGGCCGCGGAACACGACCCCGTGCAGGGGCTCGGTCGCGATCAGCTCCTGGAGCGCGTCCGTGATCTGGATCTCGCCGCCCCGGCCCGGAGGGGTGTGGCACAGCACCTCGAAGACGCTCGGCGACAGCACGTACCGCCCGATGATCGCCAGGTTGCTGGGTGCGTCTGCCGGCGCCGGCTTCTCGACCAGGGCGGTGATGCGCACCACGTCGCCGTCACCCTCGACGGCGGCGCACCCGTACAGCGCGATCTGCTCGTGCGGCACCTCCATGAGGGCCACGACGCTGCCGCCCTCGCGCTCCTGCACCTCCATCATGTGCTCCAGCAGCGGGTCGCGCGGGTCGACGAGGTCGTCCCCGAGCAGCACGGCGAACGCCTCGTCACCGACGTGCGCCCGGGCCATGAGGATGGCGTGGCCGAGCCCCTTGGGGTCGCCCTGTCGCACGTAGTGGACCTGCCCCAGACCGCTGGTCGCCTGCACGCTGGCCAGCCGCTGCTCGTCGCCCTTGCTGCCGAGCGTGTGCTCGAGCTCCACCATGCGGTCGAAGTGGTCCTCGAGGGCGCGCTTGGTGCGCCCGGTGATCATCAGGACGTCGTGCAGGCCCGCACGGACCGCCTCCTCGACGACGTACTGGATGGCCGGGGTGTCGACGATCGGCAGCATCTCCTTGGGGACGGCCTTCGTCGCGGGCAGGAATCGGGTGCCCAGCCCGGCGGCTGGGATCACGGCCTTGCGGATCGCCATGGAGGTGAACCTAGCCGGGACTGCCTCGGTCCGGCTGCACTGCGCTGCCCGTCGACGCACCGCGCGCGACCTGCCAGCGGTCCCGACCGGCGCGCTTGGCGTCGTACAGGGCCTCGTCCGCACGGGCGAGCAGCGCACTCGCCGCCAGCCCGTGCTGCGGGAAGACCGCGACGCCGGCGGAGACCGTGAGGTGGATCGGCGGCAGCCCCGGGTCGCCGAACGGCTTGCGCCGGACGGCCTCGCAGATCCGGTCGGCCAGCTGCGCGGCCCCTGCCTCGTCGGTCTCGGGCAGCACCACGACGAGCTCCTCGCCGCCGTAGCGGGCCACCGTGTCGACGTCGCGCACCTGCGTCCGCAGCCGCCCGGCCAGCTCGACCAGCACGGCGTCGCCGCGCTGGTGGCCGAAGCTGTCGTTGACGGCCTTGAAGTGGTCGAGGTCGAGCATGAGCAGCGCCAGCGGCCGGCCGAACCGCGCCGCCCGCTCGATCTCCTTGCTCACCGTCATCGTGAAGTAGCGGTAGTTCCACAGCCCGGTCAGACCGTCCGTGATCGACAGCCGCTGGGCCTCCTCGTGCAGCAGCACGTTGTCGATCGCGACGGTGGCCTGGCTCGCGAACGTCCGGATGGTCGCGAGGTCGTTGTCCCCGAACCCGCCCGGCAGCGCCGACCCGAACAGGTCCAGGACGCCGATGACCGTGCCCGACGACTTCAGCGGTACGGCGATGACGGACGTGCCGGTCGGCTCCCCCGCCGTGGCCCGCAGCTGGCCCCTGCCGGTGCCCGCCGTCCCGCGCAGCGGCTCGCCGGACAGCGCGACCTGGCCCGAGAACCCCTCACCCACCTGCAGCCGCAGGTCGAGGGGCACGTCCACTCCCTGCGAGGCAGCGAGCACGAGCTCGTCACGGCTCGGCGTGAGCAGCAGGACCATGCCGCCGCCGGCCCGGGTCGCGGCCATGGCCGACTCGAGGACGACGTGCAGGATCCGGTCGAGGTCGTGGGTGCTCGACAGGGTGTCCCCGAGCCGGGCGAGGCCGGCCTGCAGGTCGTCGCGGCTGGCCTCGAGCTGGCCGACGTACCCGCGCAGCGCGTCGGTCATGACGTTCATGGCGGCCGCGAGCCGGCCGATCTCGTCCTTGGAGCGCACCTCGATCGTGGTCGACAGGTCGCCACCGGCGATCCGGGCGGCGGCGTCGCCGAGCTCCTCCAGCGGCTGGGTGGTGGCGCGGGCGGAGACCACGGCGATCGCGACGGCCACCAGGACGGCGAGCAGCATGACGGCACCTGCGTCGACGAGCAGCCCGGGGCCCCTGGCGGCAGGCTGCAGCACGACGACCCCGAACGCCTGCCCCCGGGCCGCCGCCAGGGAGGAGCCGATGAGCCCGTGCCCGACGGCACCGCTGGGGCCGGTGAGCGCGGCCCGGACCGTGTCACGGGGGAAGGCCCTCGTCGCCGCGACCACCCCGCCGCTGCCGTCGACGAGCACCACGTCAGCCGAGCCGACAGCCTCACGGGCGCGCTGCAGCAGCGCCCCGGTGACAGCGAAGGAGACCACCACCCGCCCGGCCGGGCGGCCCTGCGCGGTGCGCAGCGGGACGATGGCGCTCAGGTAAGGCTCGACGGCGGTCACGGGCACGCCCGCGCAGTCGGCGGGGTGCGTCGGCAACGAGCCCACCGCGTCGACGACCTCGCCCTGCGGGCCGAGCACCCGGATGC
>JBAVRG010000414.1:0-7438 GCA_049694795.1 Mycobacteriales bacterium
CCATCACGACCGAGATCCTCCCGGCCGGCCCGTTCTACTACGCCGAGGCCTACCACCAGCAGTACCTCGACAAGAACCCTGGCGGGTACTGCAACCACGGCTTCAACGGGGTCTCGTGCCCGATCGGCCTGGGCGTGCCGGCCCAGGTCGACGTGGTGAAGCCGGAGCTCGGCTGACGGCTACCGGTCCGCGCAAGCGCACCCGTGCAGCGACGCGGCGGCTTTCCCGACCGCCTCCGGCGCGGAGATCATCGTGTACGTGAGCGACCGCCTCCCCGCGGCGTCCTGGACACGATGACCTTGGTGCGGGGGTGCCCTCCGCTCGCTCGAAGATCATCGTGTGCACGAGTGCGCTCGGGAGCGGCCGCTGGCGGACACGATGACCTCCGCGTGAGTGCGGCCCCGGAGGGTCACCCCACAGGGTGAGTCAGCAGGTTCCGGACCTGCCGATGCAGGGAGGTATGAGCACGGACAGGCACGCAGCGGCCCAGGACGCGCTGAGCGCGCTCGCCCGACCGCAGACCGTGCTGGTGGTCGACGACGAGGAGTCGATCCGGCACCTCATCGAGGTGATGCTCGAGCTCGAGGGCTACCGCGTCCTGCATGCGGAGACCGGCGAGCGCGCGCTCGAGATCGCCGCGGAGGAGCACCTCGACCTGATCACGCTCGACGTGATGATGCCGGGGCTCGACGGCTGGCAGGTCGCCGAGGCGCTCGACGCCGCGCCGCAGACGGCCTCGATCCCACGGATGATGGTGTCCGGCAAGCCGCTCATCGAGCTGGAGAGCAACCCTGGCAGGGGTCGCGCGGCCGCCGTCCTCGCCAAGCCCTTCGACTTCGCCCAGTTCACCGAGCTCGTGCGGCAGCTGCTGACCCCCGCGGTGCTCTCGGCGGTTCCGTCCCCGCGCCAGGAGGACGACCCCTCCGGGGTGCTCTGACCGGTCTGGCACGCTGACCGGGTGCGCCTGCCGATCCCCGCCGTCGTGGTCGTGTGGGTCGCCGTCGTACTGGGCCTCGACACCGGCGCCTCCCTGACGCAGCAGCGGCTGCTCGGGGTGGGCACCTGGGTGCTGCTGCTGACCCTGCTCCGGCGCGAGTCCCGCGCCACCCGCGTGCAGGTCGGCGTCGTCGTGGTCTACGCCTCGTTCGTCGAGTACGTCTTCGCGGGGTGGCTCGGTGTCTACGTCTACCGGCTCCACAACGTGCCCGCCTTCGTCCCGCCCGGGCACGGTCTGGTCTACCTCGCGGCCCTTGCCATCGGCCGGTCGGCCTGGGCCCACCGGACGACCTGGCTGCAGCCGGTCACGACGCTCGCCTGCGGGTGCTGGGTCACCTGGGGACTGCTCTGGTCCCCGCGCCTCGACGTCCTCGGGGCCTTCTGGTTCGGCTGTCTGCTGCTGTTCGCCCGCTACGGCAAGAGCCCGCTCGTCTACGCCGGGGCGTTCTTGGTCGTCTCCTACCTGGAGATCGTCGGGACCTCGCTCGGCACCTGGGCGTGGCAGGCGCACGACCCCACCGGCCTGGTGGCGATCGGCAACCCGCCCAGCGGCATCGCCGGCGGCTACGCCTGGTTCGACGCCGCCGCGCTCGCGCTGACACCCCGGCTGCTGGCGTGGTGGGACGCCCGCCGGCTCGCCCCGGCCGCGCTCCCGGACTGACGGCACGCGAGACCGGCAAGCGCTCCCGCACGGGCGACGGGGTCAGGTCACGTCGAGCGGCACCGGGGAAGGGGTCTTCGCGAGTACGGCGACCGCCCCCAGCACGAGCGCCCCGCCGAGCAGCTGCACGGCTGTGAGGGCCTCGCCCAGCACCACCGCTGCCGCGGCCACGCTCACCACGGGCTCGAACGTCGAGATGACCGCGGTGTCCGCCGGACCGAGCAGGTCCATCGCGGCGAAGAAGGCGCTGACGGCGACGACGGTCCCCACGAGGGCGACGCCCAGCAGGGCCAGCCACGGACCGGGGTGCGAGGGCAGCGCGGCGCGCGTGCTCAGCGCACCGACGTCGTAGACGAGCGCGGCGCCCGCCATGACGACCGCCGACGTGGCGAACGGCCCGACGCCCAGCACCTGCCGGCTCGAGACCACGATGTAGACGGTGTACGCGACCGCCGCGGCGATCCCGAGCAGGACGCCCGCCCACTGGCCGCCGCCGACGGGACCGATCGTCAGCACGGTGCCGAGGGTCGCCACCGCGACGCAGCTGCCCGCGCGGACCGACGGCCGGTGCCGGGTGAGGACCGCGGTCAGCAGCACCACGAGCGCGGGGTAGAGGTAGAGCAGGAGCGCGGTGAGACCGGCGGAGATCCGCGTGAGAGCTGCGAAGTAGCACGCCGACTGGGTCGCGTAGCCCACCGCGCCGAGCAGGAACAGCACCAGCAGCTGCCGGCCCCGGGGCAGCGCCTCCCCGCGCGTCCTGGCGAGGAGCAGCAGGACGGCGGACGCCACCGTGAAGCGCACCGACAGCACGCCCGCCACGCCTGCCCCGTCGTCGTACACGACCTTGGTGAGCACCGGCATGACCCCGAAGCTGGTGGCGCTGAGGAGGGCCAGCAGCGCCCCCAGCAGCCGTGGGTTCACCGTGCGCGCAGGCCCGCGAGGACCTCATCGTGGAGCAGCCCGTTGGAGCACACCACGCTGCCGCCGTCCGGGCGGGCCTCGCCGTCCAGCGACGTGAAGCGACCGCCGGCCTCCTCGACGATGACCTGCAGCGGCGCGAGGTCCCACAGCGACACCTCGGGCTCGAAGGACGCGTCCACCGCCCCCTCGGCCACCAGCACGTGCGACCAGAAGTCGCCGAACGCCCGGGTGCGCCAGCAGTCCCGCGAGAGCTGCAGCAACCCGTCGAGCCGGCCCTGCTGCTCCCACCCGGTGAGCGAGGAGTACGACAGGTGCGCGTCCTCGAGCCGTGCCACCCGCGAGACCAGGATCGGGTCGCCGTCGGCGAACGCGCCGTGCCCGCGCGCGGCCCACCACCGCCGCCCCAGGGCAGGAGCGCTGACCACGCCGACGTCCACCCGGCCGTCGATGCGCAGCGCGATGAGCGAGGCCCACACCGGCACCCCGCGCACGAAGTTCTTGGTGCCGTCGATGGGGTCGACCACCCACTGCCGCGGGCCCGAGCCGGTGGTCCCGTGCTCCTCGCCCAGTACGGCGTCGCCAGGTCGTTCGGCAGCCAGCACCCCCCGTACGGCGTCCTCGACCGCGAGGTCGGCGTCGCTCACCGGCGTCAGGTCGGGCTTGGACGACACCGCGAGGTCCTGCGCGCGGAAGCGCGCGAGCGTGATCGCGTCGGCGGCATCGGCGAGCCGCTGCGCGAGGGCGAGGTCGTCGAGGAGGGTCACGCGGGCGAGCCTAGTGAGGTGGCACCCCCTAGCCTGACGGTGTGGAGCGTGCCGAGGTCCTCGCCGTGCTGCGGGACAAGGGTGCCGAGGTGCTCGGCGTCCAGGACCTGGGGGAGGGCGACAGCTTCCTGGACCGGGGCGTCGACTCGCTGGCCGTGGTCGAGTACGTCATGGACCTCGAGGACGCGTTCGGCGTCGAGCTGTCCGAGGACGAGGTGCAGGCCACGCCGACGGTCGGAGCGCTCGCCGACCTGGTCCTGGCGAAGAGCCGCTGACGGCCGTCTGGTAGGACGTTGGTCATGACGACGAACGGCGAGAACGCCTACGCAGTGTTCCAGCAGGCCATCGGCAAGCCCGAGGGCGAGGGCGAGTGGTTCCTCGTCGACCAGAAGCGGATCAACGAGTTCGCCGAGGTCACCGAGGACCGGCAGTTCATCCATGTCGACCCCGAGCAGTGCGCGCAGCTGTCGCCGTGGGGCGTGCCGATCGCGCACGGCTTCCTCACGCTCTCGCTGCTCACGCCGCTGTGCGCCTCGATCCCGCAGGACCCCAAGACGCTCGAGGGCATCCTCATGGGGGTCAACTACGGCTTCGACAAGGTCCGCTTCGTCAACCCGGTCAAGGTGAACTCCAAGATCCGGGCCTCCAGCGTGCTGGCGGCGGTGGAGCAGAAGGACCCCAACACCCTGCAGGTCACCCGTACCGTGACGGTCGAGATCGAGGGCGAGAGCAAGCCCGCGCTGGTGGCCGACTGGGTCGCCCGGCTGGTCTACGGCTGAGTCCTCTCGAGGCGGCCACCCGGCTGGCCGACGACCTGCTCCGCCCGCACGCGGAGCAGGTCGACCGCGGCCGGGTGCCGCGTTCCCACCTCGACGCGCTCGGTCGTGCCGGGCTGCTCGGCCTGACCGGGCCACGGGCCCGCGAGGTGGTCGAGGTCCTCGCGGCCGCCTGCGCCACCACGTGGTTCGTGATGACGCAGCACGCGACACCGCTGGCGGTGCTGCGCGCCTCGGCGAACGAGGCGCTGCGGGGGCGCCGCCTGGCCGCGATGGTGGACGGCAGCGTCCTCAGCGGGGTCGCGATCGCGCACCTGCGTCGGCCCGGCCCTCCCGTGGTGACCGCGACCCGGGTGGACGGCGGCTGGCGCTTCGACGGGCACGTCGGCTGGATGACCGGCTGGGGTCTGTGCGACGTCTTCCTGCTGTGCGGGACGACCGCCGACCGGAGCCAGGTCGTCCTCGCGCTCGTGCCCGCCAGGGTGCAGGAGGGCCTGCGGGCGAGCGCGCCGCTGCCGCTGCTGGCGATGCAGGCCACCGGCACGGTCACCCTCGACCTCTCCGGCTTCGAGGTCGCGGACGAGGACGTCGCCGCTGTCGAGCCCTTCGAGACCTGGGCCGCCCGCGACCGCGACAAGGCCGCCGACGTGTCCGCGGCGGTCTTCGGCGTGCAGGCCGAGTGCGTGCGGCTGCAGCCGGACGAGCGGCTCGCCGACGCGCTGCGTGCTGAAGCCGATCGCCTTCGCGCCAAGGCCTACGACCTCTTCGAGGACAGCAGCCGGTACGACGAGCGGCTCGCGCTCCGGGCCGACGCCCTCGAGCTGTGCCTGCGCTCGGCCACCGCGCTCGTCATCGCCACCGGTGGCAGCGCGATGGCGATGGAGCACCCGGCGCAGCGGTTGCTGCGCACCGCGGCCTTCCTGCAGGTGCAGGCGCAGACCGCGCCGCTGCGGGCCCTCGTGCTGGACCGGCTCCGCCTGCGGTCAGCCGAGCAGTGACGCCGCGACGGTGGCAGCCAGCTCGCCCAGCGCCTCCCGGTCCGCTGCTGTCGGCTCGCCGACGACCGCGAGCGGCTCGGCCACCTGCTGCCACGCCAGGGCCTTCGCGAAGGTGTCGACGGACCGGATCGCACCGGTCGTGTCGTTCTGGCCGTGCACCCAGAGCCCGTACGGCCGGCCTCGGGTGACGTCCAGCCCCAGGTAGTACAGGCCGTCGAAGAAGTGCTTGAGCGCCCCCGACATGTAGCCCATGTTCGCGGGTGTCCCGAGCAGGTAGCCGTCCGCCTCGAGCGCCTCCACCGGCGAGCAGGTCAGCGCCGGCCGCACGACGGTCTCGACGTCCTCGAGGCCCTCCTGGTGCAGCCCGGCGAGCGCCGCCTCGAGCATCGCCCGCAGCGTCGGTGAGGGCGTGTGGTGGACGACCAGCAGCCGTGGCACCTCAGGCGCCCGCTGTGACCGGCGCCCTGAGCGGTGACCCGGCGGGACGCCGGAGCTCCCGGACCGCCATGGCGACGAACCAGGCGTCGACCACGCCGAGCCCGCCGCGCTGCAGCCCGCCCGCGTCGGACCCGAGCCCCGACAGGGCGAGCATCGTGGCGCTGGCCACGGCCACGGCGTACGACGCCCAGCGGGCGCCACCGCGAAGGCGCCGGCCCGCGAGCGCCGGCGTGACCGCCATCGCGAGGTAGGCGACGCCCGCCGAGACCCCGTGCGGGGCGTTGCCCCAGGAAGCGCCCAGGGGAAGGGCAGCGACGGCGAGGGTGCTCAGGCCGGCGGCGGTCACCGAGGCCCGCAGCCGGGGCTCGGCGAGCGACCGGCCCAGGGTGCGGCCCCACACCGGGGCGAGCAGCCCGAAGCCGACGAGCCCGGCCGTCATGAGGGGTCGGGTCGGGGCACCCACCCTGGCCAGGTCGCTGATGAAGTCCTGGGCGGGGTCGTAGCCGCGGGCCTGCGCGCCGGCGAGGAGCCAGCCGCCGACGAAGCACACCGGTGCGACGATCCCGCACACCGCGCCGACACGGTCACGGGAGGTCGTCACGGCCCGAGCCTAAGCGCACCTCCCTGGCGTGTGACCCCTGCCACAGGTACCTTCTGGGCTCCCGAGACCTACCGGGCCTGTCCGCTTTTGTCCTTGGAGTGTTCACGTGGCGCCGCCGTTGGTGAAGGGCCGCGCGCTCGTGCGTCGACGGATCGCGGGTGTCGTCTTCCTCGTCGTGCTGGCGCTCATCGTGGAGCTGACGATCGCGCTGTACCAGAAGCGGTTCACCTCGACCGTCACCGTCGCGCTGGACACCGACCGGATCGGCAACCAGCTGTCGGTGCACGCGGACGTCAAGGTGCGGGGGATCCCGGTCGGCGAGGTCCGCAAGGTCCGCTCCAAGGGCGAGGGGGCGACCCTCGAGCTGGCGCTCGACCCGGCGAAGGTCAAGCTGATCCCGCGCAACGTGCAGGCCCAGCTGCTGCCCAAGACGCTGTTCGGGGAGAAGGAGGTCGACCTCGTCATCCCGAGCGACCCGGCGCGCGAGCACCTGCGCGGCGGCGACGTCATCCCGCAGGACCGCTCCACGACGGCCCTCGAGACCGAGACGGCGCTCAACGACCTGCTGCCGGTCCTGCAGTCGCTGCGTCCGCAGGAGCTGTCGGCGACGCTGAACGCCCTGTCCGAGGCCGTCCGGGGCAGGGGGCAGCAGCTCGGTGACAACCTGGTCCGCAACGCGGCGTACCTGCGCAGGATCAACCCGGCGCTGCCGACGCTGGCCCAGGACATGCAGGGCCTGGCCGCCGTGACGGACAGCTACCGCGCTGCCGCTCCCGACCTGCTGCGGACCCTCGACAACCTGGCCTTCTCGAGCCGGTCGCTGGTGGAGCAGCGCACCGCTCTGGACGCGTTCCTCACCCGCACGACCGCCTTCGCCGCGACGGCGCGCACCGTCGTCGGCGACAACGAGCGCCGGTTCGAGGCGCTCGCCCGCGACAGCCTGCCCTCGCTCCGGCTGTACGCGGCGTACTCCGACATGTTCCCCTGCCTGCTCAACCGGGTGGCCTTCTCCGAGATCGAGGGGGAGCGGGTCTTCGGGGGCGCCCAGCCGGGCCTGCACATCACGGTCGAGGTCATCCAGGACCACGGCGGCTACGTCCACGGCGACGAGCCGAAGTACCTCGAGAAGCGCAACCCGCACTGCTACGGCCTGGGTCCCAAGCCGATCATCCCGTTCCCGGCCTACGCCAACCCGCAGGACGGCTACCGCGACAGCGACCCGCCCGAGAGCCCCGGCACCGGCCCCGGCACCGGCGGCGCCGCCTGGGTGCGGCCGCTCGCCG
>JBAVRG010000415.1:0-7655 GCA_049694795.1 Mycobacteriales bacterium
GCCAGCGCCCGCTCGGCGCCGCGGGCGTTGAGCACCAGGCCCCAGCGGGTCACGCCGGGCCGGTCGGTGAGGGCGCACAGCTGCTCGGCGTCGGCCATCGCGGGCACCCGGTCCGGGCGCACGAAGCTGGTGAGCTCCAGGTCGGTGACACCGGCCGCGACCAGCGCCTCGAACACGGCCAGCTTGGCGGCCAGCGGCACCACCGCCTCGTCCTGCAGCCCGTCGCGCAGGGTGACGTCGCGCAGCACCGTCACGGCTGCTCCAGCGCGAACAGCTCGCGCACCTCGGTGGTCTGCAGCCGCTCGAGCAGCGCGTCGCGCCCCTGCAGCACGTGCTCGGCCATCAGCCGCCCGGCCCGGGCCGGCTCGCGGGCGGCGACCGCGTCGCGGATCAGCCCGTGGAACATGGCGGAGCGGTGCAGCTCCTGTGCCCCGAAGTGCCGGAGCGCCTGGAAGACGAGGGGCACGTCGACGGTCCCGTTGACGAGCTGGCGCAGGCGGCTGTGCCGGCCGGCCGTGAGCAGCCCGCCGTGGAAGGCGGCGTTGGCCGCGTCGAGCCGGCGCACCCGGGCCAGGTCGGGCCCGTGCTCGACGACGTCGGCCACGGCGGCTTCGAAGTCCTGGACGGCCGCGTCGAGGGCAGCCACGTCCTCGGCGGTCGCGCGCTCGGCGGCCAGCTCGGCGGCGTAGGCCTCGAGCCGCGCCCGGGCGTCGTACAGGTCGGCGATCTCGGCGGCCGTCAGGCCGCGGACCTCGGCGCCGCGGTGCCGCTGCACCACCACCAGACCGTCGGACTCCAGGCGCCGCAGCGCCTCCCGGACCGGCGTCCGCGAGACCCGCAGCTCCTCCGCGAGGCGCTGCTCCACGAGCCGGAAGCCCGGCGGGTAGCGGCCCTCGATGACCGCCCGGCGGATCTCGTCGTAGACGTGGTCGGGCTGGTCGGGGACGGGCAGCGCGCCCACCGCGGGGCTCAACGGTCCTGCGGGAGGCTGATGTCGCGGCCGATGTCGCGGGCCTCGGCGCCCTCGGGGGCCGCCACCTCCACCACCCGCTCGTCGACGTCGTCGAACTCGGTGCGCAGCGCCCGCGACATCACCGCGTGCTGGAGGTACAGCGAGGTGATGTAGGTCAGCTCGAGCAGCTCGGTGTCGGACAGCTGCGCGCGCAGCGCGTCGAAGAGCGCGTCGGGCACCCGGCCGTGGTCGTAGACCAGGCAGTCGGCGTAGGCCAGCACCAGCCGCTCGAGGTCGCTGAAGCACGACGCGGCGGGCCAGTGGGCGACGGCGGCGATCCGCTCCTCGGAGACCCCGAGGCTGCGCAGCGACTTGCAGTGCTGGGAGAAGACGAACTGGCTGCCGGCGGCCCAGCCGGCCCGGCTCTGGCCGAGCTCGCGCAGCACCGGGTCGAGCACCCGGCGAGGGCTCTGGTAGAGCCCGAAGCCCTGCACCGCGTGCTCCAGCACGTCGGGCACGTTGGCGAACGCCGTCCACCAGTCGCCGGGGGTGCCGGCGGCCGTGCCGGGCTCGGCCACGGGGTCGCGGCCTTCGAAGAGGTAGTCGTACATCACGGTGACGATCGGCGCCGTCGCCTCGTCGCGGCTGACCTGGTGCAGGCGGGGCATCGGGGGTTCCTGTCAGCTCGTCGCGAGGGCGGCGGTCGCCGGCGCGTGCGCCACGTCGGCGGCGGTGAACGGGCGGGTCCAGGCGGCGAGCTCGAGCAGGATGCCGTCGGGGTCCTGGAAGTAGACCGAGCGCACGAAGACCCCGGGGTGCAGCTCGGCGCTGATCCCCCACTCGCTGTCGTCGTGGTTGGCGACGTCGGTGCAGTCGATGCCGGCGGCCCGCAGCCGCCCGACGTAGTCCTCGATGAGGTCGGGGTCGACGGCGAAGGCGACGTGGTTCATCGAGCCGTGCGCGGAGACGAGGTCGCCGGTGTCGGGGCGGGCCGCCGGGGCCGCCACCCCCGGGGCCGCGGAGGGCGCCTCCGGGAACCAGAAGAACGCCAGCGTGTTGCCGCCGCCGCAGTCGAAGAAGAAGTGCTGACCCATGCCCGCGGGCAGCTCGATCGTCTTGACCAGGGGCATGCCGAGCGTGTCCTGGTAGAAGGCGACGGTGCGCGCCATGTCCTTGCACACGAGGGCCAGGTGGTTGATGCCACGGAACTCGAACGGTGCGCTCATGTTCACCTCCAGTTCCGCTGATCGTATGCAACCAACCGCTTCCGTCAACCCTCATTTGCCGGTTTTATGAGACAAGGGCTTGCGTCCCGGAGCCAAGTTGCATACAACGATCGCCATGGCTCCTCCCACCTCCCGACAGGGACCGCTGCTCGGCCTGCGGGTCCTCGAGCTCGGCAACTTCATCGCCGGCCCGTTCGCCGGGCAGCTCCTCGGCGACTACGGCGCAGACGTCGTCAAGGTCGAGCCGCCCGGCACCGGCGACCCGATGCGGCACTGGGGCGTGACGGTGGACGGCGACAGCCTGTGGTGGCCCACCATCGGCCGCAACAAGCGGTCGGTGGTCGCCGACCTGCGCACCGAGGAGGGGCGCCGGCTGGTGCAGCGGATCGCCGCCGAGGTCGACGTCGTCGTGGAGAACTTCCGCCCCGGGCGCCTGGCCGACTGGGGGCTGGACTACGAGACGGTCAGCGCCACCAACCCCGGGGTCGTCATGGTGCACGTGTCCGGCTTCGGCCAGACCGGGCCCCGCGCCGACGAGGCCGGCTTCGGCTCGATCGGGGAAGCCGTCGGCGGCATCCGGCACACCACCGGTGAGCCCGACCGCCCGCCAGCGCGCTGCGGGGTCAGCCTCGGCGACTCGCTCGCCGGGCTGTTCGCGGTCGTCGGCACCCTCGCCGCGCTGCGGGAGCGGGACGTCAGCGGCCGCGGCCAGGAGGTCGACGTCGCGATCTACGAAGCCGTCGCCGCCCTCATGGAGTCCACGCTGGCCGACCACGAGGTGGGTGGCGTGCTGCGCGGCCGGTCCGGCGGCACGCTGCCCGGGGTGGCACCGGCCGGCGCCTACCCCACCGCCGACGGCTGCGACGTGCTCATCGCCGGCAACGCCGACTCGGTCTTCAGCCGCCTCTGCGAGGTGATGGGCCGGCCCGAGCTGGCCGCCGACCCGCGGTTCAGCACGCACGGCGCGCGCGGCGCCCACGCCGAGGAGCTCGACGCGCTGGTAGCGGACTGGACCCGCACCGTGCCGTCGGAGGCGCTGCTGACCCGGCTCGCCGAGCGCGGCGTGCCGGCCGGCCGGGTCTACACCGCGGCGGACATGCTCACCGACCCGCACTACCTGGCGCGCGACATGGTGCTGCGGGCCACGGCCCGGGCCGGGTTCGACCTGCCGATGACCGGCGTCGTCCCCCGCTTCTCCCGCACCCCCGGGGCCGTCGCCGACGTGGGCGCCGACCTCGGCGAGCACACCGCCGAGGTGGAGCAGGAGCTGGCGGTGCGTCAGCCGGCCTGAGGCTCCAGCACGAACAGCGGGATGACGCGCTCGGTCGCCGCCTGGTAGGTGTCGTAGTCGGGCCAGACCTGGGTGGCGATCGACCACCACATGGCCTTCTCCTCGCCGTGGGCCTCACGCGCGACGAGCTCGTGCACCACCGGTCCGTCCTGGAGGTCGGCCCGCGGGTGCGCCCTGAGGTTGTGCGTCCACTGCGGGTCGGCGGGCGCGCCACCCATCGACCCGATGACGACGTACGTGCCGTCCTTCTCCACCCGGATCAGCGGGGTCTTGCGGAGCTTGCCCGACCGGGCGCCGAGGGTGGTGAGGATGATGCACGGTCCACCCATGAACTCCGCGCCCTCGGCGCCGTCGGTCTGCTCGAACAGGCGGACCTGCTCGGCCACCGGCTCCCAGGCACTGGGTGCGTACTCCCCTGTCAGCGGCATGGTCGTGGACCGTAACAGAACACGTTCTCGTTCTCACCGTGGGTGCAGCGTGACCTTCGGCCCTGTCGAGCACCATCACCCCGGTGGTGGTCTGGGGGCACCGCGACAGAGGAGCTCGAGATGGAACTGCGAGACGTCGTGTCGACCGCCGTCAGCTGCCGGCCGGAGACGACCTTGGCGGAGGCGGCGAGGCAGATGGACGACGAGGGCGTGGGCAGCGTCGTCGTCGTCGACGGGATCGGGAACGTCGTCGGCATCGTGACCGACCGCGACATCACGGTGCGCGGGATGGCGGCCGACCGCCCGCCGACGACCCCCGTCAAGCAGGTGATGACCAGCGACGTCGTACTGGTCCGGGAGGACTCGGACCTGTTCGAGGCGGCGCGCCAGATGGCCGCTGCCGAGTGCCGGCGGCTCCCGGTGGTCGGCTCGGACGGCGCGCTCGTCGGGGTCGTCACCCTCGACGACCTGATGCTGCTGTTCGCCCACCAGACCGACAGCTTGGCGAGCGTCATCGCCGCCGAGACGGCGATCCACTAGCCGCCTCCGGTGCAGGTCGTCGTCACCGAGGGCAGACTCGGCTTCGAGGAGGACGAGCTCGTCCCCGCTGCCGCCGCTGCCCACGAGCTGTGGCGCTTCGAGGCCGCGCTGCCGCTGGGCGTCGGGGACCGGATCACCCTGCCCAACGGCGAGGTGGTGCAGGTCGTGGGCACCGCGGCTGAGACCGAGACCGTCGATGACCAGGGCCTGGTCGTCGTCCGCCAGTACGTCGTCGTCGGCGACCTTGCCTAGAGGCACCAGGACCTTCGGCCCTGGTGCGGGGTCGTCGGGGTCGGTCTACTGGTCGTGGGTGGGAGAAGCCTGACGAGCGGCATGGAGCAGCGGGAAACCGTTCACCGTGCATCTCCATTCGTCGCGCATGCGGCGGAGGACTTCTCCCACTCCTTTGCGTGCAGGTCCCTAACGAGCCGGCAGGACCAGCGGTCGGTGCCGGATCGCGGCGTACAGGATCGCGTTGAGCAGCTGCTCGTCGACCCGGTCGTAGGTCGAGAAGTCCAGCCGCGACGAGAGGTCGGCCCCCACCGCGCCGGGCTGGTTGACGTCGAACGGGACCAGCGGCTTCACCGCCGTGTAGGGCGTCAGGTCGGGCTTGCTGCTCAGCGACGTCACGAACGCCTCGTGCATGGGGATCGCCAGGCGGTCGAACAGGCTGACCGGCTGAACGCCGAAGACCTGCTCGATGGTGCGCAGCAGCGCCGGCATCGAGCCCCACTGGTGGTTCGGGCCGGTCCGCGCCCAGGGGCTGGAGACCCCGAGGTAGTCGCGCAGCGCCGAGACGTGGTCACCGGCGACCTGAGTGTCGTCCTCCGTCTGCATGACCGCGGTCGACGACCAGAACGGCGAGTGCGACAGCGACTCGACGAGCAGGCCGAGGGCGTAGTCGTTGTCCGCGACCATCGACTGCGGCGTGGGGTTGCCGACCGTGGTGGCGAGCGTGTGGTTCTGCGGCAGGGACATGTAGATGAAGCTCGGCATGATGTCCCGGCCGGTCTTGCGGTAGACGTCGGTCCAGTGCTGGAGCGTGAACGGCGTCGCGAGCGTGCGGCCGTCGCAGTCGTCGGTCGCGATGCCGGCCGGCGCGCTCCCCGCGGCGAACGCCGGGGACGGGCCGTCAGGTGCTTTGCCGTCGCGGAAGGTCAGGACGCGGCAGCTGTCCGAGTAGGAGATGTCGCCGTCCTTCCAGCCCGGCGCCTTGTAGGCATCCATGTTGCCGGACTGCCGGGCCGTGGACTCGCCGTAGATGGCCATCGAGAGCCGGCCGGGGTGGTCGCTCGGCGGCGTGGCGCCGGCGCGCTTGAACGCCTCGAAGACATAGCCGCCCTCAGGGTCGTTGAGCTCGTCCTCGGCGGCCTGGATGTCCTTGCCCTGCTGGCCGGCGACCGATCCCTTGACCGGGTCGCCGTTGCCGTGCGAGCCGCGGACGCCCTGGTCGTAGTCGGCCTCCCAGGTCCGCTCGTTGTGGTCGGTGGCCACCGCGCCGGAGGTCCACGAGTGCCCCGTCACCGATACCTCCGCGTCGGAGAAGAAGTTGTCGCCGAGGCTGTAGGTGGTGGCGAGCTTGTGGTGGTTCGGCGTCACCGGCTGGCCGTAGAGCAGGTACGTCGGGTCGGCCCGCCAGCCGTTGTCGGAGGTGGGCAGGTCCCCGAAGTACTGGTCGAAGGTCTTGTTCTCGGTGACGACGTAGACGATGTGCTTCAGCGGGGACCGCTTGCCCTTGGGCGGGCACAGCACCTGCGAGATGCGGACCCCGCGGTCGGGCGCGCAGGGGTTTGCCGACGCCTCGTCCAGCCGGTCGTTGCGGACGACGGCCGAGGTCCAGTGGTTGGCGGTGCCCGCAGCGACCGGCAGGTCGACCGCGCTCAGCGTCCCGTTGGTCGCGGTGCCGTTGGCGAAGACGCTGGCGTTGTAGCCGACGCTGGGGCCGATGCCCTTGGCGTTGGTGACCCACAGCCGGTAGTGCCTCGCGTCGCCGGTGACGGCGAGAGCCGAGGGGTACCAGCCGGTCGGGATGTAGACCGGGTGGCCAGCGACCCGCGCACCGGTGCGCCCGTCACGGACCTCGACGGCGTTGAGCCCGGCGAGGGCGACGAACAGCGTCCTGCCGTCCGGGGCCAGCACGAGGGCGTCGGGGTGGGCGCCCACCGGCACGCCCTCCACCGGTCGCACCGACTCGGTGGCGACGACGCGCGGGCGGCCGGTCACGTCGAGGACCGACAGCGAGTCGTCGTTGGTGTTGGCGACGAACAGGCGGCTGCGGTCCTTCGACAGCAGGACCGCGGACGGGTGGTGCCCGACCCGGGTGTAGCTCAGCTCCCGCGGTGCCGTCGGGTTGCTGATGTCGACCACCGACACGGTGCCGGCGCCGGCGCCGCGGCCGG
Organism: Mycobacteriales bacterium; assembly: GCA_049694795.1. Lineage (GTDB taxonomy): Bacteria > Actinomycetota > Actinomycetes > Mycobacteriales > SCTD01 > RYN-111. Next base: position 6,837 of record JBAVRG010000415.1, read on the forward strand.
CCTCGTCGGCCCAGTTGGTGACGTAGAGGAGCTTGCGCACCGGGTCGACCGCCAGGGCGTACGGATCCAGCCCGACCGCTGCGCGACCCACGACCGTGTCGGTGCGGGAGTCGATGACGCTCACCCGGCCGCAGACGGTCCGCTTGCCCGGGCACGCGCCGTCGCTGGGCTCGCTCAGCGTGCCGGCGGCGAGCACGTAGTCGCCGTACGGCTGCAGAGCACCCGGGTAGGCGGTGACGCGGATGCCGTCGACCGCCGGTGCGACCTGGCCCCCGGCCCCCAGCCTGCCCACGACGCCGTCCGCGGGGCCGTGGACCGGCGCGGTGGCGTCCTCGCTCAGGTCCTGGCTCTGCAGCGTGCTGCCGACCCAGCGGTAGCGGAACACCCGGTTGGCGTTGCCGCCGGAGGCGTAGACCCGGCCGTCCCGCGTCTCGGCCAGGCCCTCGAAGAGGTTGGCGGCCGTGGTCTGGCTGGTCTGCAGGGTCTGCTGGTCGACGACCGTGAGGCCCTGGACGCCGCCGCTGTCGGAGGTGACGACGACCTTGCCGCTCGACGTGGCGATGACGCCGAGCGGGAAGCGCAGCACGTCGACGCTGTGGCCGGCCGGGCTCAGGCACCACCCGTTCGGCAGCGTCGCGACCGTCGTCGTGGCGGCCGTGCACGACTGCGCCGCCTGTCCCTGCGCCGCTGCGGCCGACTCGGCCCGATCACCGGCGGGGGCGTCCGGCCGCGCGAGGGAGGTGCCACCGGTGAGCTGCAGGAACCGCGCGTCAGGGGTCGCAGCGTCGCGTGGCGCATCGTGGGACGAGGACGCGCTGA
>JBAVRG010000416.1:0-2981 GCA_049694795.1 Mycobacteriales bacterium
CGCGGCCGCGGCGGGTCGGCGTCGCCGAGACGATCCGCCTGCTCCCGGCGGTGCGCCGGGAGGGCCTGCGCGGCGCCGTGCTCAACTGGGACGGCCACCTCGAGGACGACGCCCGGCTGGTCGTGGCGATCGCCCGCACGGCTGCCGCCCACGGCGCGAAGATCCTCACCAGGGTCCGGTACGACGACGGCGCGCTGATCGACCAGCTGACCGGCAGATCCCTTGTGCTGCAGGCGAAGACGGTCGTGAACGCCACGGGAGCCTGGGCCGGGACCATCACCCCGGGGGTGCGGTTGCAGCCGAGCAAGGGCGTGCACGTCGTGCTCGCGAGCGCGACGTTGGGCAACCCCACGGCCAGCATCACGGTGCCGGTCCCGGGGGAGCGCAACCGGTACGTCTTCGCCCTCCCGCACCCTGACGGCGTGGTGCACGTCGGTCTCACCGACGACCCGCTGGACGGCGAGCTGCCCGAGGTGCCGCGTGCCGAGGAGCACGAGATCGCCTTCCTGCTCGACACCCTCTCCCGCGGCCTGGAGCGACCGCTCGAGCGCTCCGACGTGATCGGCTCCTTCGCGGGCGTGCGCCCGCTGGTCGCCGGCCAGGAGGGCCGCACCGCGGACCTGTCGCGACGGCACACCGTCACGCTGGCCGACGGGCTGCTGACAGTCCTGGGCGGCAAGCTGACGACGTACCGGAAGATGGCGCAGGACGCCGTCGACCTGCTCACCGACGTGCCCTGCCGCACCCACCGGCTCCCGCTCGTCGGGGCCACGTCGCAGGCCCCGACCGACCGGCTCGGCCGGCGCTACGGGAGCGAGGCTGCGCAGGTCGCGGCGGCGGGGCCTCTGACTCCGGTGGCCGACGGCGTGCCGGTGCTCGAGGCCGAGCTGCACTGGGCGCTGCGCGCCGAGGGAGCCCTCGATGCCGCCGACCTGCTGGAGCGGCGCACCCGGCTGTCGCTGGTGGACGCGTGGGCCGAGGCGGCGTCGCCCGTTGTCCACGCGGTCGTCGCCGCAGTCGCAGCCTCAGCTCTCGAAGGCGGGCACGCGCAGCTGTAGGAACGGGACCCGCTCGAGGATCGCGGTCCCGGCGCGCTGGACGGCCACCGGGTCGCGGGTGAGCACCCAGTCCCAGAGCTCGCCGTTGCGGCGGGCGAGGAACGCGGTGCGCCGGCGCGGGCCGAGCGCGAGGACTGCCCACTCGTTCCCGAGGTCGTCGTCGGGGCGCAGGGGCACGGTCAGCGGGCGGCTGCGGTCCGCCGGCACGTCCCGCTGGATGTCGCGGCCGAGCACCAGCACCGTCACCTTGGCCTTGACGAGCAGCGTGAGGCTGCGCAGGAGCGCGTCCGGCAGCTCACCGCTGTCCGGCAGCACGACCAGGCACATCGTCGTGCCGGCCATCAGCGCGTTCGTCTCGACGTGCCGGAAGCGCGCCTCGAGCGCAGCCCGCGAGGTGGCGGGCCGCACGTCGTCGGGCACCGCCGCCGCAGCACGGCCGAAGACCGAGGACCGCGGCGCGGGCGCGCGCTTGGCCACCGCCGGTGCCTTCAGCTTGAGCACGGCCGCACGCAGCTGCGCGGCCTGCTGGTCCAGTGGGCTCACGGTCCTGACATCGACCTGCGCGGAACCGCCCTTGACGGAAGACTTCCGTACCCTGGCTCAGGTGTCCGAGCTGGTGCCGCCAGGGTGGCCGCCCGAGGTCCTGCCGCCGCAGGCTCCCGACTGGGAGCGCAGCGCCGTGGCGTGGCTGTTCGACCTGTGCCCGCCCGACTACCGGGCGCACGAGGTGCTCCGCAAGCACCCGGTGGTGCTCGCGCGCTTCGCGCTGGGGCACGTCGACGCCGCCCTCGAGGCGGCTCGCCAGGGGTTGCGCACGCTGCGCGCCGACCTCAAGGGCGTCGTACCGCCGGACGTGGTGGAGGCGGCGCTGGGTGCCTACGACCGGGAGGGACGACGGTTGGTCAGGACCCGCCACCAGGTGGTGCTCGTCGCAGCGGCGCTGCGAGGGGAGCGCTGGGTCCCGCGGCTCTAGACTGGGAGACCCCAGGTCTAGAGGAGATCGCGCGTGAGCCTGCTGGAGTCCGTCCGCGGGCCCGAGGACCTCAAGCGGCTGCCTGCGTCGCAGCTGCCGGTGCTCGCCGCGGAGATCCGCGACTTCATGATCGACACCGTCTCGCGCACCGGCGGCCACCTCGGTCCCTCGCTCGGGGTCGTGGAGATCACGCTCGCGCTGCACCGGGTGTTCGACAGCCCGCGCGACAAGGTGCTGTGGGACACCGGCCACCAGGCCTACGTCCACAAGCTCGTCACCGGCCGCGCAGCAGGCTTCGACGCCCTGCGCAAGAAGGGCGGCCTGTCCGGCTACCCGTCGCGGAGCGAGTCCGAGCACGACGTCATCGAGAACAGCCACGCCTCCACCGCGCTGTCCTACGCCGACGGCCTCTCGCGGGCGTTCGCGCTGCGCGGCGAGCAGCGGCACGTCGTGGCGGTGGTCGGCGACGGCGCCCTGACCGGTGGCATGTGCTGGGAGGCGCTCAACAACATCGCGGCGGCGCACCTGCCGGTCGTCATCGTGGTCAACGACAACGGCCGCTCCTACGCCCCGACCATCGGGGGCCTGGCCGAGCACCTCGCGGCGCTGCGCACGACGCAGGGCTACGAGCGGGCCCTCGGCAAGGTCAAGACGACGCTGCACCAGACCCCTGTGGTGGGGCCGCCGGTCTACACCGCGCTGCACGGCCTGAAGCGCGGCATCAAGGACTTCCTGCAGCCGCAGGTGCTCTTCGAGGACCTCGGCCTGAAGTACTACGGGCCGATCGACGGCCACGACGAGCAGGCGATGGAGCACGCCCTGCGCAAGGCCAAGGAGTTCGGGGGCCCGGTCATCGTGCACGCGGTGACCGTGAAGGGCTTCGGCTACCAGCCCGCCGTCGACGACGAGAACGACTGCCTGCACAGCGTCGGCCCCGGCACCGACCCGCT
>JBAVRG010000417.1:0-5217 GCA_049694795.1 Mycobacteriales bacterium
CCTGCAGACGGGTCGAGGCTGCCGCGCTCTGCGCCAGCCGGCGCTCGGCGTCCCGGCGGTGTGCGACTGCGTCGCCGGCGAGCTGCACGGCATGGCGGTCCCCCGACAGCACGAGGTCGACCTGGTGCACGCGCTGTGCGACCTCGGTGATGGAGGCGCTGGTGAGCACGCCGGCGTACAGCGCAGCGGTGCCACCGGACATGTAGAGGGCGCGCACCCGCCGGGTGGCCAGCGCGTCGGCGCCGCCGGACGCCTGCTGGGCCAGCTCGAGGTCGCGCTCGGCGGTCAGGTGCGCGGTGACCGCCTTGCCCAGGTCGGCGTACGCCGCGTCGTAGGCCTCGGTCGCGACCTCGGCCTGGTGCTGCAGCTGGTCGACCTTGGCGCGAAGGGCTGCGGCGCGCTGGCGGGCATCGCCGATCGGGGAGGCGCCGGCCGTGGGCAGGCCGGAGCCGAGCAGGCCGACCAGCACGAGTGCTGCGGCGCACCGGGGCGCGCCCCGCCGGAGGCGAGGAGCCACCGCACGCGCGGAGCGGGCGACGATCACGACCCCGGGGTGCCTTCGCCGGTCTGCGTGATCTCGGTGTACTTCTTCAGCGCGCCGATCCGGTGCATCCACAGCGTCGTGGCGGTGCGGTGCAGGACCAAGGTGATGTGGCCGTCCGGGTCGACCCGGAAGGTCTTGGTCTCGATGGTGTCCCCGTCCGCGGCGACCGCGGCCGTGGCCGCGTTGTAGGCCTGCTGCACGTCATGTGTCGACTTGTAGGCATCGGCGGCGGCGCTCGCGGCTGTCGTGGCCTGGTCGGCCGCGGTGAAGTTGGTCGTCACCAGCGCGATCCCGTCGAAGGCGAGGAGCCCGACGAGCGCGAGGCTGGCGGCCAGCTTGGTGAGCCAGCCGAGGACGATCGAACCGCTGTCACGCATCACCCTTTCGGGTTCGGCGCGTCGGAGCAGCGGCTTGAGGCGCTCGGGCTAGCGCCGCGTGCGCGGGAGGGCCGGGCCGACCAGCGCGTCGACCTCGGGCACCCCCATTCGGCGTACGGCGAGCAGGTACCCGGTCCCGACGACCGACCCACCGAGGGCCAGCGCCACTGCGGACGCCCCCACGCCTCGCCCGAGGAGCTGCTCGGTCAGGGCGACCAGCAGCAGTGCGGCGAGCGCCCCGGGGAGCACCGCGACCAGGCAGCGGACCGCCGTGCGCAGGACGTGGCCCTGCGGGTCACGAGGCACGCGGGTCGCGAGCACCCGGGTGCAGACGACCACCCCCACCACGTAGGAGGCGGCCTGCCCCGCGGCGAGCCCGATCACCTTGAGGTGCTCGGGCAGCGTCAGGTAGAGCAGCACGTCGACGACGACCGTCGTGGCGTTGACCGCGAGGTTCACCAGAGCCGGGGTCCGCGTGTCCTGCAACGCGTAGAAGCCGCGCATCTGCAGCTGGTAGGTGCTGAACGGGACCAGGCCGCAGGCGAAGACCGCGAGCAAGGTGCCGATCGTCCGGGCCTGCGCGAGGTCGATGCGGCCGTGGCCGAACACCACGGTGGCGAGGGGGTGGCCGAGGACGACGTAGGCCACCGCAGCAGGGACGAGGACGCTGATGGCCAGCCGCAGCCCCCGGTCCAGCTGGCGGCGGAGCTCGTCGACGCGGTCGTCGGCGGCGGCTCGCGACATCGCCGGCAGCAGGGCGGTGATGACGCTGACCGCCACGACGGCGTGCGGGAGCTGCCAGAGCAGGAACGCGTAGACGTAGGACGAGTACGACGGCTGGCCGTGCACCCGGTTGGCGAGCTGGACCACCACGATGAGGACGAGCTGGTTGCAGACGACGTAGACGAAGGTCCAGCGCGCCAGCTGGAACGCGTGGCCGAGGCCGGTGCCGCGCAGGTCGAAGCGCAGCCGCAGCGGGAGCCCCACCGCGCGCAGCGACGGCACCAGCGCGACCGTCTGCGCCACGATGCCCAGGGTCACGCCGATCCCGATCACCGCCACCTGGGTGTTGGTGATGCTGGCCGGCGTGAGCAGGTGCGGCCCCGGGACGACGACGAAAAGCAGGCCGGTCGCGATGACCACCAGGTTGTTGAGCACCGGTGCCCACATCGGCGGCCCGAAGCGGCCCTGGGTGTTGAGGTAGGCCCCCATCACCGCGCCGAGGCCGTAGAAGAGGACCTGCGGGAAGAAGAACGCCGCGAAGACGACCGCGAGGTTGAACTTGGGCGTCCCGGGCTGGAGGTAGATGCGCAGGACCACGGGCGCGAGCAGCACCAGCAGCAGGCAGGTGCTGCCGAGCCCGACGAGCGCCAAGGTGATCAGTCGCTGCGTGTAGGCCTGGCCCTCCTGCTCGCTCTCCTTGGCGGCACGGACCAGCAGCGGTACGACGACGCTGGTGAGGATGCCGCCCAGCAGCAGCTCGTAGACGATGTTGGGGGCCGTGTTGGCGACGTTGAACGCGTCACCGACGCCGGCCACGCCGAGGGCGGCGCCGAGCACGGCCGTGCGCACGAAGCCGGTCGTGCGTGAGGCCACCGTCCCCACCGCCATGGTCCGGGTCGACCGCAGCAGGCTCATGCGCGTCCACGGGTGGCGCGCCGCACGACCCGGACGCCGGCGGCGAGCAGGAGCACGCCGAGGCCGGCGATCGTGACGGCCAGCGCCAGGCGTCCGTAGCGGGTGGACCGCACGATCACCTCGGCCTCGGGGCCGAAGGGGCGGCCGTTGCGGTCGACGATCTGCGCGAAGACGACGAACTGCCCGGACCGCAGCGCCTCGGCGCGCACGCTCGCCGGGACGGCACGTCCGGGGTCGACCTCGACCAGACCGGTCTCGGCGGTGGACAGCGTCGCGGTCTTCGAGGAGAACCGGACGCGCACCTGCACCGGCACGTCGAGGGTGTTCTCCAGGCTCACCTGCAGGGTGCCCTTGCTGCTCGTGAGCAGGGCACGGCCGCCGCGCACCACGATCCGGCTCCGGAGGCGCTGCACCTCGCGGTGCAGGGCCGCGGCGGTGTCGCGCCCGGCGGACGGGTCGGTCCGCCAGGCGCTGGACTCGGCGCGTGCCACCGCCCGGCGCAGGCGGGTCTTGATCCTCGCCACCGCTTCGCGCGCATCGGGGGTGTCCGACATCACCGCGTCGGTGAGCTGGCTGACCTGGTCCCGGTCGGCGACCACTGACCGCAGGTAGGCGCTCGAGAGCTCGCCGTCCCGGTCGTCCCGCAGGTCACCGCGGGTCTCAGGCACCGGCGAGGCGTCGTCAGGCGCGTCGGAGCAGCGCTCGCGGTGCGCCGCCACCTCGGCCACCGCCACCGGGCAGAGCCAGGGGATGCGGCCGAGGTCGAGCAGGGCTGCGGTCGCCGTACCGGGGACCACGTCGCCACGTCGTGGCGGAGCAAGCACGAGGGTGCGCGAGATGCCCGGCGCCTCCGCGGCCACGACGGCGGTCTCGGCCAGGAAGCGCTGCTCCGCGAGGCGCGGGCCCTCTGCGGCGTCGGTGCCGGTCATGAGGTCGGACAGCTGCGGGTCGATCACCAGGCCGTCGAGCTCGGCACCGGTCGCGGACGTGGCCAGCACGGTCTGCGCGCTGGGGGTGCGGGCGGGCTCGCCGTCGGGCTGGTCGTAGGCGGTCGGGTCGAGCACGAAGGCACGGGCGCCCCCGAGCGAGAGCGTGTCGGCTGCGGCCTGCGTCACCGGACCGGCCGGCGGCCACGCCACCGTGGCGAGCGCCTGCACCCCGAGCGTCTCGGCGACCGCCCGGGAGCCGAGGTCCTGTGCGTAGCCGATGTCGTCCTTGCTGCTGCCGTACCGGGACAGGGCCGTGACGTCCGGGTCGGCGTACGGCAGGGCGACGACCTGGCTGCGACTCGTCGCGTCCCTGAGCGAGGCCAGCCAGGAGGCTGCCGCCTGCGTGCCCGTCCCCTTCGCCCCGTCCTTGAGCCGGTACGGCGCGCTCATCACCCCGGCTGCCGCGAGCAGGTCCGGGTCGACGGCGTAGGTCACCGGTGCGGCCTCGCAGTGGGTGACCGGCGGGGTCGCGTGCGGCGCGGCCGGCGTGCTGTCGGGGTAGCGCGCGCCGGGGTCACACTGGCCGGTCTCGGCCCCGCGGGCCGCGGTGAGCAGCCGGCCCAGCCGTCCCGACCCGGCCAGCGATCCGGCGAGGGAGTCGTCGAGCAAGGTGCTGTCGCCGGCCTGGTGCGGGTGGTCGACGAGCGGCCACACGACCGCCACCCGGGTCCGGCGCGGGCGCTCACCGGCGAAGTACGGCAGCCAGGTCGGGGCCAGGCCCAGGCTCTCGATGCCGTTCCCGGCGTCCCCGCGGGCCTCGACGTCGAAGGGGTAGACGCCCACCCCGTCGAGCCCCAGCCTGGCGACGGTGGTCCGGATGTCGAAGACGGCGCTCTGGCCGGGCGCGAGGTCGGTCGCTGTCAGCTGCACGACCGAGCCGCTGCGGCGGCTGGTGACCGGCCGGTCGGTGTCGGCGTCGTGCAGACCGCTGCGGGTCGTGATGCGGTCCCCGAGCCGCAGGCGCATGCTCACGCTGGTGACCGGCTCGTCGCCGGTGTTGCGCACGGTGCCGAACAGCTCGATGGCGTCCCCGGGCTGCGGAGCTCGGGGCAGCAGGCGCGTGACGCGCACCTGCAGCGGGTCCTCCGGCGCCGGGGTCGGGGTCGGCGTGGTGTCCGCGGCTGCCGGGACTGCGGTCAGGACCCCCAGGGCGAGCAGTGCCGCGAGGCGCCTCATGCCGTCTCGGCGAGCAGGTGCGGGAGCTTGTCCAGCAGGCGCCGCTCGTCGGCGTACGCCAGGCGCTGCGCGAGCCCGCCGAGCGGGACCCAGGCGACCTCGCTCACCTCCACGTCCTCGTCGGAGAGCTCCAGACCGTTCTCCGGGTCGGTGGCGAGCAGCAGGAAGTGGTGCACCGTCTTGTGCACCCGGCGGCCCTCGGCGACGAACCAGAAGTCGATGGTGCCGAGCTTCCCGACGACCTCCCCGTGGATGCCGGTCTCCTCGTGCACCTCGCGGACCGCTGCCTCGGACTCGGTCTCACCCGGCTCGAGGTGGCCCTTCGGCAGTGACCAGAGCAGCCGGCCGCGCCGGTCCAACCGCCCGATGAGGGCACCTCGGGCACCGGGTCCGCGGCGGTCGAGGACCAGCCCGCCCGCGCTGGTCTCGTCCACGCGCCGCAGCGGCCGGCGCGGCGGGGGTGTCGGGACCGGGGGCACGTGCGCCAGCGTAC
>JBAVRG010000418.1:0-3458 GCA_049694795.1 Mycobacteriales bacterium
GGGATGGGGAGCATCACGGGGGAGCGCCGCAGCAGCCAGGCCAGGGCCAGCTGCGCGTGCGTGGCCTGGTGGTTGGTCGCGATCTCGTCCAGGACCCCGCCCGGGCGGGCCAGGCTGCCGGCGTTCACGGGGAACCACGGGATGAAGCCAATGCCCTCGCGCTCGCAGTGGGCCAGGACCTCCTCCGACTCCCGGTTCGCCAGGTTGTAGAGGTTCTGGACGCTCACCACGTCCACGACCTTGCGGGCCTGCTCGATCTCGGCGACCGAGACCTGCGAGAGCCCGATGTGCTTGATCAGGCCCTGGTCCTGCAGCTCCTTGACGGCGCCGAGCGTCTCCTCGACCGGCACCTTGGCGTCGATGCGGTGCAGCTGCCAGAGCGGGATCTGCTCCAGGCCGAGCCGGCGCAGCGACATGTGCACGCACTGGCGCAGGTACTCGGGTCGGCCGACCTGCTCCCACTGGTCCGGGCCCCAGCGGGTCAGGCCGCCCTTGGTGGCGATCACGACCCCGTCGTAGGGGTGCAGCGCCTCGCGGATCAGGTCCTCGCTGACGTACGGTCCGTAGCTGTCGGCGGTGTCGATGAAGTCCACGCCGAGCTCGACGGCACGGCGCAGCACCGCGACGGCGGTGTCGTGGTCCTCAGGCGGTCCCCAGATCCCCTTTCCGGTGATCCGCATGGCGCCGAACCCCAGCCGGTGGACCGTCAGGTCCTTGCCGAGCGTCAGGCTGCCGCTTGCAGGGATGGGCTTGTCGGGCTTGCTCACGAAGGTCTCCTCCAGGGTCACGGGTGCTTCCTCCCTGTTCTACCTCTCCGGGTTCGTGGCGCGTCACACCGCCGTCACGAAGTGCTGACAGGATGGGGTCCATGGACAAGCAGCAGGAGTTCGTGCTCCGGACGCTGGAGGAGCGGGACATCCGCTTCGTACGGCTGTGGTTCACCGACGTGCTCGGCACCTTGAAGTCGGTGGCCATCGCGCCGGCCGAGCTCGAGGGCGCCTTCGCGGAGGGCATCGGCTTCGACGGCTCCGCCATCGAGGGGTTCTCCCGGGTGCAGGAGAGCGACATGCTCGCCAAGCCCGACCCGGCCACCTTCCAGGTGCTTCCGTGGCGTGGGGAGAGCCCCGGCACCGCCCGCATGTTCTGCGACATCCAGATGCCCGACGGCACCCCGTCCTGGGCCGACCCGCGGCACGTCCTGCGGCGCGCGCTCGGCAAGGCCGCCGACGCCGGCTTCACCTTCTACACCCACCCCGAGATCGAGTTCTTCCTGCTGCGGTCCTCGGAGCAGCCGCCGGTCCCCGTGGACGCGGGGGGCTACTTCGACCTCACCCCGCACGACGTGAGCCACGACTTCCGCCGTACGACGATCACGATGCTCGAGCGCCTGGGCATCAGCGTCGAGTTCAGCCACCACGAGGTCGCACCGGGCCAGCAGGAGATCGACCTGCGCTACGCCGACGCGCTGTCGACGGCCGACAACATCCTCACCACCCGGCACGTCATCAAGGAGGTCGCGCTCACCCAGGGCGTCTACGCGACCTTCATGCCGAAGCCCTTCAGCGACCAGCCGGGCTCGGCGATGCACACCCACCTGTCGCTGTTCGAGGGCGACCAGAACGCCTTCTACGACGGCAACGACCCGCTGCACCTGTCCAGTGTGGCGAAGCAGTTCATCGCCGGGCTGCTCACGCACGCCGCCGAGATCACCGCGGTCACCAACCAGTGGGTCAACTCCTACAAGCGGCTGACGTGGGGCGGCGAGGCGCCCAACTACGTCTGCTGGGGGCACAACAACCGCAGCGCCATGGTGCGGGTGCCGATGTACAAGCCCACGAAGGGCAACAGCACCCGCATCGAGGTGCGCAGCCCCGACAGCGCCACCAACCCCTACCTGTGCTTCGCGCTGCTGCTCGCCGCCGGGCTCAAGGGCGTCGAGCAGGGCTACGAGCTGCCGCCGGGGGCGGAGGACGACGTGTGGGCGCTGTCCGACGGTGAGCGGCGGGCTCTCGGCATCACGCCGCTGCCCGGTTCGCTGGCGGACGCGATCACGGTGATGGAGCGCAGCGAGCTGGTCGCCGAGACGCTCGGCGAGCACGTCTTCGACTTCTTCCTGCGCAACAAGCGCGAGGAGTGGGCGGCCTACCGCCAGGAGGTCACGCCGTTCGAGCTCAAGCGCTACCTCCCCGTGCTGTAGATGACCGCGCTCGTCATCACGCACGTCGAGTCCGAGCACCCGGGGCTGCTGGCGACCTGGCTGCCCGAGGCCGGGCTCGGGCTGCAGGTGGTCGAGCCCTGGCGCGGCGACGCGCTGCCGGCCTCCCTCGAGGGGTACGACGCCCTCGTCGTGATGGGCGGCCCGCAGCAGGCGTGGGACGACTCCACGGCGCCCTGGCTGCGGCAGACCAAGGAGCTGCTGCGCGCCGCGGTGGCGCAGCGGGTGCCGGTGTTCGCGGTGTGCCTGGGGGCGCAGCTGCTCGCCGAGGCGACCGGCGGCCGCGTGCAGCCGGGGGAGGAGGGGCCGGAGCTGGGCGCCCGGTTCGTGGCCAAGCGCGACGAGGCGGCGGCCGACCCGCTGTTCTGGGACCTCCCGCTGTCGCCGGTCGTCGTGCAGTGGCACTGGGACGCCATCACGTCCCTGCCGCCCGGGGCGGCGCTGCTGATGTCGTCGCCCCGCTACCCGCACCAGGCCTTCCGGGTGGGGGACCGGGCCTGGGGCGTCCAGTTCCACGTCGAGACCGACGCCGCGATGGTCACGCGCTGGGCCACCGACGACGACGTCGAGCTGGCCGAGCTCGGGCTCGACGCCGAGGCGGTGCTGGCCCGCACCGTGCCCGAGCTGGGCGAGGTCGCCGAGGTGTGGGGCGAGGTGCTGCGCCGCTTCGCCCGGCTGGCGCTGGGCGCGTCGCTCACCACCTCATGATCAACGGAACCGGCAGGGGTGCTCGGGACCCGTCCCGCGCCCCTTCTGATTCCGTTGATCACGTGCGTGGGCAGCGGTCACGCCGGGGTCGGCTGACGTGAGCGAGCGGGGGGCCACCGAGGTCGGCCGGCTCGTCCGGCTCGGCTTCACCGAACCGCGGGCCGCTGCGACCTCGCTCACCGACGCCGGGCTGTGGGCCGAGGGCGGCCCCGTCGACGAGGAGGCCGCCGTCGTCGTCATGGCGCTCGGCGAGACCCCCGAGCCCGACCTGGCCGCGCACGCGCTCGCCCGTCTCGCACGGGCCACCCCGGACCCGTCGCGGCTGGCCCGGGACCTGCGCGAGCTGGACGGCTTCCGCCGCAGGCTGCTGGGGGTGCTCGGCACCAGCACCGCGCTGGGGGACCACCTGGTCGCGCACCCTGCCGACGTCGAGGTGCTCGTCGACGACGAGGTCACGTCCGCGCGGCCGTCGCTGCTCGGCCTGCAGTCGACCCTGCTCGCGGCCGTCGGCGCCGACCCGGCCGCGACCCTGCCG
>JBAVRG010000419.1:0-8356 GCA_049694795.1 Mycobacteriales bacterium
ACGACGTCGCGCTGCGAGCTGGTCCCTCCCGGCATGGCGACGATGTCGCGACGCACGTCAACGACGCGGCCCTGGTAGGCGGTCTCCGAGGAGATCAGCTCGTAGTCGTGCACCCGGTCAGACTGCCAGACGGCGGGTACACCAGCGTCGACGGGAAGGGCGCGGACTCCGGGGCAGATGTCCCGCTTCAGTATCAGGAACCCAGCCCGTCACCCCTCCACAGCAGGCCGACCCGCACGCGGAGGAGGTGGATGAGCCCTACCTGGCCCGAGCGGCTCCTCGACGCCAGCTCGGACCTCCTGAGCGTCCACGAGGCGGACGGCACCGTCCGCTTCGTCAACGCTGCCGCCCGCCGGTTACTGGGGCTGGAACCTGACGAGGTCGTCGGCACCAACCCGTTCCGGCTGCTGCACCCGGACGACCGCGACGAGGTGATCGCCGCGATGGTGACGCTCCGCAGCGAACCCGGCGGCTCGCGCGCCTTCCTTGGCCGCGTCCGGCACGGTGACGGCAGCTGGCGCTGGCTCGAGGCGGTGGCGCGCAACGAGCTGGCAGATCCAGAGCTGCACGGGGTCGTGGTGTCCTCGCGGGACGTGACCGACCGCGAGGCCGCGCAGGCGGCCCTGCGCGCCTCGGAGTCACGGCACCGCGACCTCGTCACCGGCGTTCCCTTCGGGATGGGCGTCGTCGACGGTGAGGGGCAGGTGCGCTTCGCCAACCTCGCTGCGACCGCTTTGATGGCTGCCCGCACCGATGTCGTGGGGAGCACCGTCGACCGCTTCGTCCACCCGGACGACCGCGACGCGCTCCTCCAGGCCGTACGACGAGCCCTCCGTGACCGGCAGGCCCCCGACCCCGTGGAGTGCCGTGCCCTGCGAGAGGACGGAAGGACCCTGAGCCTGCGTGTGACGGCCGTGCCCTACACCTGGGAGGACGAGGACGCCGTCCTGCTCATCGCTGAGGACGTCACCGCGCTGCGCCAGGCCGAGCAGTCGCACCAGCGGTCGGACGCCCAGCTTCGGCTGCTGCTCAGCTCGGCCGGCCAGGCCTTCATCGGCGTGGACAGGGCCGGGATGCTGACCTTCGTCAACCCGGCGGCGGGGCGCCTGCTCGGCCTGGATCCCGACACGGCGCTCGGTGCTCGTGCCCACGAGCTGTTCCACCACAGCTACCCGGACGGCTCGCCGTACCCGGTCGAGGACTGCCCGTTCCTGCACGCCGCCGCCAGTGGCACGCCGATCTCGCTCACCGCCGAGGTGCTCTGGCACGCCGACGGCACGCCCGTGCCCGTGGACGTGATCGCCACGCCGTTCGAGGGCGACGACCAGAGCGGCATGGTGGTCAGCATGGTGGACGTGTCCGAGCGCCTGCGCGCCGAGGAGCAGGTGGCCAGGCAGGCGGCCTTCCTGCGTGCCGTGCTCAACGCTCTGCCCGCGCAGAAGGCCGTCGTGGACCGCGAGGGCACGATCACCGAGGTCAACGAGGCATGGGCGGCCTTCGCCCGTGAGCACGGCGGACAACCGGAGCTCACCGGGATAGGCGTCAACCTGTTCGCGGTGTGCGAGCGGGTGCGCGGGGCGGACCAGCCTGCTGCGGAGGCTCTGACGGCAGGTCTGCGCGCAGTCCTCGACGGCACCGCACCCGGCTTCCGGCAGGACGTCGAGTGCGCGCCTCCCGGCGAGGACCCGCTGTACTTCGCGCTGCACGTCGTGCCGCTGCAGACGCCCGAGGGCGGCGCCGTCCTGGGCTACACCGACATCACCGAACGGAAGGCGCTGGAGGTACAGGCCGCCCACCGGGCGATGCACGACAACCTCACCGGCCTGCCAAACCGCGCGCTCCTGCTCGACCACCTCGAGCACGCGCTGACGCTGCGCGGGCGCGGCGAGCTGGTCCTGCTGTTCATCGACCTCGACCACTTCAAGCTCGTCAACGACGGCTACGGGCACGAAGCGGGGGACCTGGTGCTCACCGAGGTGGCGCGCCGCCTGCGGGCCTTGGTGCGTCCCTCGGACACCGTCGCCAGGTTGGCCGGTGACGAGTTCGTGGTGCTGTGCGAGGGCCTGCCCTTCCTGTCCGAGGCGCACCAGCTGGCCGAGCGCATCCTCGCCTCGCTCGACCGGCCGTTCCCCCTCGCCGACACCCACGTCAAGCTCGGAGCCAGCATCGGCATCGCCGTCGCCGAGGACCGCTCCCTCACACCGGACGCGCTGCTGCGTGCCGCTGACCAGGCGATGTTCGAGGCCAAGAGCCGGGGCCGCAACCAGTACGCGATCTACGACGACGGCGTCCACCAGCGGAGCCTCCAGCGAGTGGAGCAGGCATTGTCCTTGCGGCGCCTCGTGGAGGAGGACCAGGTCACCGTTCACTACCAGCCGATGGTCGACTTGCGCGACGGCCACCTCACCGGCGTGGAGGCGCTGCTGCGCTGGCGCGGCGGCCGCATCGCGCCGGAGGCCGCGGTCGCGGTCGCACTGGCCGAGGAGACCGGCCTCATCGGGGAGATCGGCGCTCAGGTGCTCGGCCAGTCGCTGCGCCAGGCCGCAACGTTCCGGCGCCGCGACGGCTCCGTGCTGCCGCTGTCGATCAACCTCGCGCCGAAGCAGCTCGAGCAGGCGCTGGTGGCCGCCATCGCCGACGCCGCGGACGCCGCCGGCTACCCGCTGGCCGCCCTCACCCTGGAGCTCACGGAGCGAACGGTGATGACCGACCTGAGCACCTCCGTGGGGGTGCTCACGCAGCTGCGCGCCCTCGGCGTGCAGATCGCGGTCGACGACTTCGGGGCCGGCTACTCATCGCTGGCCTACCTGCGCGATCTCCCGCTAGACGTGCTGAAGATCGACCGCGAGTTCGTGCGACTGCTCGCCGACCAGCCCGCCGACGACCGCGTCATCCGGGCCATCATCGAGCTGGGCCGTGCGCTGCACCTGCAGGTGGTGGCCGAGGGCGTCGAGCAGGACGTGCAGCGGACCCGGCTGATCGACCTGGGCTGCGTCGGGGGGCAGGGATTCCTGTTCGGAGGCGCTCAGCCGGCCGCGCGGATCCGCGAGCTCGTGGGCTGACAGCCCCTCAGAGCGGCAGGCGCTGCTCGTCCGCACGCTGCACCGCCGCCGCGACCAGCGCCGCGAAGAGCGGGTGCGCGCGGGTGGGACGGGAGCGGAACTCCGGGTGCGCCTGCGTCCCGACGTAGAACGGGTGCACATCGGCCGGGAGCTCGACGATCTCGACGAGGTTGCCGTCCGGCGAGGTCCCCGAGAACACCAGACCGGCCGCCTCCAGGGCAGGGCGGTAGCTGTTGTTGACCTCGTAGCGGTGCCGGTGGCGCTCCGAGGCGGGCGCGTCGCCGTACGCCTGCGCCGCGACCGAGCCGGGCAGCAGCTTGGTCGGCCACAGCCCGAGCCGCATCGTGCCGCCCATGTCACGCTCGCCGGCGACGACGTCCTCCTGGTCGGCCATGGTGGCGATGACCGGATCAGGCGTTGCGGGGTCGAACTCCGCGCTGCTGGCCTTCTCGATCCCCGCCAGCGACCGCGCGGCCTCGATGACCATGCACTGCAGGCCGAGGCAGATTCCCAGGGTCGGGATCCGGTGCGTCCTCGCGTGGCTGAGCGCGCCCAGCTTGCCCTCGATCCCCCGTACGCCGAAGCCACCGGGCACGAGGACGCCGTCCACGCCGTCCAGCGCCCTGGCGGCGCCGTCGGGGGTCGCGCACTCGTCCGAGGCGACCCACCGGATGTGCACCTTGGCGTCGTTGTGGAACCCGCCGGCACGCAGCGCCTCGGTCACGGAGAGATAGGCGTCCGGCAGGTCGATGTACTTGCCGACCAGCGCGATGGTCACCTCGCGGGCCGGGTGGTGCACCCGCTGCAGCAGCTGGTCCCAGTCCCTCCAGTCCACGTCGCGGAAGGGCAGGCCGAGCCGGCGCACGACGTAGGCGTCCAGGCCCTCGGCGTGCAGCACCTTCGGGATGTCGTAGATCGACGGGGCGTCGACGGCGCTGACCACGGCCTCCTGGTCGACATCGCACATGTTGGCGATCTTGCGCTTGATGCTCTCGGAGATCGGCCGGTCGGAGCGGCACACGATCGCGTCCGGCGTGATGCCGATGGTCCGCAGCGCCTGCACGGAGTGCTGCGTCGGCTTGGTCTTCAGCTCCCCGGAAGGACCGATGTAGGGGATCAGGCTCACGTGCAGGAAGAAGCAGCGGTCGCGGCCCACCTCCTGACGGACCTGCCGTGCGGCCTCCAGGAACGGCAACGACTCGATGTCGCCGACGGTGCCACCGACCTCGGTGATGACGACGTCGACGTCCGGGCCTGCGAGGCCGCGGATGCGGGACTTGATCTCGTCGGTGATGTGCGGGATGACCTGGACGGTGTCACCGAGGTACTCGCCGCGGCGCTCCTTGGCGATCACGGCGCTGTAGACCTGGCCCGTCGTGACGTTGGCCGAGCCGTGCAGGTCCTCGTCCAGGAACCGCTCGTAGTGCCCGACGTCCAGGTCGGTCTCCGCGCCGTCGTCGGTGACGAAGACCTCGCCGTGCTGGAACGGGTTCATGGTGCCGGGGTCGACGTTGAGGTACGGGTCGAGCTTCTGCATCGTGACCCGCAGCCCGCGCGCCTTCAGCAGGCGGCCGAGAGAGGAGGCGGTGAGACCCTTGCCGAGGGAGCTGGCGACGCCCCCGGTGACGAACAGGTGGCAGGTGTCTCGCGCCATGTGGCTCCCCGTGTCAGAGCGGAACCGACCTCCGCTGCACGGAAGACCAGCCTAACAGGACGGGCCGTCGGCGGGAGGCCGACGCGCCCGGCCGTCACGAGGACTTGGCCTGCGCGGCCGCGGCGAGCAGCTCCTCGGCGTGGCCGCGGGCCAGGCCGCTGTCGAGCCCGGCGAGCATCCGGGACAGCTCCGCCACCCGGGCCTGGTCGTCGAGCGCGACGACGCCGCTGCGGGTGATGCTGCCGTCGTCCTGCTTCAGGACCTGCAGGTGCCGGTCCGCGAAGGCTGCGACCTGGGGCAGGTGCGTCACGACGACGACCTGGTGGTCGCGGGCCAGTCGTGCCAGCCGGCGCCCGACCTCCACCGCCGCCTTGCCGCCGACCCCGGCGTCGACCTCGTCGAACACCATCACCGGCACCGGGTCGGAGCCGGCGAAGACGACCTCGACGGCAAGCATGACGCGCGACAGCTCCCCTCCGGACGCGCCCTTGTGCAGCGGACGCGGCGGCGCGCCCGGGTGCGGCGCGAGCAGCAGCTCCACGTCGTCCACGCCGTCCGGGCCCGCAGCGAGCAGCCGGTCCCCCACCGGCAGCCCGTCTTCGACCTCGCGCTGGGTGACGGCCGCGGTGACCGCGGCGTGCGGCATCGCGAGCTCGACGAGCTCGGCGGTGACCGCCGTACCGAACGAGGTGGCCGCTTCGGCGCGGGCGGCGCTGAGCGCGGCGGCCAGCACCGCGAGCTCGCTCTCGAGCCGAGCGTCCTCCGCACGCAGGGCCTGCACCCGGTCATCGGTGCCGTCGAGGGCCAGCAACCGGTCGGACGCCTGCGCTGCCCAGGCGAGCACCCCGTCGACGTCGGCGACCGCGTGCCGTCGCACCAGTGCGGTCAGGGCCGCGAGCCGGTCCTGAGCCGACGCGAGCCGCGCGGGGTCGGCGTCCACGCCCGCGGCGTACGAGGCCAGCTCCTGAGCGAGGTCGGTGGCCAGCAGCGCCGCATCCTTCGCCCTCGAGGCGAGGTCGCCGAGCGCGGGGTCGTGGTGAGCAACCGCCTCGAGGGCGCGGCGCGCGGCAGTGAGCAGCTGCAAGGCATCGGCACCCTCCCCGCTCTCATCACCGGTCAGCACCTGCTGAGCGGTCGAGGCTGCGGCCCGCAGCTCGTCGGCGTTGGCGAGCCGTTCGATCTCGGTGAGCAGAGCCGCGCCCTCCCCTGCCTGCGGCGCGACGGTCTCCACCTCGGCGAGCCCGAGCCGCAGCAGCTCGGCCTCGCGGGTGCGCTCGTCCGCCTCGGCCTGCAGCTGGGCGAGGGTGACCCGCACGTCGCGCCAGCGAGCCCACAGCTGCCCGAACCGCTCCCGACGCTCGAGCACCGGCGGCCCCGCGAACCGGTCGAGAGCGGCCCGCTGCCGCGCCGGCTGCAGCAGCCGCTGCTGGTCGCTCTGGCCGTGCACAGCGAGGACCTGATCCCCGATCTCGGACAGCACCGCGACCGGAACGCTCCGGCCCCCCACATGAGCGCGGGAGCGACCGTCGGAGCCGACGGTGCGTGACACGATGAGCACACCGTCATCGAACTCACCACCTGCGTCGACGGCGCGGTCGAGCGCGGGGTGCGACTCACCCAGAGCGAGCCGGCCCTCCACGACCGCGCGAGGGGCGCCCGGGCGCACCCGCCCGGCATCGGCCCGGCCCCCGAACAGCAGGCTGAGGCCCTGCACCACCATGGTCTTGCCGGCCCCGGTCTCGCCGGTGACGACCGTCAGGCCAGGGGCGAGCTCCAGCACGGCGTCGTCGATGACGCCGAGCCCCTGGATCCGCATCTCCTCCAGCACAGCGGGCACCCTAGCCGCGGGGCGTGACGGCTACGTGTCAGCGCGGCCGCGCCAGCCCTCGACGGGCAGGTCGAACTTCTCCACCAGCGTGTCCGTGAAGGTGCGCGGGTGAGGGGTGCGGGCGAGCGGCACCGGGACGCTTCCGCGCCGCACCTCCACCCGCGTCCCGTGCGGCAGCTCGAAGGTCCGGCGCCCGTCACAGGCCAGTACGGCGTCCGTGCCCGTCGGGAGGACCTCCATGGCGATGAGGGACGAGGTGGCCACGACCATCGGCCGGGCGAACAGCGCGTGCGCGCTGATGGGCACGACGAGCAGCGCCTCCACCGAGGGCCACACGATCGGCCCTCCGGCGCTGAACGCGTAGGCGGTGGACCCGGTGGGGGTCGCGGCCACCACGCCGTCGCACCCCCAGCGGGACAGGGGCCTGCCGTCGATCTCGACGACGACCTCGAGCATGCGCTCCCGTGAGGCCTTCTCCACCGACGCCTCGTTGAGGGCCCAGTCGGTGCACAGCACCTCGCCGTCGAGCGTGGCGGTGACGTCGAGCGTCAGCCGCTGCTCCACCTCGTACTCGCGAGCCAGCACGTGCTCGACGACGGCCTCGAGGTGGCTGGACTCGGCTTCGGCGAGGAAGCCGACTCGGCCCAGGTTCACGCCCAGCAGCGGCACCCCCGCGCCACGGGACAGCTCAGCGGCACGCAGGATCGTGCCGTCACCGCCGAGGACGAGGACGAGCTCCGCGCCGTCCGCGGCATGCGCGCCGTGCTCGTAGGCGGTGACGCCCGACAAGCCGATCTCGTCGGCCTCCTCGGCCAGCAGTCGCACCTGCACCCCGGCGTCCTGCAGCCGGAGCGCCACGGTGCGTGCCGCCTCGGCGACCTTGGGGCGCCCGGTGTGGGCGAGCAGCAGCACGGAGCGGGTCACGGCGTGCAGCCTTTCACGTCGGGCCCTCGAGGACCGCGCGTTGCAGGTCCGCCTCGACCAGCGGCGGGGCACCTGCGCGCAGCCACAGGAAGTACTCGACGTTGCCGCTGGGGCCCGGCAGCGGGCTCGCGACGACGCCGCGCACCCCGAGGCCGAGCTCCGCCGCCTGAGCGGCCACGCGCCGTACTGCGGAAGCACGCGTCTGCGGGTCGCGCACCACGCCGCCCGAGGGGAGGTTCTCGCGACCGACCTCGAACTGCGGCTTGACCATGGGCAAGAAGTCCGCGTCCGGCGTGGCGCACCGGACCAGGGCCGGCAGCACGAGGCCGAGCGGGATGAAGGACAGGTCGGCGACCACCAGGTCGACGGGCTCGCCGACCTGGTCGGGTTCGAGGTTGCGCGCGTTGACGCGCTCGACCACGGTGACCCGCTCGTCGGTGCGCAGCGACCAGGCGATCAGCCCGTAGCCGACGTCGACCGCGACGACGTGCGCCGCACCCCGGCGCAGCAGCACGTCGGTGAAGCCGCCGGTGGACGCGCCCGCGTCAAGAGCGCGCTTCGCGGTCGGGTCGTACCCGAGCGCGTCGAGCGCACCGAGGAGCTTGTGGGCTCCGCGGGAGACCCACTGCTCACCCTCGTCGGCCTCGACGAGCACCGGGGTCGCCGCGTCGACGGCGGTCGCCGGTTTGGTGGCGACGCTCCCCGCGACCTTCACCCGGCCCTCAGCGATCAGCCCGGCGGCGTGCTCGCGGCTGCGGGCCAGGCCGCGGCGCACGAGCTCGGCGTCGAGCCTGGCCCGCCGGGCCAGCTCAGGCCTCGTCGAGCGTGGCCAGCGCGTCCTGCAGCGAGCGGTGCACCGCGTCGAACACCTCGACGTGCTCGCCGACC
>JBAVRG010000420.1:0-6337 GCA_049694795.1 Mycobacteriales bacterium
GCCGCCCGCCGGCCCGCCGCGGGAGGCGCCTGCGCGCACCGCGCCTCCGCTGCACGCGGGCCCGGAGCCGGTCGGGCCGTTCACTGTCGTCCCTCCGCCCGTGCAGGCCGAGCAGGTCGACGAGGGACCTGAGCCGCCCGCCGAGCACTGAGGCTGCCCCGTCCGACCGGTCACGCGCAGGCCACGTGACCGGAGCCCGCATCCGGGATCAGTAGGATGCCCAGGCTCGTCCGCACCCCTTTGCCGGAGGACTCTCCAACGTGATCGTCATCAGCGGGGCACTCGTCCTCGTCGCCCTCGTCCTGCTCGTCATCGGCCTCGTCGACCCGAGCCTGGCGTTCGTCTACGCGTCGATCGGAGTCAGCCTGGCGTCGTTCGCGTTCCTCGTCGTCGGGATCCTCCAGCGCCGCAAGGAGGAGCTGCCCGGCACCGAGGCCGGCCAGGAGTCGGCTGCCGGGCTGCCCAGCCCCGCGACGGCTGAGGGCATCACCGCGATCCTCGCGGCCCCGCCGCCGCGGGCCGCCACGGTCAACGCGCTCACCGACGAGCCCACGGCGGCCCCGGTGACCGCGCAGCGCGAGGCCGTCTCGGGCACCGTGCTCGTCGTGGCCGGCCGTCCGCGCTACCACGTCGACGGCTGCCGCTACCTCACCGGAAAGGACGCCGAGGAGGTCGAGGTCGCCGACGCGCGCGAGGAGGGCTTCACCGCCTGCGGCGTCTGCAAGCCGGACCTGGCCCTCGAGGCTGCCCAGACCACGCCCGAGGAGCCGGCCGAGGAGCCCGTGGCGCCGACCTCCGAGGCCCCGCAGGTCGAGGTCGTGGCTCCGGTGAGCACGCGCACCTCTGCCGCGAAGAAGACGGCCGCCAAGGCTGCGACCGCGAAGGCCCCCGCCAAGGCAGCTGCGACGACGGCTGCGACGACAGCCACGAAGGCAGTCGGCAAGGCTCCCGCCAAGGCGGCGCCGACGGCGAAGGCGAGCACACCGGCCAAGAAGGCCGCGGCCACGCCTGCCAAGCGCGGCTCCGTCGTGGTCATCCCGGACCGCGGCAAGTACCACACCCCTGACTGTCGTTACGTCCGCGGCGCGGAGGGCACCCTCGAGCTCACCAAGGCCCAGGCCACCAAGCAGGGCTACGACGCCTGCGGGGTCTGCAACCCCTGAGCCCGCTGCGTCGAAAGGCCCCCACCCGTCCGGGTGGGGGCCTTTCGACGTACTGGGGGACGGAGGGTGCCCGGGACACAGGGGGGGAGGTCCCGGGCACCCGCCCGTCGCCGCGGGCCAGCCCTGCCCGCGGAGCCTGGTGCTAGCGGCGCTCGCGGAGCGCGTTGCTGCGGAAGGGGTCGCGGACCGGCGGGACCGGCAGCGAGAGGACCTCGCCGCCCACCCCGAGGCCGGCGAGCCCGAGGACCCGGGCCAGCAGCGAGGCGGTGGTCTCGCCGGCCTTCACGCCCTCGGCCGTGACGAGCACGCGGTAGACGGTGATGTAGTGGCGGACAGGGGTGTCGTAGCTCCAGTCGACGGAACCCAGGTGCAGCGCGTCGCCACGGCTGCCGCCGACGCCCTCCCAGGGGCCGCTCCAGACCTGCACGCCGGCCGGCCCGGCGGAGTAGCAGCCACCGCGCGACACGTCCTCGCGCTGGGCGGCGGTGAGCAGCGCGCGCCCCTCACGCTCGGGCAGCACCAGAGCCGGGCGGACCTGGCTCTCGAGCGCGACGTTGGACCCCGGACGCGTCAGTCGGAAGGAGCGGTGCACGGGCTTCGGCTGCTCCAGTTCGACGGTGTGCACGGTCACGGGAACCTCCTGGTGGGGCAACTGCTCCGGATGGAGCAGACCTTGCTGTCCCCCGGAGTATCGGCAGCCGTCAGGGATCTTCTTGTGGGGCCGTTCGGGTGAATCAGCGACCAGCGAGCCGCAGCCAGAACCGCAGGCCGAGGTCGGCGTCGTCGTGAGGGGCGATGTCAGCCGTCGGGGCGCCCTGCACCACGCTCACCGCGAGGACCTCCTCGGCGAGCTTGAGGGACCCCTCCTGCAGCGCCTCGGCGAGCTCGCCGCTCGCGGCCCACCACAGCTCGATCCGGTCGCTGACGTCGAGGTCGCTGCGCTTGCGCGCCTCCTGCACCAGGCGCACGACGTCGCGCACCAGCCCGGCGCGTCGCAGCTCGGGGGTGATCGTCAGGTCCAGCGCGACGGTCTCGCCCGGACCCGACGCGACCGCCCAGCCGGTCCGCGGGGTCTCCGTGACGATGACCTCCTCCGGTGAGAGCAGTACGTCGGACCCGTCGACCTGCACGGCCGCCGTGCCGTCCCGCAGGCCGGCCGCGAGGGCGGCGGCGTCGGCCTCCGCGATCGCCCTCGCGACCGCCTGCACGCCCTTGCCGAAGCGCTGCCCGAGCACCCGGAAGTTGGCCTTGGCGGTGACGTCGACCAGGTCGCCGGCAAGGCTCTCGAGCGTCAGGACGTTGAGCTCGGCGGCGACGAGCGCCCGCAGCTCGTCGGGCAGCGCCGCCCAGCCGGCGGCGGACACGAGCGCGCGTCCCAGCGGCTGGCGGGTCTTCGTCTTCGACTCGGCCCGGGCGGTGCGGCCGAGGTCCACCAGCCGGCGGGTCAGCGCGACCTGCTCACCGAGCCGCTCGTCGACCAGCGGGATGTCGGCGTCGGGCCAGGCCCGCAGGTGCACCGAGTCGGGCAGGTCGTCGCGCACGCTCACCACGAGCGCGTCGTGCACCGCCTCGGCGAGGAACGGGGTGAACGGCGCCATCAACCGGGTGAGCACCTCGAGGCACTCGTGCAGCGTCGAGAGCGCCGCGGTGTCGCCGTCCCAGAACCGGCGCCGGCTGGTGCGCACGTACCAGTTGGACAGGTCGTCGACGAACTGCGAGAGCCGGCGGCCGGCGCGCAGCGAGTCGAAGCCCTCGAGGGCCTCGGTCACCTCCTGCACGGTCGCGTGCAGCTCGCTGAGCGCCCAGCGGTCGAGCAGGGTGCGGGTGCCGGCCGGGGCCGCACCGGGGGCCCAGTCGTTCGCCTCGGCGTACAGGGTGAGGAAGGCCGCGGTGTTCCAGTAGGTGAGCAGCACCTTGCGGACCACGGCCTCCACCTGCTCGTGGCCGACCCGCCGGGCGCTCCACGGGTTGCCGTCGCAGAGCATGTACCAGCGCAGCGCGTCCGCGCCGTGCCGCTCCATGAGCTCGTGCGGGTCGAGCACGTTGCCCAGGTGCTTGCTCATCTTGCGGCCCTCGGCGTCGAGGATGTGGCCGAGGCACAGCACGGTCTCGTAGGAGCTCCGGTCGAAGACCAGCGTCCCGATGGCCATCAGCGTGTAGAACCAGCCGCGGGTCTGGTCGATGGCCTCGCAGATGAACTGCGCCGGGTACGCCGGCTCGACGCCGCTGTGCGGGTAGCCGACCTGCGCGAACGGCATCGAGCCCGCGTCGTACCAGCAGTCGATGACCTCGGGCACCCGGTTCGCGGTCCGGCCGCAGTCCGGGCACGGGAGCGTCACGTCGTCGACGAACGGCCGGTGCGGGTCGAGCGCGGACAGGTCCTGACCGGCGAGCGCGCCGAGCTCGGCCAGCGAGCCGACCACCGTGGTGTGGCCGTCCTCGCAGCGCCACACCGGCAGCGGCGTGCCCCAGTAGCGGTTGCGCGACAGCGCCCAGTCGATGTTGTTCTCGAGCCAGTCGCCGTACCTGCCGGTGCGGATGGTCTCCGGGTGCCAGTCGGTCCTGGCGTTCTCCGCCAGCAGCCGGTCCTTGATGGCCGTGGTCCGGATGTACCAGGAGGGAAGGGCGTAGTAGAGCAGCGCGGTGTCGCAGCGCCAGCAGTGCGGGTAGGGGTGCTCGTACGGCTTCTCCAGGAACAGCAGGCCGCGGCTGCGCAGGTCCTGCACCAGGGCCGGGTCGGCGGACTTGAAGAACAGCCCGCCCACCAGCGGCACCTGCTCGTCGAAGGTGCCGTCCGGGCGGACCGGGTTGACGACCGGCAGGCCGTACTTGCGGGCGACCTGGAGGTCCTCCGCGCCGAACGCCGGGGCCTGGTGGACCAGTCCGGTCCCGGAGTCGGTGGTGACGTAGTCCGCCGTACCGACGTAGTGCGCCCCGGGGATGTCGACCCAGTCGAAGGGCCGGGAGTAGGCGGTGTGCTCCAGCGCCGACCCCGGGAAGCGCTCGAGCACCTCGACGTCCTCGCCCAGCACGTGCAGCAGGGGCTCCGCCACGACGAGCACCTCGCCACCGGCGCGGGCCACGACGTAGGTCACCGTCGGGTGCACAGCGACCGCGGTGTTGGACACCAGCGTCCAGGGCGTCGTCGTCCAGACCAGCAGCGCCGCGCCGAGCTCGGCCAGTGGCCCGCTCGTCACCGGGAAGCGGACGTAGACCGACGGGTCGACGACGGTCTGGTAGCCCTGCGCCACCTCGTGGTCGGACAGACCGGTGCCGCAGCGCGGGCAGTACGGCGCCACCCGGTGGTCCTGGACGAGCAGGCCCTTGTCGTAGATCTGCTTGAGCGACCACCACACCGACTCGATGTAGCCGGCGTCCATGGTCCGGTAGGCGTCGTCGGTGTCGACCCAGTAGGCCATCCGCCGGGTCAGCACCTCGAACTCGCCGACGTGCCGCATGACCGACTCGCGGCACTTTGCGTTGAACTCCGCGATGCCGTAGGCCTCGATGTCCTGCTTGCCGGAGAAGCCGAGCTCCTTCTCGACAGCCAGCTCCACCGGCAGCCCGTGGCAGTCCCAGCCGGCCTTGCGGGGCACGTGCCGGCCCTGCATGGTCTTGAAGCGCGGGAACAGGTCCTTGAAGACGCGCGCCTCGACGTGGTGGGTGCCGGGCTTGCCGTTAGCGGTCGGCGGCCCCTCGTAGAAGACCCAGGGGGTGCCGTCCTTGGTCTGCTCCAGGGACCGCTCGAAGACGCGGTCACGCTCCCAGCGCGCGAGCACCTCGTGCTCGAGGGCGGGCAGGTCCACCTGGGCGGGCAGCTTGTGCATCATCGTCTCCGTCGCTCGTGCTCCGACGGAGGGACGACCCCCGACCGGGGACCGCGGTACCACCCTCCTTGGGCTCCCGGGGGGAGCCCCGCTCTGGTCGTGCGCGTGCCGCTCAGGGGGTGATCTTCGCGACGGCCAGGCCCCTGGGCTCACACCGTCCCCAGGTCGCTCGTGGCTGCGTCCGTCGTTACTCTTCCCCGTCACCGCGGCCCGGCCAGCCTAGTGCGGCTCATCTGCCGGGTGCCACGGCATTGCCGGTACGGCGTCCTCGCCCCTCATCTCGTGAGGAAGGCTCCTGGCGCAAGGACCCCGACAGACCCCGTCAATCTTCCCGAAGAGGTCGCTATCGCCCGTCGGCCGACGGCGTGGTGCTTTGTGGCCGTTGTGCACGGCACGTATCCTCCGCACCCGTCTGAACGTCCCCACGTGTGAGGGAGCTGGTCATGGCCACGGAGCGCGGCATCGGTCGCCTGCGCAACGCCTTCTCGCGCAAGGACAAGGACAAGAAGGGGGTGACGGCCCCCAAGCCGCCGGCGGCGCCGCCGGCCGCCGGGCCGGCGAAGGCTGCGCCGAGCGTCACCGCGAAGGCCCCTGCGAAGGCACCCGCGAAGGCACCCGCGAAGGCACCGGCGAAGGCACCCGCGAAGGTGGCCGGCAAGCCCGCGCCTGCCGCCGCGCCCCGGGCCGCGAAGGCTGTGCCGGCTCCCAAGCCGGCTCCCAAGCCGGCTCCCAAGCCGGCTCCCAAGGCGGCTGAGAAGGCGACTGCCAGGCCGGCTGCCAAGGCGGCGAAGGCTCCCGCGAACAAGGCTCCGGCCAAGGCCCCGGCCAAGAAGGCTGCGGTGAAGGCTGTCACCCCGGTGAAGGCGCCCGCGAAGAAGGCAGCGGCGAAGGCTGTCACGCCTGTGAAGGCGCCCGCGAAGAAGGCTCCCGCGAAGGCTCCGGCCAAGAAGGCTGCGGCGAGGGCTGCCACCCCGGTGAAGGCGCCCGCCAAGAAGGCCCCTGCGAAGGCTCCGGCCAAGAAGGCTGCGGCGAAGGCTGTCACCCCGGTGAAGGCGCCCGCGAAGAAGGCCCCCGCAAAGGCTGCCGCCCCTGCGAAGAAGGCCCCCGCGAAGGCTGCCGCCCCTGCGAAGAAGGCCCCCGCGAAGGCACCGGCCAAGAAGGCTCCCGCGAAGAAGGCTCCTGCCAAGGCCCCCGCAGCCAAGGCACCCGTCCCGGCCCCAGCGAAGGCTGCTACGAAGGCTCCTGTGACGCCCACCCCAGCGAAGAAGACCCCGGCCGCGAAGGTCCCGGCGGCCCCGGCGGCCCCGGCGGTCAAGGCCGCCGTACCTGCGAAGCCGGCGCTGGAGA
>JBAVRG010000421.1:0-4417 GCA_049694795.1 Mycobacteriales bacterium
CATGAGCTGCCCGGCACGGCCCTCGTGCAGCGCCTGGGCCGCCAGGCCCATCGACTGCTCCATGCGGTGCCCGGCGGCCAGCTCGACCAGCGCGCCGCCGAGCGCGAGGCGCTGCGCCGGCCCCGACTCCTCGAGCGGCGCGAGGAGCATGCCCATCCCGCCGGAGGCAGCTGCGGCGGATCCCACGAACACGAAGGGCAGCTCGCGGTGCGCCTCATGCCACGCCGGCGTGGCCGTGTCGGCGAGCAGCACCGCCGTGTACGACGCCACCGCCGGAGCTGTGAGCGCGGAGGCGATCCCCGCGGGACGCGCGAGGTGACGCAGCCGGCGCCACAGACCGCGGTCCGGCAGCAGCTCGGCGACGCCGGCCAGGCCGACCCCCGGCCCGTACGCGCTGAGGATCCAGGTGCCCATCGACATCGGGGACGTCGGCTTCGCGACCCTCAGCATGTTGAGGAACCGGGCGGGCCGCCCCAGGTCGTGGACGAGCAAGTACATCGAGGCCGAGATCGCCCCCAACGCGGTGAGCCTCGACCGCTTGCGCAGCACCGGACGTGCGGTGAGGTCGGCGCCTGCTCCGAGCAGCGACGAGCCGGCGGCCAGCCCGCCCAGGAACAGGTAGGCCGGGATGTCGTCCGTCCAGGGCGAGGCCTTCAGCACCGGCCTGCCGTAGTAGGAGGTGAACTCGGCCGGGGGGACCATCCGGCGCTCCCCCCCGCCACCGCCCCTGCGCCGACGCCGCGGCTCAGCGGTCCGCGTCACGCGCCACCTCCGAAGACCGCGACGGCGCCGGCCAGCAGTGCGGCGGCCGCGAGGCCGGCGCGCTTCCACATCGCAGGCAGCTCGCGGGTCGTGACGACCGGGTCCGGCGGCAGGCCGTAGACCTCCGGCTCGTCGAGCAGCAGGAAGAAGGCGCCCAGCCCGCCGACGCCGTCGTCGGGCGACTCGCCGTAGAGCCGGGCGGACGTCACCCCGCGCTCCTGCAGCGCCTGCACCCGGACCTGCGCCCGCTCCCGCAGCTCGTCGAGGTCACCGAACTGGATCGACTCGGTCGGGCAGGCCTTCGCGCACGCCGGGGTGAGACCGTCGTGCAGCCGGTCGTAGCACAGGGTGCACTTCTGCGCGATGCCCTCGTTCTTCACGCCCTCGCCGACGCGTTTGTCGATGACCCCGAAGGGGCAGGCGGGCACGCAGTAGCCGCAGCCGTTGCAGACATCCTCCTGCACGACCACGGTGCCGAACTCGGTGCGGAACAGCGCCCCCGTCGGGCAGACGTCCAGGCAGGCGGCCTCGGTGCAGTGCTTGCACACGTCGCTGCTCATCAGCCAGCGGAAGTCGGTCGGCTCCGCCGTGCCCCCCGGCGGCCCGAGGGCGGGCATGCCGAGGTCCACGGCGGGCTGCTCGATGAACTTCACGTGCCGCCAGGTCGAGCCGCCGAGGCCACCGCTGTTGTCGTAGGAGGAGCCCAGCAGGTCCATGCCGTCAGCCGGTACGGCGTTCCACTCCTTGCAGGCGACCTCGCAGGCCTTGCAGCCGATGCAGACGCTGGTGTCGGTGAAGAAGCCCTTGCGCGGCGGCGGGTCCACCCACCCCGCGTCCCGGGCGACCTGGTTGCTCATCGGGCGGTCTTCCTCCGGTTGCCGGTCTCGACGGTGATGCCGGCACGGGACCGGTACTCCTCGACCAGGCGCAGCAGCGCGGCACCGCGCGGCCGCCGTCCGGGCCGGATGTCACAGGAGGCGACCTTCGACTCCTGGATGTGCACGTTGGGGTCCAGAACCAGGCCGAACAGGTCGTTGGCGCTGTCGCCGCTGACGACCGCGTCCCCGCCCACGCCCCAGTGGTAGGGCAGACCGACCTGGTGGATGGTCCTGCCACCCACCTGCAGCGGCGTGACCCGGTCGGTCACCAGGACGCGTGCCTCGATCGCGGTGCGGGCCGTCACGATCGTGGCCCAGCCCAGGTGCTCGAGCCCCCGCTCGCGGGCGTGCTCCGGTGAGACCTCGCAGAAGAACTCGGGCTGCAGCTCGGACAGGTACGGCAGCCAGCGGCTCATGCCCCCGGCGGTGTGGTGCTCGGTGAGCCGGTACGTCGTGAAGACGTACGGGAACACCTCCTCCCCCGGCTCGCCCGCAGAGGGGTTCAGGAGGTTCTCCTTGCGCGGGAAGACCTCGCGGGTCGGGTTGCCCTGCTGGGTGTAGAACGGGTTGCGCACCGGCGACTCGGCCGGCTCGTAGTGGGTGGGCAGCGGTCCGTCCACCAGCCCGCTCGGGGCGTAGAGCCACCCCTTCCCGTCGGCCTGCATCACGAAGGGGTCGTCACCTGCGAGAGCGTCCGCACCGGTGGCGCCGGGCGGCGGCTGGTAGTGCGGGTCCTTGTCCACCTGGAAGTCCGGGACGTCCGGGCCGGTCCACCTCTCGCCGTCCCACTGGACGTAGGCCTTGCGCTCGCTCCACGGCTTGCCGTCCGGGTCGGCCGACGCGCGGTTGTAGAGCTGGCGCCGGTTCATCGGCCACGCCCAGCCCCACTCCGGCGCCACCCAGGACTGCTCCCAACCCGGCTTGCGGCGGGCGCTGTTGTTCACGCCGTCGGCGTAGACGCCGGTGTAGATCCAGCAGCCGGCGGCCGTCGACCCGTCCGGCTTCAGGTCGGTGTAGCCCGACAGCAGCTCGCCGGCCTTCTCGCCGCCCAGGTGCCGCCCGTTGACCTCCTGGAGCACCGCCTCGGCACTGGGCTCGCCGCGGCTGTCGACCGGGTAGTCCCAGGTGAGGTGCTGCAGGGGCAGGTCGCGCTCCTCGGTGGACGAGGCCAGGCGCTCCTTGAGCTTCGTGCCGAGCAGGTGGAAGAACTCCAGCTCGCTGCGGCAGTCACCCGGCGGGTCGACGGCCTTGTGGTGCCACTGCAGCATGCGCTGGGTCTGGGTGAAGCTCCCGGACTTCTCGGTGTGCGCCGCCGCCGGCAGGAAGAAGACCTCGGTGCCGATGTCCTCCGTGCGCAGCTCGCCCGTCTCGATCTCCGGGCCGTCCTTCCAGAAGGTGGCGGACTCGATCAGGTTGAGGTCGCGGACCACCAGCCACTTCAGGTGCGCCATCGCGAGTCGCTGCAGCTTGCCGTGCGCCGAGCCGACGGCGGGGTTCTGCCCCAGCAGGAAGTAGCCCTCGACCTTGTCGTCGAGCATGTCCAGGACCGTCTGGTAGGTGCCGTGGTCACCGCTGATCCGCGGCAGGTAGTCGAAGCACCAGCTGTTGTCCTTCGTCGCGTGCTCGCCCCACCAGGCCTTCAGCAGGCTGACGGCGTAGGACTCGGCCGCACCCCAGAAGCCCTTCTGCTGGGTGCTCCGGATCCCGTCCAGGTAGCTGTCGAAGGTCTCGTGGTCCGCGGCCTTCGGCATCGGCAGGTAGCCAGGCAGGATGTTGAACAGCGTCGGGATGTCGGTCGACCCCTGGATGCTGGCGTGGCCGCGGAGCGCGAGGATCCCGCCTCCGGGGCGGCCCATGTTGCCCAGCAGGAGCTGGATGATCGCCGAGCCCCGGATGTACTGCACGCCCACCGAGTGGTGCGTCCACCCCACCGAGTAGACCCAGCAGGTGGTGCGGTCACGACCGCTGTTGTCGGTGACGGCCCGGCAGACCTCCAGGAACGCCTCGGCGGGCACGCCGCAGACCTGCTCCACCATCTCAGGGGTGTAGCGGGCGTAGTGCCGCTTGAGCACCTGGAAGACCGTCCGGGGGTGCTGGAGCGTCGGGTCGGTGGTGATGTTGCCGGGGTCGACCGACGGGCCGCCGCTGCCCAGGGAGTGCCCCTCTGCATGACCCCCGTCGGAGGAGCTCCCCTTCCCGGAGGAGGAGTCCTCGGGGTTGCGCACGTTCCCCGCTGCGGCGTCGGTCTCGACCCCGTCGTACGCCCACGTGGTGGGGTCGTACGAGGCGCTGGTCTCGTCGTACCCGCTGAAGAGCCCGTCGAGGTCCTCGGTGTCGACGTAGTCCTCGTTCACGAGGAACGACGCGTTCGTGTAGGCCAGGACGTAGTCCCTGAAGTACTTCTCCTCCTGCAGGATGTAGTTGACGATCCCGCCGAGGAAGGCGATGTCGGAGCCGGCGCGCAACGGCACGTGCTGGTCCGCCACCGCGCTGGTGCGCGTGAAGCGCGGGTCGATGTGGATGACCTTGGCGCCGCGTGCCTTCGCCTCCATCACCCACTGGAACCCGACCGGGTGGCACTCGGCCATGTTCGAGCCCTGGATGACGATGCAGTCAGCGTGCTGCAGGTCCTGCAGGAAGGTCGTCGCCCCGCCGCGACCGAAGGAGGCACCCAGACTGGGCACGGTGGCGCTGTGTCATATCCGCGCCTGGTTCTCGATCTGCACCGCGCCCATCGCGGTGAAGAGCTTCTTGATGAGGTAGTTCTCCTCGTTGTC
>JBAVRG010000422.1:0-1548 GCA_049694795.1 Mycobacteriales bacterium
ACTGTGACCACTGCGACCAAGGTCGCCATCAAGCCGCTCGAGGACCGCATCGTGGTCCAGGCGGTCGAGGCCGAGACCACCACGGCTTCCGGCATCGTCATCCCCGACACGGCCAAGGAGAAGCCCCAGGAGGGCACCGTCCTGGCCGTCGGCCCGGGCCGCTTCGAGGACGGCGCCCGTGTGCCGCTCGACGTCAAGGTCGGCGACAAGGTGCTCTACAGCAAGTACGGCGGCACCGAGGTCAAGTACGCCGGCGAGGAGTACCTCGTGCTCTCCGCGCGCGACGTGCTGGCCGTCATCGAGGCCTGAGAGCTCCGCGTTCGACGCCCCGGTCCCTCGCGGGGCCGGGGCGTCGTGCTTTCCCATCCCGAACTGAAAGGCCAACGCCTTGAGCAAGACCCTGAGCTTCTCCGAGGACGCTCGGCGCTCCCTGGAGCGCGGCGTGGACACCCTCGCCAACGCCGTGAAGGTGACGCTCGGCCCCAAGGGCCGCAACGTCGTCATCGGCAAGAAGTACGGCGGCCCCACCATCACCAACGACGGCGTGACCATCGCCCGTGAGGTCGAGCTCGAGGACCCCATGGAGAACATGGGCGCCCAGCTGGCCAAGGAGGTCGCCACCAAGACCAACGACGTCGCGGGTGACGGCACCACCACCGCCACCGTGCTCGGCCAGGCGATGGTCCACGAGGGCCTGAAGGCCGTGGCTGCCGGCATCAACCCGATGGGCATCAAGGTCGGCATCGACAAGGCCGTCGAGGCCGTCAGCGAGGCGCTCCTGAAGGCGGCCACGCCGATCGAGACGCACGCCGAGATCGCCGCCGTGGCGGCCATCTCCGCCCAGGACCCCAAGGTCGGCGAGCTCGTCGCCGAGGCCATGGACAAGGTCGGCAAGGACGGCGTCATCACCGTCGAGGAGAGCAACACCACCGGCCTGGAGCTCGAGCTCACCGAGGGCATGCAGTTCGACAAGGGCTACATCAGCCCCTACTTCGTGACCGACCCGGAGCGCATGGAGGCCGACCTCGCGGACGCCTACGTCCTCATCAACAACGGCAAGATCTCGGCGATCGCCGAGCTGCTGCCGCTGCTGGAGAAGGTCGTGCAGTCCGGCAAGCCGCTGCTCATCGTGGCCGAGGACATCGACGGCGAGGCGCTGTCGACGCTGGTCGTCAACAGCATCCGCAAGACCCTCAAGGTCGCCGCGGTGAAGGCCCCCGGCTTCGGTGACCGCCGCAAGGCCATGCTGCAGGACATCGCGACCCTCACCGGCGCGCAGGTCGTCAGCGCCGAGGTCGGTCTCAAGCTCGACCAGGTCGGCCTCGAGGTGCTCGGCACCGCCCGCACCGTCACGATCACCAAGGACACCACCACGCTCGTCGACGGTGGCGGCTCCAAGGAGGACGTGGCCGGCCGGGTCGCGCAGATCAAGCATGAGATCGAGGCCAGCGACTCCGACTGGGACCGCGAGAAGCTCCAGGAGCGGCTCGCCAAGCTCGCCGGCGGCGTGGGTGTCATCAAGGTCGGTGCCCACACCGAGGTCGAGCT
>JBAVRG010000423.1:0-2701 GCA_049694795.1 Mycobacteriales bacterium
CGCGCGCACCGGCAGGCAGTAGGTGCCCGGTGCGGCGGCAGCCTCGTTCACGGCCGAGACCAGGTCCCGGTACGCCGGGTCGGCGGCCCGGGTCTCGTGGGCCAGCTGCCCGGAGCCCTTCGTGGACAGCACCGTGCCGGCGGGGCAGACCCGGGCGGCCGCCTGCTAGCCGCCGGTGGCGCCCACGAGGGGTACCCCGGCGAGCGCCGCCACGGCAACGACGGACAGCGCAGTACGGGCGCGACGGCTGGGGGCCATGGGTGGGCTCCTCGTTCAGGGGCAGGGGTGGGGGGCTTCTTCTACGCGGGCCGGCCCATCCCTGCCGGGTGCGTCAGAGCGCCCGCAGCCCGGCGGTCAGCTCGGCCCGCTCGTCCGGGCTCAGGACGGCGTACGCCGGCGCGACCATCGCGTCGGTGACGTCCTCCACCGCGAGCATCGCCTCCCGGGCCAGCTCGGGGTCCGGCCAGGGCTGCGGCCAGCCGAAGAACTCGGCGTTCGTCGCGCCGTACCGGCCGCTCATCACGGCCTGCAGCGGGGGGATGCCGGCGGCGGCGACGGCCACCAGGTGGCTGCCGCCGCGGTGCTCGCGGGCGGCCTGCAGCGCAAGCGCCAGCCGAGCCGGCCCGTCGGTGGGGCCCTCGAGCAGCTTGACCCGCCAGCCGGCGAACAGGGGCAGGCCGGCGACCTCCGCGGTGCACAGGGCGGTGGTGAGCAGGTCGGCGAGCCGGTCGGCGCCGGCCCCGAAGCGCCTGCGCCCCCAGTCGGCGCAGGCCTGGGCGTACTCGTCGGCGGCCTGCGCGGGGGCCATCACGGCCACGCCCTTGTGCCACGCCTTGGTCTGCAGGGCGGGCGGGAAGAACCCGAACGCCGCGACGACCACCGAGGCGTCGGGGGATCCGAGCACGCCACCCCGCCCGCAGTGGTACCAGGACCAGGTGTCGAAGCCGAGCTCGGTGCCGCGCGCGTGCACCGCGGCGTCGAACATCCACTGCCCGCCCAGCTTCCCGACCGGGCCGGCCACGGCCCGCACGCACTCCTCAGGCGTCACGCACATCTCCCTCTGCGACGAGGACCGCCGGACCCGACAGCGTCACGTGGCCGTCCTCACGCCACGTCACCACCAGACGCCCGCCCGGGACGTCGACGTCGTAGGCCTGCCCACGCGGCGTCCCCGTGCGCAGCACGGTCGCCACCACCGCGGCGCAGGCCCCGGTGCCGCAGGACCGGGTCTCCCCCACCCCCCGCTCGTGCACCCGCATCCGCAGGTGGGTCGGGCCGAGGTCCTCGACGTACTCCACGTTGAGGTCCCTGCGGTCCGGGTCGAGGGTGCCGAGCGCCGCGACCGACGCGACGTGCACGACCGCGTGCGGGTTGCCCATGTCGACGAAGACCGCCGGGACGCCGTCGATGTCGACCGCGTCGCCCACCACCGCCGGGCCCATGTCGACGGTCACCCCGTCGGCCGCCACGACGACGTCCTTCACGCCACCCCGCGTCGCGAGCCGCAGCGGCCCGGGCGCGACCAGCCCGGCGTCGACGAGGTAGCGCGCGTAGACCCGCACGCCGTTGCCGCACATCTCGGCGATCGAGCCGTCGGCGTTGCGGTAGTCCATGAACCACTCGGCCTCGGCCGCGTGCGCCGCGCCGTCGGGGTCCTTGGCGGCGCGCACCACCCGCAGCACGCCGTCGGCACCGATGCCGGCGCGCCGGTCGCACAGCCGCTGCACCAGCGCAGGGGTCAGCGCGAGCTCGCCGTCGGGGTCCGGCAGCAGCACGAAGTCGTTCTCCGTGCCGTGGCCTTTGAGGAAGCGCACGACAGGGAGGGTACGGCGCACGCCTTCCGATCCGGTCAGCAGGACACCCGCCACACGGCGCCGAGGTGAGCGGCGAGCCCCGGGAGCTCCAGCGACGCCGTACCGGGCCCGCCGTGGCCGTCGACCGCGACATCGATGACGTCCGGCGACAGGCTCTGCTGCGCCGCGTCGAGGTACGCCCGGGCGCGGCCGCAGTCGGCGACGCGGGCGTCGAGGACGACCAGGCGGGCGGCGAGCAGCCCCGGGCGCAAGATGCCCGGGCGCCGGCCGGGCAGCGTGAACGGGAAGGGCGCGCGCGACGTCAGCGCGAAGCCCCGCAAGGACACCCCGCGCGCCGTGACCGGGTGCAGGCTGGCGTTCACCAGCCCCAGCGTGACGGTGCTGTGGTCCTGGACGCCCGACAGGTTGCTCGTCACCAGGGCCAGGGACTGGCTGGCGTCGAGGTCACCGCAGAAGTAGGGCCCTCCGGGGTAGGCACCGGGGCGGCTCTCGCTGACGAGCACCTCGAGCTGGCGCACGCCCACCCCGTCGAGCCCCACCGTGAGGTGCAGGTGCTGCGGCGGCGCGGTCGCGGCCCGGCAGTCCACCTGCCGCTCGAAGACCAGGCTCTGCCCCAGCCCGTGCACGAGCACGTCCGGTCGCGCGCCGGCCAGCCGCCAGCCGCGGTCCGCCGACAGGGAGCGCAGGTGCACGTCGGTGCGGTTGTCGGCCTGCAGGTCGATCTCGAGCGAGACGCGTGGTCCCCCGACGAGGGAGGTCGCTCCCCCGGCGACCACGGCGCTCAGGTGCAGGCCGGCGAGGGCGTGCGCACGCGCCTGGTCGGCGCGCAGCGAGCGCGCCCCGTTGACGCCCGCGAGCAGCAGCAGCGCGAGCGCGACGAGCAGCCC
>JBAVRG010000424.1:0-31286 GCA_049694795.1 Mycobacteriales bacterium
CGCGACGGCAGCGACGACCGAGGGCAGGGCTGCCCGCCAGCTGCCCTCGACGACCTTGTCGTAGAACAGCAGCCGGCTGGGAGGGAACGTCAACGGCCCGTGGTGCGAGGCGAGCACCCAGAGCGCCAGCGCGAGGACCGACAGCGCGGCGACCACGGCCGGCCAGCGCCGCCCCAGGGCGACGGCAAGAGCGAGCAGCAGCACCAGCACCGCGGTGACGGGCACCATCGCCTGGTGGGAGGGGGGAGCCGCGTACAGACCCCGGAGGTCCGTGGCCCACGCAGCCAGGACCATGACGGCGATGCCGACGGACAGGGCCACCGCGATGCGGACGTGCCGGCGCATCCGCCTGCCCACCACAGGAGGCAGCGCCTCCGGAGCACCCGAGACCGTGGAGAGCGTCACCAGGTGATTCTGCGTGCCCCTCGCGCACCGCCCCAGGGTCGAAGGTCCGGGCGGCAAGGGGCCGGTCACGTGGGGGGAGCCCACGCCCCGGCCGCGCACGAGCGTCACGCCTGCGTGACACTTGAGGGGTCACCGCAGCCAGCAGCCAGAGGACGACGATGCCCGCGCTCCGCTCACGCACCACGACGCACGGCCGCAACATGGCGGGGGCGCGCGCCCTCTGGCGCGCCACCGGCATGACCGACGACGACTTCGGCAAGCCGATCGTCGCGATCGCCAACAGCTTCACGCAGTTCGTGCCCGGTCACGTGCACCTGCGCGACCTGGGTGCCCTCGTCGCCGAGTCGGTGGCGGCTGCCGGGGGTGTGGGGCGGGAGTTCAACACCATCGCCGTCGACGACGGCATCGCGATGGGCCACGGCGGCATGCTCTACAGCCTGCCGAGCCGCGAGCTGATCGCCGACTCGGTCGAGTACATGGTGCAGGCCCACCAGGCGGACGCCCTGGTGTGCATCAGCAACTGCGACAAGATCACGCCCGGCATGCTGCTCGCCGCGATGCGGCTCAACATCCCGACCGTCTTCGTCAGCGGCGGTGCGATGGAGGCCGGCAAGGCGGTCGTCAGCGGCGGTGTCGCGCGGACCGGCCTGGACCTGATCTCGGCGATGACGGCGTCGGCGGACGAGTCGGTCGACGACGAGGAGCTGGCCTCCATCGAGCGGTCCGCCTGCCCCACCTGCGGCTCGTGCTCGGGGATGTTCACGGCGAACTCGATGAACTGCCTCACCGAGGTGCTCGGGCTGTCGCTGCCGGGCAACGGCTCGACGCTCGCCACCAGCGCGGTGCGCAGAGACCTGTTCGTCCAGGCGGGCGAGCTGGTCGTCGACCTGTGCCGGCGCTGGTACGACAAGGACGACGCGGGCGTCCTGCCCCGCAGCATCGCCAACCGGGCGGCCTTTGCGAACGCCATGCGCGTCGACATCGCGATGGGCGGCTCGACCAACACCGTCCTGCACCTGCTCGCAGCGGCCCGCGAGGCCGGAGTCGACTTCGACCTCGAGGACATCGACGACCTCAGCCGCTCGACCCCCTGCATCTGCA
Source organism: Mycobacteriales bacterium (assembly GCA_049694795.1). GTDB lineage: Bacteria > Actinomycetota > Actinomycetes > Mycobacteriales > SCTD01 > RYN-111. The sequence goes on from JBAVRG010000424.1 coordinate 1,507, forward strand.
AGGTCGCCCCGAGCTCGGACTACCACATGGAGGACGTCCACCGGGCCGGCGGCATCCCCGCGATCATGGGTGAGCTGGACCGCGCCGGGCTGCTGGACCGCACCGTGCACGCCGTGCACGCCCCCGGCCTCACCGAGTGGCTCGACAGCTGGGACGTGCGCGGCCGGCACCCCTCGCCTCGAGCGCTCGAGCTGTTCTCCGCTGCGCCCGGTGGGGTGCGCACGACCGAGGCCTTCTCGTCCACGGCCACCTGGGAGAGCCTGGACCTGGATGCCGAGGCGGGCTGCATCCGGTCGGTGTCGACGCCGTACAGCGCCGACGGCGGGCTCGCGGTGCTGCGGGGCAACCTGGCCCCGGACGGCGCGATCGTGAAGACGGCGGGAGTGGCGCAGGAGCAGCTGAGCTTCCGCGGTCCCGCCGTGGTCACCGAGAGCCAGGAGCAGGCGGTGTCGGCCATCCTGGGCGGCCGCATCAGCGCGGGTGATGTCGTCGTCGTGCGCTACGAGGGTCCCCGTGGCGGACCGGGCATGCAGGAGATGCTGTACCCGACCAGCTTCCTCAAGGGCCGCGGCCTCGGTGCGGTGTGCGCGCTGGTCACCGACGGGCGGTTCTCCGGTGGCACCAGCGGCCTGGCCATCGGGCACGTGTCGCCCGAGGCAGCAGCCGGCGGCACCATCGGGCTGGTCGAGGACGGCGACCTCATCGAGATCGACATCGCCACCCGCGCGATGACGCTGCTCGTGGACGACGAGACGCTCGCCGCCCGGCGCGCGGCCAGGGACGCGGCGGGCTGGCGACCTGCGGACCGCCAACGTCCGGTCTCGGCAGCCCTGCGCGCCTACGCGGCCCTGGCTCTGTCAGCGGACCAGGGCGCCGCGCGGCACGTCGACTAGGACGGTCGACCAGTACGTCGGTCAGGCGGGCGTGCTGACCTCGACACCGAGGTCGGCCAGCAGCACGCGCACCCGGGCGTCGACCTCGTCGACGATGCGACGGACCGTCTCCAGGTCCTGGCCCTTCGGGTCGTCCAGCGCCCAGTCCTCGTAGCGCTTGCCGGGGAAGACCGGGCAGGTCTCGCCGCAGCCCATCGTGACGACGACGTCCGCATCCTGCACGCCCTCGAAGGTCAGCAGGGTGGGCGTCTCGCCCTCGGTGCGCAGCCCCCGCTCGTGCAGGACCTGGACCACCGCCGGGTTGAGGGAGTCGCCCGGCTCGGACCCGGCGGAGCGGACCTCGACGGCGGTGCCGGCGTAGTGCTCGGTCAGGACCTTGGCGGCCAGGCTCCGGCCACCGTTGTGGATGCAGGCATAGAGGATCACGGGTGCGGTCAAGGCAGTTCCTCTGCGGTGACGGGGAAGTCCAGGTGCGTGATGTCGTCGGCGACCTGGTCGGCGTTCGGGTAGAGCACGATGACCGCGCCGACGGCCAGGGCGCCGCCCAGCAGCTGCATGAGCACGAACACCGGCACCGAGCTCGGGGCGATGCCGGCGAAGGTGTCGGACAGCATCCGTCCGACGCTGATCGCGGGGTTGGCGAAGCTGGTGCTGGAGGTGAACCAGTAGGCCGCCGTGATGTAGCCCCCGACGGCGAACGCGACGGCGTGGCCCCGACCGGCCCGCACGATCCCGAAGATGACGATCAGCAGCCCGAAGGTGGCGACCACCTCGCCGAGCCACAGGCCGCCGGTGTCGCGACGGTGCGTGCTGAGCTCGACCGCGGGCAGGCCGAACATGAGGTTGGCGAGGACCGTGCCGGCGCAACAGCCCGTCACCTGCGCCGCGACGAACGCCGTCGCCTCGCCGGTCGTGAGGGCTCCGAAGAACCGCTCGGCCAGGGTGACCACCGGGTTGAAGGCTGCCGAGACCGGGCCCAGCGCCAGGATCAGCGCCACGAGGGCGGCGCCGGTGACGAGGGAGTTCTCGAGCAGCTGCAGCCCGACGTCACTCGGCGAGAGGCGCTGGGCGGCGATGCCCGAGCCGACGACGGTCGCGGCGAGCAGGGCACTGCCGAGCAGCTCGGCGAAGGCCTTGCGCAGGAGGAGTGAGGGCATGTCAGGTCAGCAGCAAGCCGGGTCGAGCACCCGCACCAGAGCGCCGAGGGCGTCGGGCTGCGGCCGGTAGAAGACGTTGGTGCCCTTGCGGGTGCCCTCCACCAGCCCGGCGTCGCGCAGCTGCTTGAGGTGGTGGCTCACGGTGGCCTCGGACAACCCGAGGGCCGGGGCGAGGTCGCAGGTGCACGCTCCCTCGTCGACCTGCGCGAGCAGCATGCTCATGAGCTGGACCCGGGCCGGGTCGGCCAGCGCCTTCAGCCGCAGGGCGATCCCGAGCGCGTCGTCGGCGGGCAGGACGCCGGCCGCCAGGGGCGCGCAGCAGACCGGGGCGGTGATGTCGACCAGCGGCAGGGCTTTGGGCACGCCCGTCACGGTGCCAGAAGTTCGATGGATGTCAAGGCTTGACATCCATCGAACGAGGGCCGACGCTCTGTTCATTAGACGAACGTCGAACCAAGGGGAGCGCTCGATGACCACCACCACCGCCCAGACCGGGCTCGCTGCACCCGTCCCCTCCCCGGAGACCGGCAGGGTCCAGCTGGCCCTCAACGTCGACGACCTGGACCAGGCCGTCGCCTTCTACACGAAGCTGCTCGGCACCGCCCCGAGCAAGCTCCGGCCCGGCTACGCGAACTTCGCGGTCGCCTCCCCTCCCCTCAAGCTGGTCCTGCTCGAGAACCCCGGCAAGGGCGGCAGCCTCAACCACCTCGGCGTCGAGGTGCCCGGCACCGAGACGGTGCACGCCGAGATCGCCCGGCTGTCCGGCGAGGGCCTGTTCACCGACGAGGAGATGGGCACCACCTGCTGCTTCGCCACGCAGGACAAGGTCTGGGTGACCGGTCCCGACGGGGAGCGCTGGGAGGTCTACACCGTCCTTGCGGACTCGGAGACCTTCGGGCAGTCCCCGCAGACGGCCGCCGAGAGCACCGCCACCTCGTGCTGCTGACCACCCTCACGATCGGAGAACAGCCGTGTTCCAGGACCTGTCGACAGCCACCGCGGCCGAGCACGGTCGCACCCTGCACCTCGAGAGCAGCCGCAGCCGCCTCGCCCGGCTCGCGGCCTGCTGCCGGCCGTCACAGCTGCGACGTCGTACCAGCGCGTTGCCGGCGTGGCTGCGGGCCGGCCGGCTCGGCCCCGGCTCCGCACCCTGCTGCTCCTAGCTCACGTCAGACGGTGCCGAGCCCGGCCCGTACGGCGACGTAGCCCGCCACGGCCAGCAGCAGCACCGCGAAGGCCCGGGTGAGGGTCGCGGCATCCAGCCGGTCCGCGACGCGCCTGCCCGCGAACGACCCGACGACCGCGGCGAGCGTGAACGGGACGATGACGTGCCACACGAACCCGCCGTGCCCTGCTCTGGCACCCAGGGCCACGGCGGAGTTCAGCGCGATCACCAGCAGCGAGGTGCCGATGGCGTCGGGCATGTCGTAGCGCAGGAGCACCACCAGGACCGGCACGATGATGAAGCCCCCACCCACGCCGAGGAAGCCGGTCAGGAAGCCGATCCCCAGCCCCGCGACCACGACCTTGGCCGCGGTCGCCGGTGCACTCGACTGCCCGGCGGCGGTCCGGGTCGCTGCTGCGACTGAGGCGCCAGGCGCCTCGGTGCGGGGACGTGCCCGCGCGAGCATCCCCGCCGCGGCGACCACCATGAGCACCGCGAACGCCAGCAGCAGCACGTTCGGGTCGACGCTGCGGTTGAGGCTGCTGCCCAGCACCGACGCCGGCACCCCGGCAAGCGCCAGCAGGGCACCTCGCACCCAGAGGGTGTGGCCGGCGCGCGCGTGACCCGCGCTGGCGGCCGCTGCCGTCACCCCCACGATGACCAGGCTGCCGGTCGTCGCCTCCTGCGCCGTCAGCCCGAGCACGAAGACGAGCGCGGGGACGGTGAGGATCGAGCCCCCGCCGCCGAGCGCGCCGAGGGACAGGCCGATCAGGACGCCGAGCGCGACCGCGCCGAGGATCACGGGCGCCTCACGCCACGTGCCCCTGCCCACCGTCGTCGCGCACCACGGCCAGCCCTGACGCCGCCCAGGACTGCATGCCGCCCACCATGTTGCGGGCGTCGTAGCCGGCTGCGACGAGCGCAGCGGTGGCCTTGCCTGAGCGGTTGCCCGAGCGGCACACCATCACGAGCGGCCGCCCGCTGGGCAGGACGCGCAGGTCGAGCGCACCCAGAGGCAGGTGCACCGCTCCGGCTGCGTGCCCGGCGTCCCACTCGTGCGGCTCGCGGACGTCGAGCAGCAGCACCTCTCCGGCCTCGGCGAGGCGGGCTGCGTCGGTCGCTGCGATCTCCGGCACGTGCGTGTCGCTCATGTCGAGCCTCCTTGGACCACCGGGGCTGAGGTGCAGCAGCACCCTAGTGAACGGGGCGCGAGGAATCGCCGTGCCCTCCCTCGGGTTGCTTGCTTGTATACCCTAGGGGGTATGGTATCGCGAACCGACGAGGGAGGTCTACGGATGAGCACGGCTACCGACGTGGCCCACAGCGCGCCCAGCAAGGACACGCACGGCGGCTACGGCCCGCTCGGCCGCCTGGGGGTCTGGACCGCAGGGCACCTGCGCACCGTCCTGATCCTGTGGGGCGTCGTCGCCGTCGCCCTGGGCGCCTTCGCCCCCCGCGTGGAGAAGGCCCTCGCCGGGGCCGGCTGGGAGGCCTCGGGCTCGCAGTCGGTGCAGACCCGCCAGGTCGTGCAGCGCGAGTTCGGCGGCCTGTCGAGCGCAGCGCTCCAGGTGGTCGTGCACAGCGACAGCGGGCCGGTCACCGCGGGCAGGGGCCAGCAGGTCATCGACCGCGCCACCGCCCTGCTCCGCGCGGACAAGCGGGTCTCCCAGGTCATCGCGCCCCAGCCGGGCGCGTCGATCTCGCGGGACGGCCGCACCGCGGTCATCCAGGCCGGCGCGGGCAGTTCCAACACCAACGAGATGGTGCGGGCGGCGGACGCCCTGAAGGCCCCGCTGCGTGCCCTCGGCGGCGACGGGGTGACCGTCGCCCTGACCGGCTCGTCCGGCCTGTGGAGCGACTTCAACGAGGCCAACCGCAACGCCATGATGAAGAGCGAGCTCTTCAGCTGGCCGGTGACGCTCGCGATCCTGGTGCTGGCGTTCGGCTCGCTCGTGGCCGCCGGCCTCCCCCTCATGCTCACGATCGTCGGCCTGGTCGCCGCCGCCGGGTCGCTGTACCTCGGGTCGCTGCTGGGCGACATCTCCATCTGGGCCATGAACTTCGCCCTGATGTTCGCCCTCGCTCTGGGCATCGACTACGCGTTGTTCCTGGTCGTCCGGTTCCGGGCCGCGCACTTCGGGCAGGCCGAGACGCCTGCCGAAGCGGTGGGCGAGACCATGGACACGGCCGGCAAGGCGGTGCTGTTCTCCGGCCTCACCGTGCTGATCAGCCTGTCCGCCGTACTGCTCGTGCCCTCGCCTGCGTTCCGCTCGATGGCTCTCGGCATCATGCTCGCGGTGATCTTCGTCCTCGGGGCGACGCTCACGCTGTTGCCGGCCGTCCTCGCCAAGCTTGGTGACCGGGTCGACGCGCTGTCCCTGCCGTGGGTGCACGCCGGGGAGCACCGCTCGCCGCGCTTCGCGGCCTGGGCGGAGCGGCTGTGGAAGCGGCCGGTGGTGTTCGGCACCGTGGCGCTGGCCGCCCTCATCGCGCTCGCGCTGCCGCTCGCCGGCCTGCGCACCGGGATGCCCAGCATCAAGGTGGTCCCGTCGAGCGACTCCGCGCGGGTCGGCTACGACCTGATCCAGCAGTCCTTCGGCAAGGGCGCACCCGGCACGCTGCAGGTCGTCGCTCCCAGCTCCGAGGCGCAGGCCACGGCGGCGGTCCTGAGCAAGGACCCGGGCGTCGCCCAGGTGCTGCCGGCCATGCCCGGTCGCGGCAGCAACGTGCTGCTGCAGGCCGTTCCGACCACCGACCCGTCGGACAAGAGGATGGGCGCCACCATCGACCGGCTGCGCAAGGACGTGCCCCGCGGGGTCCTCATCGGGGGCGCGGCCGCCGAGAACCACGACCTCGAGAAGCTGCTCGCGAGCAAGACACCTGTCGTCATCGGGGTGGTGCTGGCCCTCGGTTTCGTGCTGCTGCTCGTGGCCCTGCAGGCACCCCTGATCGCGGCGATCGGGGTGCTCACCAACCTGCTCGCCACCGCCGCAGCCTTCGGGGTCGCCCGCCTGGTCTTCCAGGAGGGCCACGCCTCAGGTTTCTTCGGCTTCGAGCCGCAGGGCTTCCTGGACGCCTGGGCGCCGGTGTTCTTCTTCGCCATGATCTTCGCGATCGGCATGGACTACACCGTGTTCCTGCTGGCCTCCGCCAAGGAGCACTGGGAGAAGTCGCAGGACCCGCACGAGGCCATGGTGGGCGGCGTCGCGCACTCCGGACGCGTCATCTTCGCGGCGGCCGGCGTGATGGTCGCGGTGTTCTTCACCTTCGCGCTGTCCGGGCCGCTGCCCCCCAAGGAGATGGGGGTGATCCTCGGCATCGCCGTGCTGCTCGATGCCGCGCTCATCCGGCTGCTGCTGGTGCCGGTCCTGCTGCGGCTCACCGGCCGAGCTGCCTGGGCAAGCCCCGCGTGGCTGCGCCGGGCCCTGCCCACCGTCCGCTTCAGCCACTGACAGCGAGGAGACACGCGCATGACCACGCAGTGCGGTGCCACCACGGGGTGGCCCACGAACCGCATCCTGTTCGCGCTGGCCGGGACGATGACGCTGCTCAGCGTCCTGCTCGCCGCCACGGTGACGCCGTGGTTCCTGCTGCTCACGAGCGCGGTCGGGATCAACCAGCTGGTGTTCGTCGCCGTCGGTGCCTGTCCGGCGTCGCTGGTGATCGACCGCCTCAGGAGTCAGCCCGCCCCCACGGGCTGACCACAGGCCGGTGCGGGCTGCCCCCAGCCCGCACCGGTCAGGGTCGGTCCGCCCCCACGGGCCGACCCCGACGACCGGGGCGGGAGGCCGCACGAGCCTCCCGCCCCGGTTCGCTGTCAGAAGGGGATGCGGGCCTGGTGGGTACGACGGAGCAGGTCGCACCAGCCACCGAGGCGCGCGCAGAGGCGGGCGGACCAGGTACGCGGCTGGTCAGGGGCGAGAGCGGTCACGGCAGGTCCTGTCGGGGCGGTCGGAGGCGCCGGGTGCGGCGCGCGGGGCCGGTCCGCGAGCGGGGCTCGCGGTCAGGCGCGACAGAGACCGTCGTCGACGAGCGTCAGGGACATGGCCAGCAGGCAGCGGCACAGATCCCGCTCCCCGGCATTTCCCATAGAACGAGTATGGCATAGAGCGGTCCGCTCCTGGCTCCCGACGTCCCGCTCGTCCTGCTCGACACGCGGCGGGAGACCCCGCCAAGCGGAGCTGCCGCAGGGGCTAAGCCAGGGAGAGGAAGAGCTTCTCCATCTCGGCGACGTCGAGCTGACCGCGCTCGCCGCCGGTGGCGATGCACTGCTTGAGACCTCCGGCGACGATGCTGAAGCCGGCCTTGTCGAGAGCACGGGACACGGCAGCGAGCTGCGTGACGATGTCCTTGCACTCCCGCCCGTCCTCGAGCATGCGGATGACGCCCGCCAGCTGGCCCTCGGCACGGCGCAGCCGGTTCACCGCCGTCTTCACGAGGTCGTCGTCGAGCTGCACAGGTCCTCCTGGAGGTGCTCAGCGCCGCGGCTGCGGCGCCTCTTCGTCAAGCCTTGCTCACGTCGCCCTCTTCCCCGCTCGCCGCCCCCGGCTGTCGACCGTCACCGGCCACCCGCCGTCAGCGTCGCTTGCCCTCGACCGGCAGCCCGGCGCGTTGCCAGGCCAGCATGCCGCCGCGGACGTTGGACACCGTGACGCCGTGCTGCCCGAGCAGGGCCGCGGCCCGTGCCGAGCGACCGCCGGACTGGCAGATGACCAGGACCTGCCGACCCGTGGGGAGCTCACGCAGCCGGCCCGGCAGCTGGTCCAGCGGGATGTTGCGGCTGCGGGGAGCGTGACCGCTCCTGAACTCCTGGGGTGTCCGCACGTCGAGCAGCAGCGCGCCGGACTGCTGCGCCTGCTGAGCCTCGACGGCGGTCATCTTCGCTGCGCCGCCACCGGCGAGGAGCCGGCGCAGCGACTGCAGGGCGCTCACCGCCCGCCCCTGTCCAGCGGGATGCCGCTGTCTGCGGCGTGCGTGAAGTCGTCGTCGATCGCCGTCACCTGCTTGCCGGCCCGGTCGAGGACGGCCGCCGCGACGGAGGCCCGGTAGCCCGCGCCGCAGTGCACCCACACCGGCCCGTCCGGCACCTCGTCGACCCGCTCGAGCAGCTCGTGCAGCGGGATGTGCAGCGCCCCGCGCAGCCGGCTCTCACGCCACTCCGCGTTGCGGCGCACGTCGAGGACGTGCACTCCGCTCTGGCCGGCCAGGTCTGCGAACCGCGCGACCCGGTAGGACGCGAGCGGGGTGCCGCCGGCGAGCTGCTCGACCGGCCCGGTCGCCTGCGCGGCGGGCCGGTCGATGCCGATCCGCACGAGCTCGCGCTGCGCGTCGGCGACCTGCTCGGGCGTGGTGCCGATGAGCGTCAGCGGCGTGCCCCACGGGATCAGCCACCCGAGGTAGGTGACCATGTTGCCGTTGGCGTCGAAGCTGAAGGTCCCCGGCACGTGGCCACGCGCGAACGCGGTCCGGTCGCGGAGGTCGACGACCCACTCGCCGGCGTCGATGCGCGCACGCAGCTCGTCGGCGTCCGCCTCGGCAACCGGCGAGAGGTCCACCGGCGCCGGCCCGTGGGTGTTCGCCGGGCCCATGTGCGCGTAGTACGCCGGGTAGGCGTCGAAGCCGGCCAGGAGCTCGTCGACGAACTGCTGCTCCCCCTGGGTCAGGGCCGGGTTCTGGGTCCGCTGCTGCTCGATCGTCGACGCGGTGCCCGAGGTGTCGCCGGCGGAGCAGAAGCTGCCGAAGCCGTGCGTGGGAAGGACGACGGCGTCCCCCGGCAGCTGGTCGGAGAGCCGGCGCACGGAGGCGAACTGCTGGTGCGCGAGCTTCTCGGTGAGGTCCGGGCTGACGAGGTCGGTGCGACCCACGGCGCCGAAGAGCATCGAGCCGCCGGTGAAGACCATCACCGGGCCTCCGCTGCTGGTTCCCACGGCGAACGCGACGTGGTGGGGGGTGTGCCCCGGCGTGGCGAGCGTGCGGACGGTCATGCCCCCCACGGCCCGCTCGTCCTCGTCGCAGACCATCGTGCGCTCGTAGTCGACCTCGGCCTCGCAGGGCACGAGGTACTGCGCGTGCGACTCCCGAGCGAGCTGGAGGCCGCCGCTGACGTAGTCGTTGTGCAGGTGGGTCTCGGCCACCGCCGCGACCCGGACACCGCGCCCCGCCAGGACGCGATGCACCCGGTCGAGGTCGCGCTGCGGGTCGACCACCAGCGCGACCGCGCCGTCGTCGACGACGTAGCTGCGGTCACCGAGGTTCGTCGTCTCGATGATGGTCACGGTGAGGCCGTCACGCTCGAAGGTCTCGTTCACGTGGGGGGTCCTCTCAGTCCTTCGGCAGGCCGGTCTCGACCGGCCTGCCACTGCGGATCCAGGCGTCCGTGCCACCAGCGACCGAACGGGCCTGTAGCCCCTCGCGGGCGAGCAGGTGCGCCGCCTGGAAGCTGCGGGCGCCGCTGCGGCAGATCAGGTAGACCGGCTGGTCCTTGGGAAGCTCGTGCATGCGGACCGGGAGCACGGCGAGCGGCATGAGGACCACGCCCGGGACGTGTCCCCCGATGAACTCCCCGACCTCACGGACGTCGAGCACCGTCTCACCGGCAGACCTGGCCGCCTCGAGCTCGTCCAGTCCGACTTCCCTGCTCACGCAGCACCTCCCGTGCTGAGCAACGATACCCCCAAGGGTATCCGTCCTCCCAACGCCGTGGGCAGTTCCCGACGGAGGCCCTCACGCGCCCAGGGCGGCCGCCACCGCCTGCAGTCGGCGGGCGGCCTCGTCCGCGACGGGCTTGAGGTCCTCCTGGCCGGCCAGCGCGACCATCACCTGGGGGTCGAGCAGCTCCACCAGCGACCCTGCCGGCAGGGCGCGCACGACGACGTTGCACGGCAGCAGCAGGCCGAGGCTGCGGTCGACGCCGAGCGCCTGGTGCGCCAACGGCGGGTTGCACGCGCCGAGGATGACGTAGTCCTCCATCTCCTCGCCCAGCTTGGCCTTGAGGGTGGCGGTGACGTCGATCTCGGTGAGGACGCCGAAGCCCTGCTCAGCGAGCGCCTCCCGGACCTTGGCGACCGCCTCGGCGAAGGGAAGGTCCACGGTGACGGCGGTGCCATAGCTCATGAGGTGCTCCTGGTGACGGGCGCGCGCAGCTCGACCTGCACGTCGGGCGGGCTCTCGAGGGTGTTGTGGACCGTGCAGTGCGAGGCGACGGCCAGCAGCGGGGCGTGACGCTCCGGCGGCACCCCGTCGGGGACGGTGAGCAGCAGCCGCACCTCGGTCACCCGTGCCGGACGGGACCCCAGCTCGTGCTCCGCCGTGACGGTGAGCCCGGCGGTGGGCAGGTCGTGCCGCGACAGGTAGCGGCGCGCGTAGTGCGCGACGCAGGAAGCCAGGCTGGCCACGAACAGCTCGGTCGGCGTGGGGGCGGTGTCCCCGCCCCCCTGGTCGACCGGCTGGTCGACGGTGAGGACGTGGTCGCGCACCGCGATGGAGAAGCGGTCGCCCTCGATGTGGGAGACCGTGAGGCGGCTCGTCCTCGCTGCACCCATAGCTGCACCCATCACTGCACCCTAGGCCGACCGCGACGCAAGCTGACGCCGTACGTCGTCCATGTCGAGGGCACGGACCTGCGCGATGAGGTCCTCGAGCGCCACGGCCGGGAGCGCGCCGGGCTGGGCGAAGACCAGGACGCCGTCGCGGAACGCCATGAGCGTGGGGATCGAGGTGATCGACGCAGCAGCGGCCAGCGCCTGCTCGGCCTCGGTGTCGACCTTGCCGAACGTGATGTCGGGGTGCCGCTCGGCAGCTGCGTCGAAGACCGGGGCGAAGGCCCGGCACGGTCCGCACCACGAGGCCCACCAGTCGACAAGGGTGATCCCCGCGCCGGTGGCGACCTGCTCGAAGGTGCTCTGCGTCAGCGCAACAGTGGTCATGTCAGCTCCTCCTATACCCCTTGGGGTATATAACGACGGGCCCGTGGGCGGCATTCCGCGCCGGTTCCGTACGGGCACCGGACCCGGGCTAGGCGGCGCGTGAACGGCGGTTTACCGTGGACGTGCGCCGAAGGGCGGCGCAGCCTGACCTCGAGGAGTCCCACCGTGCGCGACGCCGTCATCGTCGAAGCTGTACGCACCCCTGTCGGCAAGCGCAACGGGGGCCTGGCCGGCATCCACTCCGCCGACATCTCCGCCCACGTCCTGCAGGCGCTGGCCACCCGCAGCGGCATCGACCCGGCACTGGTCGACGACGTCATCTGGGGCTGCGTCATGCAGGTCGGGGAGCAGACGTTCGACGTCGCGCGCACCGCGCTGCTGTCCGCCGGCTGGCCCGAGAGCGTCCCCGGCACGACGGTCGACCGCCAGTGCGGCTCCAGCCAGCAGTCGGTGCACTTCGCCGCCGCCGGCGTCGTCTCCGGCCAGTACGACCTCGCGGTCGCCGGTGGCGTCGAGATGATGAGCCGGACGCCCATGGGCTCGAGCTTCACCGCCAGCCCGCTGGGTGCGAAGTACGCCGAGCGCTACGGCAGCGACTTCCCCAACCAGGGCATCGGCGCCGAGATCATCGCCGACCAGTGGGGCCTGTCCCGCACCCAGCTCGACGAGTACGCGCTGCAGTCCCACGAGCGCGCCGCCGCCGCCCAGGAGGCGGGCGCGTTCGACGCGCAGATCGCCCCTGTCGAGACCGAGAACGGCCTCGTGAGCAAGGACGAGGGCATCCGCCCGGGCGGCACCCTCGAGAAGCTCGCCACGCTCAAGCCGGCCTTCAAGGAAGACGGCAAGATCACCGCCGCCAACTCCTCGCAGATCTCCGACGGCGCGGCTGCGCTGCTCATCACCACCAGCGAGTTCGCGGCCGCGCACGGCCTCACCCCGATCGCCCGCATCCACACCGCGGTCGTGCTCGGCGCCGCCCCGATGCCGATGCTCACCGCGCCCATCCCGGCGACCCAGAAGGCCCTCGCCAAGAGCGGGCTGAAGCTCGACGACATCGGCGCGTTCGAGGTCAACGAGGCCTTCGCGTCCGTCCCGATGGCCTGGCTCAAGGAGCTCGGTGCGGACGACAAGCGCACCAACCCGCTCGGCGGCGCCATCGCGCTCGGCCACCCGCTCGGCGGCTCGGGCGCGCGCATCATGACGACCCTCGTCCACCACATGCGCGACAACGGCATCCGCTACGGCCTGCAGACCATGTGCGAGGGCGGCGGCCAGGCCAACGCCACCATCCTCGAGCTGCTCTGACCCGTACGGCGAAGGCTCCCGCACCGATCGGAGCGGGGGCCTTCGCCGTACCCGTGGTTGCTCGCGTCCCCTGGCGCGAGCACCTCGACCCGGCGTCGGCGACCTGTCAGGACCAGGAGACGCCCCAGCGCTCCCGGAGCCTGACAACGCGCGGACGTCCGGCTGCAGGACCGAGTTGTCCGGTCCACGAAGCGCCCCGGCGGCCTCCCCACCTGACAGGTCAGAGCAGCCGCCACGCGGCGGTGAGCCCGTCCGGGGGCGGTCGGTGCACGCCCCGCCGGGGGTCCGCTATGCTGCTTCGGTCCCCGACGGCCACACGGCGTGGACGCGCCGACAGCCAGCGGCGCCGTCCCCATCGTCTAGCGGCCCAGGACTCCACCCTTTCAAGGTGGCTACGCGGGTTCGAATCCCGTTGGGGGCACAGCACGGCACAGCAAGAGAGCTTGGTTCACCACCAGGCCCCGTAGCGCAGTTGGTTAGCGCGTCGCCCTGTCACGGCGAAGGTCGCGGGTTCGAGTCCCGTCGGGGTCGCAACACCTCAGGTCAGGTAGCTCAGCTGGTAGAGCATGCGACTGAAAATCGCAGGGTCGGCGGTTCGATCCCGTCCCTGACCACCCAAGCAGGACAAGACAGGCACCGAGGGCACTACCGGGGCGTCACCGGCCGGCGGGTGCGTTCCGGGAGCAGGGGCGGGGCGGCCGCCGACGGCGCGACCAGGCACCTCAGCGTGCGCAGCAGCACGCCGACGTCGGAGCCGAAGGTCCGCCGGCGCAGGTACTCAGCCGACAGCCGCACCTTCGCGGGCAGCAGCGTCGTGCGGTAGAAGGCGTCCGGGTCGGCGGCAGCCGCGAGCAGCGCCGCCTCGTCCCGGAACGCCAGGCTCGCCGGGTCCGTCACGCCCGGCCGGTGGCGCAGCACCTCCCCCTGCTCCGGCAGGCGCGGCAGCAGGTACTCCGGGACCTCGGGGCGGGCGCCGACCAGCGACATGTCGCCGCGCAGGACGTTGACGAGCTGCGGGAGCTCGTCCAGGCGCCGCCGGCGCAGGTACGCGCCGACCCGGGTCACGCGCGCCCCGTCGACGGTCAGCCGGGACGCGCTGTCCGCACCCACCGTCATGGTGCGGAACTTCAGAACGGTGATCGGCTGCGCGTCCTTGCCCATCCGCACCTGCTTGTAGAGCACCGGGCGCCCCGAGAGCACCAGCACGGCCAGCGTCACCAGCAGCAGGACCGGGCTGAGCAGCACCAGCGCCACCGCGGCGACGACGAGCTCCACCCACCTGGGCACGACGGCTCTCAGGTCCCGAACCGGTCCCGCGAGCGGGCCAGTGCGAGCGGGACCGCCTCGACCACCCGCTGCACCTGCGACGGCGTCATGTCCGGGAACAGCGGCAGGCTCAGCTCACGGCCGTGCAGCCGCGTCGCACCTGGGCACTCGTGCTCCTCGAGCGCATAGGCGTCGCGGTAGTAGGGCTGCAGGTGCAGCGGGATGAAGTGCACGCTGGTCGCGACCCCGAGGCGGGCGAGCTCCTGCACGAGGCGGTTGCGCACCCGTGGCCCGTCGAGCACCCGCAGCGCGTACAGGTGCCAGGCGTGCACGTCCCCGGCCGGCGCGTCGGGCGGGGTCCCCAGCCCGTCCACCTGCGCGAAAGCAGCCGTGTACGACGCGGCGATCGCAGCCCGCCTGTCCCGCATGGCGTCCAGCCGCCGCAGCTGCGACAGCCCGAGGGCCGCCGCCATGTCGGTCATGTTGTACTTGAAGCCCGGAGCGACCACGGCGTAACGCCACCGGTCCGGCTCGGCGTAGCGGTTGAAGACGTCGCGGTCGATGCCGTGCAGCCGCATCACCCGCATCCGCGCAGCGACCTCGGGACGGCGGGTCACCACCATCCCGCCCTCACCGGTGCAGAGCGTCTTGGTGGCGTAGAAGCTGTAGGCCGTCACGTCTCCGTAGCTGCCGACCGGCAGTCCCTTGCGCGACGCGGGAAGTGCGTGCGCGGCGTCGTCGACCAGCGCCCAGCCGCGCCGCTCCGCGAGGGCGACGAGCTCCTCCATCGCGCACGCCAGGCCAGCGAAGTGCACCGGGACCAGCGCCTTCACGCGGGCGCGGACGCCCCGTGGGAGGCGCTCGTAGGTCTGCTCGACGGTGTCCACCGTCAGGTTCCCCGTCGCCTCGTCGACGTCGACCAGCAGCGGGTGCGCCCCGAGGTAGCGCACGACCTCAGCTGTGGCGGTGAACGTGTAGGATGGCACCAGCACGTAGTCGCCGTGGCCCACGCCGAGGGCCTCCAGCGCCAGGTGCAGCGCCGAGGTGCAGGAGTTCACCGCGATCGCTTCCACGCCGTGGCCGATCGTTCGGGCGAACGCGTCCTCGAAGGCCCGGCAGGCCGGCCCGGTCGTGAGCCAGCCGCCGCGCAGCACCTCCACGACGGCGTCGATGTCCTGCTGGTCGATCGACGCCACGTGGAAGGGGACGCTGCCCTGTCGCGCGTCATGGTGCGCGTCCTGCTGCGGCAGGTCGCGCAGGTCGATGATGTCGGTCATGTGACGGCCTTCAGGATCCGCTCGGGCGCGACCGCCGAGTCGCGTGCCCGGTGCCTCGCCGCCACCAGGACCTCGCCGTCCAGGCACAGCTCGTCCGGGGTGCGGGCGAGCTCGAGCAGCAGGCTCCGGGTCCCGGGCTCGTCCCGGACGGCGGCGCGCTCGGCCAGCTCGGCGATCCCGGCGAACAGCAGGCGGGCCGGTGGGGCAGGTCCCCTCACCAGGTGGATCTTCGAGTGGGTGGTGGGCTGGACCTTCTCCACCTCGCTGTGCAGCTGCTCGGTGAGCTTCTCCCCTGGCCGAAGCCCGGTGAAGGCGATCTCGATCTGGCGTCCCGGAGGGAGGTCCGCGAGGGCGATGATGCGCTCCGCCAGGTCGACGATGCGCACGGGCTCGCCCATGTCCAGCATGAAGACCTCACCGCCCTCGGACGTCGCCGCGGCCTGCAGGACCAGCTGCACCGCCTCTTCGGTCGTCATGAAGAACCGCGTCACGTCCGGGTGCGTGACCGTGATCGGGCCACCCTCCTGCACCTGCCGCACGAACGTCGGCACGACGCTCCCGCGACTGCCGAGGACGTTGCCGAAGCGGACGCAGCAGAAGCGCCGGTCCGCCGGACCCAGGTGGTGCACGATCTGCTCCGCGAGGCGCTTGCTGGCACCCATCACGCTGGTCGGGCTGACAGCCTTGTCGGTCGAGATGCCCACGAAGCGCTCGGTCCCGTGCCGGGCGGCCGCACGCACCAGGACCTCCGTGCCGAGCACGTTGGTGCGCACCGCCTCCGACGGGAAGTCCTCGAGGACCGGCACGTGCTTGTGCGCCGCCGCGTGGAAGACGACCTGGGGCTTGGCCTGCTCGAACAGGGCGTCGACGAACCGCTCCTCCCTCAGGTCTCCGAGGACCGGCTGCGCGGGCCCCCTGAGCCGGCTCATGGCGTCGTGCAGATGGGTCTCGTCGTGGTCCAGGAGGATCAGCTGCGAGGGCCCGAGCTGCGACACCTGCGCGGCGATCTCGCTGCCGATCGAGCCTCCGGCTCCGGTGATGAGGACGCGCTGTCCCGCGATGATCTGGCGCACCGCGGCGTCGTCGATCCGCACCTGCTCACGACCGAGCAGGTCGGCGATCGACAGGTCGCGGATGTCGCGCAGACCCGCCTGCCGACCCATCGTCTCGTGCAGCGTCGGCAGCGTCTTGGCGACCAGACCGGCCTCCTTGACGACGTCCAGGACCCGCGTCATCTGCTCCCTGCCGCTCGCGCCGAAGACCAGCAGGACCTGCTCGGCCTGGTAGCGCGCGGCCACTGCACCCAGGTCGGCGACCGGCCCGAGGACGGGGACACCGGAGAGGTCGCGACGCCAGGCGTGCGCCTCGTCCGTCACGACGGCGACCGGCACGTAGCCCGCCTCGGCCTCCCCTCGCATCTGCTGCATGACGGCACGGGCCGCGGCGACCGGGCCGACCAGCACCACCCGTACGCCCGGCGCAGCTGCCGGCGTCGCAGGGCGTGCCGCGAGCACCCGGGCCCGGAAGCGCACCCCGGCGAGCAGCAGCAGCCCCAGGGCGCCCGCGTCCAGCGGTACCGACAGCGGAACCGGACGCACCGGCGACGGCAGCGCGGCCGCGGCCAGCAGCGCCACGGTTGCCGCCGTCGAGGCCACCAGCAGCTGCCACGCCTCCGCCGCGCCTGCCTGGCGCCAGACGGCGCCGTACAGTCCGAGCCAGGCGTGCAGGAACAGGTAGACCACGAGCGCCAGCGCCAGGAACCCGGGGAAGCGGTTCCAGGAGCTGGCGGGCACGTCGAAGTCGAAGCGCAGCAGCAGCGCGAGCAGGTACGCGAGGCTGACGAGCCCCGCGTCGAAGACCACAAGCCAGCGGTCAGCGCACACGCGGGCCCACCGCGCCCGCCAGGTCGCCGGGACGACGAGCCTGGGGCGGGCCTCCAGCCGCGCGACGACGCGGCGCGGCAGGCGCTGGGCAGAGGGTCCAACAGGTCGTTCCGACAGCATGCGGTGTGCTCCCCTGTTCGATCCGCTGCCCGGCGGGTCATCGGTCCGGTGGGACCACGTGAACGGCGCGGGTCCCCTAGGCAGGTCACTCGTCCAGAGAGGCCCACTCGTCGGGCTGATACGCCCCGGCCGGGGTGGGTGTCGAGCCGTATCAAGAGCTGCGCTCAGGCCTCTGCACAGGTGCCGGGGGCGGTTGTCTCCGGTCGTGGAGCCGTGCACGAAAAGCCCGCCTCACGTCAGGTGATGGCTGAGCCAGGAGGTCTCCGTGGCGCCCAACAGCCCCACCACCCAGGACGTGCCTCCGGGCGGCGTCGAGCGCCGGCGCTACAACCGACGCGCGGCGCCGAGCGAGCCCAGCCCGCCGTACTTCGAGGTCTTCATGCGCATCGCCGTCGCCCTCGAAGGGATCCAGGACGCCCTCGCGCCGCAGGCCGAGCGGCGCGAGGGCGGGGACACCGACCGCCGGATGCCGTCACCACGGAGCGAGTGACCCCCGACATCCGCAGAGGCCGGCGCCACGACCTGCGGCGCTGCTACAGCCGCACCCAGGCCGTGCACCACCGTGGCTCGAGCTCGCCGGGCCGGGTGCCCGTGATGCTCACGAAGCCTTCGTGCACGTCGTCGAAGACGACCGGGGTCGGGCCGCGACGGATGAGCCGCAGCGACGGCGCGAGCTGCTCGAGCGCCACCACCAGCTCGTCGCCGTCCGGAGCGACGGCGACGCCGACGCGCATCAGACGACCGGTCGGTACGACCGTCGCCGTCACCCGAGCACCGGCTTCCGCATCGCCGAACCGCAGCACCAGCTCGCTGTCAGCAGCCACTCCGGTCTCACGACTGTCCTCGACGAGGTCGAGGACCTCGACCCCAGGACGTCGAGCATCGAAGGCGGACAGCGCCGCCTCGATCACGGTGCGGGGGACCTCGTTGATGGCCGTCTCCCTCGGTCTCGACCCGAGGGGGGCGGTGTGCCCGCCCTCTGGTCACATCTCCTGAGAGCGCCCACCTCGCTCGGCAGTACCACTGCTGGCGAGTATTTCATGAAGCCGGGTCAAGCACCGGCCACGCGTTGGGCCGATGCTGCCGATCGGGATACCCATCGCGGCCGAGACTTCCTCGTACGTCGGTGGCGGGTCGAGCATGAGCAGCTCGAGCAGCCGCTGGCACCGTGGCGACAGCTGAGCGAGCCCGCGGCGCACGTCCTCGTCGCGCTCGGCAGCGAGGAGCGCGCTGTCCACGCCGGGGTCGTGGGGGGACGCGCGGTCGTAGTCGTCGGTGTTGGCCACCAGGACGACGCGACGGGACTGGCCGATGACGCGCAAGCACTCGCGCCGCGTCGTCGTCGCCAGCCACGCACCCACTCGCGACGGGTCCTGGATGCGGCCGATGTTCTCCACCAACCGCAACCACGTGGTCTGGGAGACGTCGGATGCGTCGCCTGGCCCCAGTCGGTGGTTGCGGATGATCGCCCAGACCAGCCCTGCGTAGGCCTCGACGAGCTCCTCCCACGCACGTCGGTCACCGCTCGACGCAGCCACCACGAGCTCTTCACTGCGTTCAGGGGTCAGGCGCACAACGCCTCCAACCATGTCGATCCCCCCGCGCAAGGCCGGCCAGCACGCCTTTCGCCGACCCCTCGCTCCTCGCCACTCACCTAAGCAAAGCCACCCCCGAAGAGGCATAGCCAAACGCACGACGCGACGTACGCAGTTGAGCGATGTCGGCTGCGTGATGCACCGCTGACGGTCCGGGGTGGGCCACCCTGATGCACCCACACCCGGCGTACGAGCCCGTCCCACGGCCCGCGGGCGCAGGCAGCACCCTGTCACCGCCCGCAGTCAGCCGGCTACTGGCGCTTCAGGCCCGCCTCGCGGGCGACCGCGACCGCTTCCAGGGCGGAGTGCACACCGAGCTTGGCGAAGAAGCGGTTGCGGTGCGTGCGCACCGTGTTCTCGGACATGAACAGCGCGGCCGCCGTCTGCTGGATGCTCATCCCGTCGACGAGGCACTGCAGGACCTGCAGCTGCCGGGCCGTGAGGGTGGCGAGGCGGCCCTGCCGGGTCCTGCTGTGCACGAGGCGCTCGACGACGTCGGCGTAGACGTGCTGGGGCAGCCAGATCCGTCCGCCCGCAACCTCGCGCAGCGCCTCCGCAAGGTCCTCGGGACTGGCATCCACCGGGACCCAGCCCCTCACCCCGGCGAGCAGCGCGGGCACGGGATCCTCATCCGGCTCGCCGAGGGCCAGGACGAGCGGAGGGTTCGCCATGGCGAGGATCTCGGCCAGCAGCCCGGACCCGTCCGAGCGCCGAGTGCCGGCGTAGAGCACCACGACGTCTGCGGTCGCCGCCCGCTCGAGGGCGTGGTCGACGTCGTCGCTCGCCACGACCTGCGCCACGTCGGGCTCGGCCGCCAGGCGGCGGGCCAGGACCTGGGCCACCAGCAGCTTCTGGTGCAGGACCAGCACGCCGGGGCGCTCACGGCCGGACAGCCGGAGCCCCAGCGCCTCCTGCTGGACCGCTACCACCGGACCACCCTCCCCGTGCTCCATGTCACGTGCTCGGGCCGTGATGAGCGGAGTGACGTCGGTCCCGTTGCACCGGTGGGCGCACAGGGCGCACGCCCTGGAGGCTGGCGACCGCGACCGCCTCCGCTCGCGAGTGCGCGTCGAGCTTGCGCAGCACCTGCTGCACGTAGGTGCGGGCGGTGCTCGCCGACACCCCGAGCCCGGTGGCGATCCCGCTGGTGGAGGCTCCGTCGGCGAGCAGGCTCACCACCTCGCGCTCGCGAACGGTCAGCAGGGAAGGGCGGTTCCTGCGCGGGTTCGCGAGGGCGTCGGGCTCGTGCACCGCCTTGCCCTGGCCGGCGTCCTCGATCGCCCGCACGACAGCCATCAGCGAACGGCCCGTTCCCACCACGCCGGACCTCCGCTGGCCACGTTCGCCCGCGGTGGACTCGTGACCGGCGATGGCGATGACCGGGACGGGCACCCCCTTGGCCAGCTCGGTGGCGACCGGACGAGCGTCCACGCGCTCCAGGAGGTCACCGACCACCACGACGTCGGGCACGAGCTCCAGGGCGAGACCGACCAGCTCGCTGGACCGCCGCGCCAGGTGCACGTCATGACCACGCCGGCGCAACTCGTAAGCGAGCGCTCCCGCGAGCAGCGGGCTCGAGTCGTACAGCAAGATCCTGAGCATCTGGGACGCCCCCCGGCACCTGATGACGTGCGCGACGCTGCATGTGCAACCACAGCGCCCGACGTGGTTGCCGGTCCTTGCCGCTGAGGACCTTGTCACTCCTCCGGATCGGAAGGGATGTCCTCGTACCTCGTGAGCACACCGACATCCGTTCTCGTCGGCGACCGTATCACCCGTGCGGCGGGGGACTTCCTCCGTCGGAGATGGCCTCCGCGACACACCTTCCTGCTGCGCTCGAAGGGCCCGATGCCTGGTCCTCGGCCTCATCTCCCACGGTCCCCTCGGGCCACCGGCCCGGCACGACGCGGTTCGGGAACCCCTCGCACCGCTGCGGCGTCGGCGCTGGGCGCGAGCAGGAAGCCCTGCACCTGATCGCATCCCAGCTCGGTCAGCAGGTCCAGCTCGGCGGCCGTCTCGACGCCCACGGCCAGCACCTGCAGCCCGAGCTCGTGGCAGAGCCCGATCACCGCTTCCACCACGGTCCGGCCGTGCCCCGGACCTGCGAGCTCTGCGACCAGGCCGCGATGCAGCTTGACGGCATCGAGCGGCAGGGTGCGCAGGCTCGTGATCGACGACGGCCCGGCCCCGAAGTCGTCCAGGACCACCCGCACGCCGCCTGAGCGCAGCGTGCGCAGGGCAGCCACGGCCGACACCGAGAGGCGTGCGAGGTCGTTCTCGTCGGCCTCCACCGCGAAGCTCCCCGGTGCGAGCGAGTGCTCCGCGACGAGATCGGCGAGCTCGTCGGCGAAGCCGACGGCCTCGAGGTGACGCGCAGTGAGGTTGACGCTCACCCGCACCGTCTCGGGCAGGTCCGCACGGGTCTGCCAGACCTGCGCCTGCAGGGCGGCGTTGCGCAGCACCCACGCGTCGATGAGGCGGACCAGACCGGTCTCCTGAGCGACCTCGAGGAACTCCTCCGGCAGGAGCAGCCGGGACTGCGCGGTGCGGATGCGCACGAGCGCCTCGGCACCCACGAGGGCGAGGTCAGGCAGCCGCAGGACCGGCTGGTAGTGCAGCACCAGGCCGTCCTCGTCGAGCGCTCTGCGGATCAGGCTCTCGGTGGCGAGGCGCCCAAGCGCCATCGCCCGCAGGCGCTCGTCGAAGACCTCGAAGGCCTCGCGCTGCCGTTGCTGGGCCCGGTACATCGCCCGGTCCGCCCGCTGGAGGATCTCCTCCACCTCCGCGCTGGGGTCGTCGGTCACCACGACCCCGACGCTGACGGAGCACGTGACCTCCTCGCCGGCGATCGGCACCGGGAAGCGGCCGGCCCCGGTGATGCGCTCGGCGAGGGCGGTGGCATCCCCTGCGGAGCCCAGGTCCTCGAGCAGTACGGCGAACTCGTCACCACCGAGGCGGGCCAGCGTGTCGGCCGGCCGGAGGAAGGAGCGGATGCGCTGCACCGTCGCAGACAGGACGCGGTCACCGACGTGACGACCCATCGAGTCGTTGATCGCCTTGAAGTGGTCGAGATCCAGGAACAGCACACCGACGAGCAGCTCGGAGCGCGAGAGCCGGGTCAGGGCGTGCTGGAGCCGGTCCTGGAAGACCGTGCGGTTGACGGCTCCGGTGAGTGGATCGGTCTCGGCCTGGCGGGTGAGCGCCGCCTCGAGCTCGCGACGGGCGGTGATGTCGCGCACCACACCCACCAGGACCTCGAGGGACCCGGTGGTGCTGCGGTTCAGCACCACCTCGCACCAGCGGTCGCCACCGTCGGCACAGGCCATGCGGAAGCTGGCCGCAGCCACCTCGCCGTGCCGCGCGCGCAGCAGCGCCCGCTGGACCGGAGGAGCGTCCTCGAGCGGGACCAGGTCGAGGAACGGCACTCCCACGAAGGAGTCCGGCTCCCACCCGAACAACGACGTCCCCGCACCCGAGGCGAACAGGCAGCGGGCATCGGGGTCGGTCGTCAGGAGGACAGCCAGCTCAGGGGACTCGGCCACCACGAGGTGCTCGAAGTCCGCACGACTCAGCACCTGCGTCACGTCCGGCACTCCTGCCGTGCATCCAGCGGATGCGGCGCCACACCGCATCGATCACGAGAGCGGGATGACCCCCGCCTGATACCCCACCTCGTGGCCCCAGCGCCTGCTTCCGGCCTGGAGACGCCGAACGGCGCCGCACCTCGTGTGGGAGGCACGGCGCCGGTCGGTGGTCCTCCGAGGAGGACGGCTGGCCTGGGCGGCGACGGCAGGAGCACCTGCCGTCGCGCCCTCGGCTCTGGGGCTGCCGCAGGGATGCCAGCGAAGGCCAGGCCGTCGGGCCCTGGCCGAGCTCAGCTGTGAGTCAGCTGTTGCGCGGCTGCGGGATGCCGGCGAGCAGGGCGCGCACCTCGGCCTCGCGGTAGCGGCGGTGGCCACCCAGCGTGCGGATCGAGGTGAGCTTGCCGCTCTTCGCCCAGCGGGTGACCGTCTTGGGGTCGACGCGGAACATGGACGCGACCTCAGCGGGAGTCAACAGGGCCTCGGCGTCGGGAGTACGGGTGCTCATCTGGGCTGTCCTCTCGGCGGAGCGGGGGGATGAGCGGGCTGCTCGCCTGCTCCGCCATCAACAGTGCGCGATGCCCACCTTGTCCGGTATGGCCCGTGCGGGCCATCTTGGGCCTAGTCATCCATCCCGCAGGTACGCAACTCGGAGAGTGCGGACGGACGCTCAGTTGGCGGACTCCACCGCCTGCAGCGCCTTCATCCGGGCCGTCATCCGCTCGTACGCCGCGGCGGCCGCCGTCCCGTCACCCTCAGCGAGCCGAGCCAGTGCCTGGGCCATGTCACGGGCCGACTCGTCCTGGACCAGCTCGGCGTCGTCGAGCAGGTGCACCAGGTCGCCGTAGTCGAGCTCGACCAGCGACCGCGGGTGGAACTCCTCGAGCCAGCGCCCGAGGTCCTCCACGCTCGTGACGACCGCACCGTCCTGCAGCGCCGTGCGGAGGACCGCCAGCGCCTTGGCCAGGCGCCGCCGGGCGCGGGACATCGGCGTGCGGTAGACGAGCGACCGGCCGGTACGACGACCCACCACCGTCCCGGCGGTGTCGACCGGTTCCCCAGGGCTGACCGTGCGCTCCTCGGGGTCGACCAGCAGGAACCAGCGCATGGGCACGTGCCAGGGGCTGGTCCGCACGTGCGTGGTGGTCGTGCCGTGCTCGGCCCGCCAGCGGTCCAGCTCCACCTCGGCCCGCTCCAGCAGGGCCGGGGGGGCGAAGGCATCCGCGACCACGTCCGGCAGGTCGGCACAGAAGTCGAGCAGGGCCTCCTGCGCCCGCACGGAGGTGCGCCAGGGGCTCACGAGGGTCACCCCGTCGACCTCCAGCACGTGCGCGTGCTCGCCGACGCGGGGCAACGTGCGGTTGACCAGCGAGTGCAGCACCGCGGCCCGTTCCAGCGCCGCAGCCGTGCACGGCGACAGCTGGGCACCGTCGGCGACGTAGCGCTCCCAGTAGTCGCGCTCACGGCCCTCGAAGGCAGCAAGGGGCTCGTAGACCCGCAGGCTCGCCGTGTAGACCGTCACAACCCTCATGTTGGCACGCCCGTTGCCGATAGCCTGGGTGTGACGGGGCACACACCTCCCCCGGCACCCATCGCCACGCTCCACAAGAGCAGGCCGACGCGAAGGAACGACTGTGGGCGTCTTCGACCGCACCGACCACCTCAAGGACGCGGGACACGAGCAGGTCGTGTTCTGCCAGGACCCGCAGAGCGGGCTCCGCGCGATCATCGCGATCTACAGCACCGCCCTGGGCCCCGCGCTCGGTGGCACCCGCTTCTACCCCTACGCCGACGAGGCCGCCGCGCTCTCCGACGTACTGGCTCTGTCGAAGGCGATGGCCTACAAGGCGGCCTGCGCCGGCGTCGACCTCGGGGGCGGCAAGGCCGTCATCCTGGGCGACCCGGCCACGATGAAGACCGAGGCGCTGCTTCGTGCGTACGGCCGGATGGTCGAGTCGCTCGGCGGCCGCTACTACACGGCCTGCGACGTCGGCACCTACGTGCAGGACATGGACGTGATCGCCAAGGAGTCGCGGTTCGTCACCGGCCGCTCGCCGGAGCACGGGGGCGCCGGCGACAGCGCGGTCCTCACCGCGTTCGGCGTCTTCCAGGCGATGCGGGCAGCCGCGCAGCACACCTGGGGGGTCTCGACGCTCGCCGGACGCAGGGTGGCCGTCGAGGGGGTCGGCAAGGTCGGTCACCACCTCGTCGAGCACCTGCTCGACGACGGTGCCGCGGTCGTCGTCAGCGACGTCAACGCAGCGGCGGTCGAGCGGGTCCGGGCCGCGCACCCCGAGGTCGAGGTGGCGAACGTCCAGGACCTGCCCGCGCTCGACGTCGACGTCTACGCCCCGTGCGCGCTCGGCGGGTCCCTGGATGACGACCTCGTCCCGCGGCTGCAGGCCAAGGTCGTGTGCGGCGCCGCCAACAACCAGCTCGCCCACCCGGGCGTGGAGAAGGTGCTGGCGGACAACGGGGTCCTCTACACGCCTGACTACGTCGCCAACGCGGGCGGTCTCATCCAGGTCGCCGACGAGATCGAGGGCTTCCGCTTCGAGCGGGCCAAGGCGAAGGCCGCCCAGATCTTCGCCACCACCCTCGAGGTCTTCCGCCTGGCCGACACCGAGGGCGTGCCTCCGGCCGTGGCCGCGGACCGGCTCGCGGAGCGCCGGATGGCCGACGTGGGCCGGCTGCGCACCGTCCTGCTGCCCGGTCGCCCCTGACGCCTACAGGGTGCAGTTGACGTTCTGCGTCTGGCTCTCGACAGCCGCCGGAACGGTGGTCTTGATCGAGCTGGGGACCCCGATCTCGACCTTGGCGTGAGCCGTCTCGTTGATCGACCGGAACCAGTCGACGATCAGCGCGTAGGTCTTGCCCGGCTTGAGCGCGGACGCCTTGACGAAGACCTTCTCCGACGGCTGACCGGCGCCGGCGCAGTGGCCGACCTCGCTGCTGTCACCGTTCCGGGCCACCTCGGCGACGTAGAGGTCGATGTCCGACGCCGGGTTGGTCCAGGTCACCGAGAACATCAGGTCGCGGTTGCGGACGCCCTTGGCCGGCAGGTAGGTGAAGGTCAGCCGCGAGCAGCGCGGCGCGGTGCAGCTGACCCGGTCCGACGGGCTCAGGCTGGCCATCTCCTTGTCGTTGTCCTGCACGCCGCCGCTCGCGGTGAGGGTCAGGACCTTGACCCGCTTGCCGTCCAGGACGGGGTAGGCGGCCTGCGCCCCGGAGGTGCCGGCGACGAGCGCCGCGACGAGGGCGGCTGCGGTGACGTAGCGGGCCTTCACAAGGGTCTCCTCTGGGTGCTGGGTGCACGCTCAGGTTCGCCGCCGAGGGGAGAACTCCTGCCTGACCCGGCGAGCGGGACGGTGCCGGGCCGCCTCGCACGCACTTGTCCCGTTCCGGCACGCGGCAGACGTCACGCCGCTTCGGCGTGTCGCAGCGCCCGCGACCCTGTAGATTGGAGGGCCAGGGTGCCGTCGGCGCCCGTACCCGGTACCAGCACTCCTCGAGGGGGTCGAGCCATGGGGCGCGGCCGTGCCAAGGCCAAGCAGACCAAGGTTGCGCGCGAGCTGAAGTACAGCTCGGGATCGCTCGACCCTGAGGCGCTCAAGCGCGAGCTCGCGGCGCAGGGGCCCGGTGGCCTGTCCACCCGGTCCGCCGCCGACACGTTCGATGACGACGAGGGCGACGACGACGACGACGACTGACGTCGCCCACCGCCAGATCCCGTTGAAGGGCGGCCCGCCACCGGCGGAGCCGCCCTTCGCCATACCCGGGCCTCAGGCGGGGTGCGTGCCCTCCAGCACGACGCCGCCGTCGCCGGCGACGACCTCTCCGAGCACCCAGCTGTCGACGTGCCGGGCGGTGAGCAGCGCGAGCGTCCGGTCGACGTCGACAGCGGGGACGACGGCCACCATCCCCACACCCATGTTGAACGTGCGCTCCATCTCGGCCTGCTCGACCCGGCCGCGCTGCTGCACCAGGCCGAACACGGGCGGCGGGCTCCAGGTGGCGCGATCCAGGCGGGCCGTCGCCGTGTCCGGCAGGACGCGCGCCAGGTTGGCCGCCAGCCCGCCCCCGGTCACGTGGGCGAAGGCGTGCACGTCGGTCTCGGCGATGACTGCCAGGCAGTCCTTGGCATAGATGCGGGTGGGTGTCAGCAACTCCTCGCCCAGGGGCTTGCCGAGCTCCTCGACCACGCCGTCCAGGCGCATCCGCGCGCCCTGCAGCAGCACGTGACGCACGAGCGAGAAGCCGTTGGAGTGCACGCCGGAGGACGCCATCGCGATGACCACGTCGCCCGGGACGATCCTCTCGGCGCCGAGCACCTCGTCCGCCTCGACGACCCCGACACCGGTGCCCGCGATGTCGTAGTGGTCGTCGCCCATCAGCCCGGGGTGCTCAGCGGTCTCGCCGCCGACGAGCGCGCAGCCGGCGAGCTCGCAGCCGGCAGCGATGCCGCCCACGATCTCGGCCACGCGCTCGGGCACCACGCGGCCCACGGCGATGTAGTCCTGCATGAAGAGCGGCTCGGCCCCGCACACGACGAGGTCGTCGACCACCATGCCGACCAGGTCGATACCGACCGTGTCGTGCTTGTCCATAGCCTGCGCGATGGCCAGCTTGGTGCCGACCCCGTCCGTGGAGGAGGCCAGCAGCGGGTCGCGGTACTTCTTCAGGTCGAGGCGGAACAGCCCTGCGAAGCCGCCGAGGCCGCCGACGACCTCGGGTCGGGTGGCACGAGCCACCTTGCTCTTCATGAGCTCGACGGCGCGGTCGCCCGCCTCGATGTCGACGCCGGCGGCGGCGTAGGAGGAGGTGCTCATGCCGCGTGCCCACCGGAGTGCGCGGTGCGAGCGGCGTCGTCGGATGCGTTCATGCCTGCCTGGTCGAGGGTGAGAGACGTGGGACCGCCGTCCGGGGCGGTCATGGGCGCGAGAGCGCGTCGGCGCCGCCCTGGCTGCCCAGGAGGGCGTCGCTGGACGGAGTCGTGGCCGCGGCTGTCTGCCCGCCGGTCACGGTGCGGGACAGGCCCTCGAGGACGTGCTTGCCGATGAGGTCCTGCTCCGGGAGCTCGATCGGGTAGACACCCGTGAAGCAGGCGCGGCACAGTCGCTCGGCCGGCTGCGCGGAGGCCGCCGTGAGACCGTCGAGGGAGACGAAGGCCAGCGAGTCGGCGCCGATCGACGCGCAGATCTCGTCCACCGACAGGCCGCTCGCGATCAGCTCGGCCTTGCTCGCGAAGTCGATGCCGTAGAAGCAGGGGTCGGTCACCGGCGGTGACGAGATGCGCACGTGCACCTCGGCGGCACCGGCCTCGCGCAGCATCCGGATCAGGGCGCGCTGGGTGTTGCCCCGCACGATCGAGTCGTCGACCACGACCAGCCGCTTGCCCCTGATGACCTCGCGCAGCGGGTTCAGCTTGAGCCGGATGCCCAGCTGCCGGATGGTCTGCGAGGGCTGGATGAAGGTGCGGCCGACGTAGGCGTTCTTGACCAGCCCTTGACCGTAGGGGATCCCGCTCTGCTCGGCGTAGCCGATCGCGGCGGGCGTGCCGGACTCCGGCACCGGGATGACCAGGTCGGCGTCGACGGGGGCCTCGAACGCCAGCGTGCGACCGACCTCGACGCGGGTGCTGTAGACCGAGCGGCCGGCGATGCTCGTGTCGGGGCGCGCCAGGTAGACGTACTCGAACAGGCAGCCCTTCGGGGTCGCCTCGGCGTACGGGCTGAAGCGGAAGCCGTGCTCGTCGATCACGATCAGCTCGCCCGGCTCGACCTCGCGCACGAAGGTGGCGCCGACGATGTCGAGGGCGGCGGTCTCGCTCGCCACCACCCAGCCGGTCTCGAGCCGGCCGATGACGAGCGGCCGGACCCCGTGCGGGTCGCGGGCGGCGTACAGGGTGTGCTCGTCCATGAAGACGAGGCTGAAGGCGCCGCGCAGCGTCGGCAGGACCTCGCGCGCCGCCTCCTCCACCGACTTGTCAGCACTGGCCGCCAGCAGTGCCGTGATGAGGTCGGAGTCGTTGGTCGCGCCCATCGCGTCGCGGTCACGACCGAGCTCGGCGACCCGGCGGGCCAGCTCGCTGGTGTTGGTGAGGTTGCCGTTGTGGCCGAGCGCCAGTGAGCCGCCGGTGGGGAGGGTGCGGAACGACGGCTGGGCGTTCTCCCAGGTGCAGGAGCCGGTCGTGCTGTAGCGGCAGTGCCCGATGGCCAGGTGGCCCTTCATGCTGCCGAGGATCGTCTCGTCGAAGACCTGGGCGACCAGGCCCAGCTCCTTGTAGACGACGGTCGCGGCGCCGTCGCTCACCGCCATGCCGCACGCCTCCTGCCCGCGGTGCTGCAGGGCGTAGAGGCCGTAGTAGGTCAGCTTGGCGACGTCCTCGCCTGGGGCCCAGACGCCGAAGACACCGCACTCCTCGCCGATGGGCTTCTCGACAGGGTCTTCCTGGACAGCGGGGCCAGACGCCACGCGAGGTCTCCTCGAACGGGGGAGGGAGGGAAGCCGACGCCGTCGAGTGTACCGGCGTCGGCCCGGTGCCCGGGGTGCCGCGAGGCGGGGGACGCGGTCGTCCACGCGCAGGGGCGGCTGAGCGCGCCGGAAGGGCCGGCCCTCACGAGGAGGACCGGCCCTTCAGCGGTGCGAGCGGGTTAGCGGCTGTGCTGCCCGCGGCGGCGGCCCAGCAGCAGCAGCCCGGCGCCGGAGGAGATGCCCAGCGTCGCCCAGAGCAGGAGCGCCCCGGTGTTGTCACCGGTGAACGGCAGGCCGCTGCCCCGGGTGACGGTGGTGGTGCCGCTGCCCTGCGTCGCCCCCGTGGTCTGGGTCGAGCCGCCGGTGAGCTCGCCGCCACCGCCGGTGAACGGCGGCGTCGCGGTGTCGGTGGGCTCGTCGGTCGGCACGTCGGTCGCCACGTCGGTGGGCGTGTCCGTCGGGTCCTGAGTCGGGGTGTCCGTCGGGTCCTGGGTCGGGGTGTCCGTCGGGTCCTGGGTCGGGGTGTCCGTCGGGTCCTGGGTCGGGGTGTCCGTCGGGTCCTGAGTCGGGTCCTGAGTCGGGTCCTGCGTCGGGTCCTGCGTCGGGTCCTGCGTCGGGTCCTGAGTCGGGTCCTGAGTCGGCGTCTCGGTCGCCGTGGCGGTGGCGGTCGCGGTGGCGGTCGCGGTCGCGGTCGCGGTCGCGGTCGGCGTCGGGTCCGGCGTGCAGTCAACCGTGAACACCTTGAACTTGTCGGTGCCGTTGGCGCCCACGGGCTTGTAGTAGAGCTTGTACATGCCCTCGTCGAGGTGCAGGGTGCCCGTGTGGCCGTCGCCGGCCTCGTCGAGCGTGATGACGCCGGGGAGAAGCTGGGAGTCGTCCTTCGGCGGCTGCACCTGGAACCAGTACGACACCCCTTGGGAGCCGTCGAAGCCGAAGGCGTCGACGTAGAAGGCGCAGACCTTCGGCTCGTCGAGGGTGTCCGTGACGGCGGTCGCCACGTTGTGGGTCTTGACCGACCCGTTGTCCGCGGGCTCGGCGACTGCCGGGCTGGCAGCGGTCAGGGCCTGGCCGACGCCCAGGAAGATCGTGAGTGCGGCAGCGCTGGACCCCAGCACCACCAGCGGCGGTCGCTTGCTCAT